>NZ_CP092827.1:2792500-3097142 GCF_022533585.1 Pseudomonas sp. LS.1a
GTCGCCCATGGCCGCCAGGGCGATGCTCATGCCGCCCGAGGCAGAGCCGGTGATACCGGCCAGCAAGGTCACGGTGATGGCTTCGTTGACCAGCGGGTTGGGGATGCCGCGCAGGGCATCGGCCAATACCAGGAAGCCCGGCAGCGAGGCGATTACCGCGCCAAAACCGTATTCCGAGGCGGTATTCATGGCCGCCAGCAAGGCACCGCCCACGGCGCTTTTGCTGCCTTCGGCCAGGCGGGAGCGGATGGCACCGAAGGCACACACCAGCACCATCAGGATGCCTACCAGCAACGCCGCCTGCACTGCCCAGATGGCGGTGAGCTTGGCCACATCGCTTTGCACCGGCGCGCTCATGCCGGGCAATTGCAGGCTGTGGCTGGGGCCGTACCACTGCGGGATCCAGTGGGTGAACAGCAGGTTCATCACCCCAACCAGCAGCAGCGGCGACAGGGCCAGCCAGGGGTTGGGCAGGGCCAGGTCGGCAGCGGTTTCCGGCTCGTTGCGCAAGTCGCTGCCATAGCCTTCACCGGCGCGCAGGGCCTTGTTGCGCTGGCGTTGCAGGTAGGCCATGCCGACGCAGAACACGAACAGCGTGCCGATCAGGCCCAGCCAGGGCGCGGCCCAGGCGGTGGTGTTGAAGAAGGTGCTGGGGATGATGTTCTGGATCTGCGGGGTACCGGGCAGGGCGTCCATGGTGAACGAGAACGCGCCCAGGGCAATGGTTGCCGGGATCAGGCGCTTGGGGATATTGCTCTGGCGGAACATCTCGGCAGCGAACGGGTACACCGCGAACACCACCACGAACAGCGAGACACCGCCGTAGGTGAGCAGGGCGCAGACCAGCACGATCACCAGCATTGCCTGGCGGGTGCCGAGCACGCGGATGGCGGCGGCAACGATCGAGCGGGAAAAGCCGGACAGCTCGATCAGCTTGCCGAACACGGCGCCCAGCAGGAACACCGGGAAGTAGAGCTTGATGAAGCCGACCATTTTCTCCATGAACACCCCGGTGAATGCGGGGGCCACGGCGGACGGGTCGGTGAGCAGTACCGCGCCGAGGGCGGCGATGGGGGCAAAGAGGATTACGCTGTAGCCACGGTAGGCAGCCAGCATCAGCAGGGCCAGCGCGGCAAGGGCGATGAGCACGGTCATCGGGTGAGTCTCCTGGGTGAGTCTTGTTTTTATCGGTGAGCAGGAGATAGCGGGAATCGTGCCAGTTTTTAACTCATTGATTTATATGAGTATTTTGTTTTCTTGTGATTTTTTGTCTCTGTCTTGAGACGTTGGGGCCGCTTTGCGGCCCATTGCGACACAAGGCCGCTGCTACAAGTGAACCGCGATCTCCTGCAGGAGCCGCCTTGTGTCGCGATCGAGGGCAAAGCCCTCGCGGCAATCTTGAAATGGAAACAAAAGTCTCCAATCAGAGACCAAGTACTACCATCTTCTTGTACAGCGTCGACCGCCCCAGTCCCAACGCCGACGCAGCTTCCGGTACATTTCCCGCATGCTCGGCCAGTGCCCCGGCAATCAGCTCCCGCTCAAACGCCTCACAGGCCTCGCGGTAAGTCTGCCGCACAGGCGTAGTCGCCACCGGGCTCAACGGCCCCAATGCCGCCCGTAGATCCGCTACCCCCAGCCGCGGCTGGTCCGCCAGCAGCGTGGCCCGCTCCAGCACATTGCGCAGCTCGCGAATGTTCCCCGGCCATGCATGCCGCGCCAATAGCTGCTGCGCTTCGGCCTCCAACTCATACTGGCTGCCCAGCTCACCCAATATGGCTTCGCACAGCGCCGGCAGGTCCTCCAGCCGTTGCCGCAGTGGCGGCACCTCGATCGGCAGCACATTCAGCCGGTAATACAGGTCGGCGCGGAATGCCCCGCGGGCGATGGCGGCCTGCAGGTCGATGGAGGTGGCGGCAATGATGCGCACATCGCTACGCAGCATCTGGTTCGAGCCGACCGGCTCATACTCCTTTTCTTGCAAAACCCGTAGTAGCTTGCTCTGCAGGGCCAGCGGCATGTCGCCGATCTCGTCGAGGAACAGCGTGCCGCCTTCGGCCAGTTGCAGCTTGCCGCTGCGGCCCTTGCGATCAGCCCCGGTAAAGGCACCGGGGGCGGTGCCGAAGAACTCGGCTTCCAGCAGTGTCTCGGGGATCGCCGCACTGTTGATGCTGACGAACGCCTTGTGCGCCCGCGCCGACGCCGCGTGGATGGCATGGGCCAACAGCTCCTTGCCGGTGCCGGTTTCGCCCAGCAGCAACACTGGCGAGTCACTGCTCGCACCGCGCCGTGCGCGGCGCTTGGCCTCCAGGCTGGCGGCGCTGCTGCCGACGAACTGGGCGAAGCTGTACTTGGCCTGGCGTGCGCGCAACTGCGAGCGGGTCGAGGCCAGCTCCTGCTGCATGCTGGAGTAGCGTTTGAGCAGCGGCGACAGGCTGCGCAACTCATCGAACAGGGCAAAGCCGATGGCGCCGATCAGCGCGCCCTGGTCGTCGTGGATGGGCAGGCGCATCACCACCAGCGGCTCGTTCGGGGTGTCGAGCATGTCCAGCAGTATCGGCCGGCCATTGCTCACCACCTCGCGCATCAGGCTGCCCGGGATCACCGCTTCGCAGGGTTGGCCAATGGCGCTGGCCGCGTCGGCCAGGCCAAAGCGCCGGGCATACCGTTCGTTCATCCAGACGATGCGCGCCTGGCGGTCGACGATTACCGTGCCTTCGCTGGACTGTTCGATGATTTCGAACAGCGAGCGGATCGCCAGTTGCCGTACCTGGGGGTAGTCCTTGAGGCTGTCGCTGTCGTGCATGGGTAAAAATCCTGAAATCTGTATAAGCGGGGCCGACCACTTCGCGGGTAAACCCGCTCCCACAAGTTCACTACAAATCCTGAAGACTGTGGGGTACCTGTGGGAGCGGGTTTACCCGCGAAGAGGCCAGACCTGAAAAACTATCCCCTTGGGTCGAACGCCTCACGCAAGGCATCCCCGATAAACACCAGCAGCGACAGGATCACCGCCAGTGCAAAGAACGCGGTAAAGCCCAGCCACGGCGCCTCCAGGTGCTGTTTGCCCTGGGTCACCAGTTCCCCCAGCGAAGCACTCCCGGCCGGCATGCCGAAACCGAGAAAATCCAGTGCAGTCAGGGTGGTGATCGCCCCGGTCAGCATGAACGGCACATAGGTCAGCGTCGCGTTCATGGCGTTGGGCAGGATGTGCCGCAGCATCACCTGGCTGTCTGACAGCCCCAACGCCCGGGCGGCCTTCACGTACTCCAGGTTGCGACCGCGCAGGAACTCGGCGCGCACCACATCGACCAGGGTCAGCCAGGAGAACAACGCCATGATCCCCAGCAGCCACCAGAAGTCCGGCTCGACGAACCCGCTGAGGATGATCAGCAGGTACAGCACCGGCAACCCCGACCACACCTCCAGCAAACGCTGGCCGAACAGGTCGACCCAGCCGCCGTGGTAGCCCTGCAAGGCCCCGGCCGTCACCCCGATCAGCACGCTGACCAGGGTCAGGGCGAAGGCGAACAGCAAGGACACCCGTGTGCCATACAGCACCCGGGCCAGCACGTCGCGGCCCTGGTCGTCGGTCCCCAGCCAGTTGCTCGCGCTTGGCGGGCTGGGGGTGGGCACTTGCAGGTCGTAGTTGGGGGTGTCGGCGCTGAACGGGATCGGTGCGAACAGCATCCAGCCGCCTTGCTGTTCGATCAGTTGGCGTACATAGGCGCTGCGGTAGTCCGGCTGGAACGGCAGCTGGCCGCCGAACTGCTGCTCGCTGTAGCGCTTGAGCGCCGGCACATACAGCTCGCCCTTGTAGCCCAGCAGCAGCGGTTTGTCGTTGGCCACCAGCTCGGCACACAGGCTCAGCAGCAGCAGGCCGGCGAACAGCCACAGCGAGACCCAGCCGAGGCGGTTGCGGCGAAAGCGTTTCAGGCGACGACGCGAAATCGGTGAAAGCATCAGTGCGCCCTCGTGTCGAAGTCGATACGCGGGTCGAGCAGCGTGTACGACAGATCGCCGATCAGGCGGATCAGCAGGCCCGCCAGGGTGAAGATGAACAGCGTGCCAAACACCACCGGGTAGTCCCGCGACACAGCCGCTTCGTAACTCATGCGGCCCAGGCCATCGAGCGAGAAGATCACCTCGATCAGCAACGAGCCGGCAAAGAACACCGTGATCAACGCCTGCGGCAATCCGGCCACCACCAGCAGCATGGCATTGCGCAGCACGTGGCCATACAGCACCCGACGCTCGCTCAGGCCCTTGGCGCGGGCGGTAACCACGTATTGCCGGGAAATCTCGTCGAGGAAGGCGTTCCTGGTCAGCAGTGTCAGGGTGGCGAAACCGCCGATCACCAGGGCGCCGACTGGTAGCACCAGATGCCAGAAGTAGTCGGCGACCTTGCCCAGCAGGCTGAGCTCGTCGAAGTTGTCCGAGACCAGGCCGCGCACCGGGAACCAGTCGAGCGAGGTACCGCCGGCGAACAGCACGATCAGCAACAGGGCGAACAGGAACGAGGGCAGGGCATAGCCAACCACGATCAGCGCGCTGCTCCAGGCATCGAAGCGGCTGCCATGGCGAACCGCCTTGCGGATGCCCAGCGGGATCGACACCAGGTAGGTGATCAGCGTGGCCCAGAAGCCCAGCGACAGGGTGACCGGCAACTTGTCGAGGATCAGGTCGGTAACCTTGGCGCCGCGGAAGAAACTGTTGCCGAAGTCCAGCCGGGCATACTGGCCCAGCATCAACCACAGGCGCTCGGGGGCGGATTTGTCGAAGCCGTACTGGCGCTTGATCTCCTCGATCAGTTTCGGGTCCAGGCCACGGGTGGCCCGCGACTCGCCGTGCACCACCTCGGCCCGGGCGCCGGGAGCGCCGCCGCCAATCCCTTGCAAGCGTGCCACCGCCTGTTCCACCGGGCCACCCGGTGCGGCCTGGACGATGGCGAAGTTGACCAGCAGGATCGCCAGCAAGGTCGGGATGATCAGCAGCAGGCGGCGCAGGATGTAGGCGGTCATGGCGAGGATTTCCGGCGTTCGGCCATTTGCGCGTTGGTCAGCGCGGTGGGGCTGACTTCCCACCAGGTGTCCAGGCCTTCGTCATAGGCAGCCTGGACTTTGGGCACGCCGAAGCGGTTCCACCAGACGGTGGAACTGCCAGGCGGGTAGTAGTTGGGGATCCAGTAATAGTTCCATTGCAGCACCCGGTCCAGGGCATGGGCGTGGTGCAGCATGTCGGCCTGGGTGTCGGCGCGCACCAGGCCGTCGATCAGGCGGTCCACGGCGGGGTCCTGCAGCACCATCAGGTTATTCGACCCGGGGTCGTGGGCCGCTGCCGAGCCAAAGTAGTTGTACAACTCGGCACCGGGCGACAGGGTGACCGGGTAACCGGTGACGATCATGTCGTAGTCACGCGCCATCAGGCGGTTGACGTACTGGGCGGAGTCGACGTTGCGGATGTCCAGGGTCACACCAATCTGGGCCAGGTTGCGCTTCCACGGTAGCAGCAGGCGTTCCATGCCTGCCTGGCCATTGAGGAAGGTGAACGCCAGCGGCGTGCCCTGGCTGTTCACCAAGCGGTCGCCTTCGGGGCGCCAGCCGGCTTGCTCGAGCAGCGCCAGTGCCTGCAGCTGCTGCTTGCGGATGATCCCTGATCCATCGGTGACCGGGGCGGTGAACACGGTGCTGAAGACTTCGTCCGGTACCTTGCCGCGCAACGGTTCGAGCAGTTTCAACTCGCCTGCATCCGGCAGTTTGCGGGCGGCCAGTGGGGTATTGGAGAACACGCTCTGCTGGCGGATGTACATGTTGCGCATCATCTGCCGGTTGCTCCACTCGTAGTCCCACAGCATGCCCAGCGCCTGGCGCACGCGACGGTCCTTGAACTGCGGCTGGTCGAGGTTGAACACAAAGCCCTGGGCCACCTGCGGCTTGGCCGGGCCCAGGTGGGCGCGCTGCAGGCGGCCGTCGTCCAGTTGCGCGCCGTTGTAGCCCAGGGTGTAGGCGGTGGCAGAGAATTCGCGGTTGTAGTCGTAGCCACCGCCCTTGAGCACTTGCCGCGCCACTTCGGTATCGCCGAAGTACTCGATGCGCAGTTTGGCGAAATTGTAGCGCCCACGGCTGACCGGAAGGTCGCGCGCCCACCAGCCGGGGTCGCGCTCGAAGGTGATGCTGCGGCCATTGTCGATGTGCCCGATACGGTACGGCCCGCTGCCGACCGGCTTGTCGAAGCCGGCACCGTTGGCGAAATCGCGCTGCTGCCAGTCGTGTTCGGGCAGTACCGGCAGGCCGGCGAGGTCCAGTGGCAGGGTGCGGCCGTGGTCGGGCTTGAAGTCGAAGCGCACGCTGTGCGGGCTTTCCACGATGACGGCGGCAACATCGGCGAACTGGGTGCGGTACTTGAGGCTGCCCTTGCTCATCAGCAGCTCGAAGGTAAAGCGTACGTCCTCGGCGCGCACCGGCTTGCCATCGGCGAAGGTGGCGCGCGGGTCGATCTCGAAACGCAGCCAGGCATCGTCCGGGCCGCGCTCCATGCGCCGGGCGATCAGGCCGTAGACGGTGTAGGGCTCATCGAACGAGCGCACGGCCAGTGGCGCATACAGCAGGCTATCGACCTCGCTGACGCCGATGCCTTTGTCGATGTACGGCAGGATATGGTCGAACTGGCCGATCTCGATGGCCGAACGGCGCAGGATGCCACCTTTGGGGGCGTTTGGGTTGACGTAGTCGAAATGCTGGAAGCCGGCGTGGTAGCGGGGTGCTTCGCCGTAGACGGTGAGGGCGTGGGTGGGGGCGGCGTGGGCGTTGACAGCCAAGCAAAGCAGGAACAGGCACCACAATCTCTGTGGGAGCGGCGGTGCGCCGCTGCGACGTGCCCGCGAATGCGTCCGAGCATGCAGCCTCGTCGTCTGGGCTGACGCATTCGCGGGTAAACCCGCTCCCACAGGGGATCTCATCACCTGAACAGGTGAATCAGTCCTGGCGGCTGGTCACTTCCAGCAAGTGGTAGCCGAACTGGGTCTTCACCGGGCCTTGCACGGTGTTGATCGGGGCGCTGAACACCACGGTGTCGAACTCCTTGACCATCTGGCCCGGGCCGAACGAGCCCAGGTCACCGCCCTGGCGGCTGGACGGGCAGGTGGAGTTGGCTTTGGCAATTTCAGCGAAGTCGGCGCCTGCTTCGATCTGGGCTTTCAGTTCTTTGCATTTGTCTTCGCTGCTGACCAGGATGTGGCGGGCGGTTGCACGGGCCATGGGTACTGCTCCTTGGGGTAAAAAGGCAAGCCTAGCGCACTTGTCCGGGGTATGTCTCGCCAGGCTTGCAACCCGCTGCCTACAGTTTTTGTGCCGCCTCACGCAACAGGGTTTCGGTCGAGGCCCAGCCCAGGCAACCATCGGTGATCGACACGCCGTATTTCAGCGCGCCCTTGCCCAGCGCCTGGCAGCCGTCGAACAGGTGCCCTTCGATCATCACGCCAACGATCGAGCGGTCACCGGCCATGCGCTGCTCCAGCACATCGTTGAATACCGCCGGCTGACGCGCCGGGTCCTTGCCGCTGTTGGCGTGGCTGCAATCGACCATGATCCGCCCCTGCAGCCCGGCCTTGGCCAGTGCCTGGCGGGCCATGGCGATGCTGTTGGCGTCAAAGTTCGGGCCTTTGTGGCCGCCGCGCAGCACCAGGTGGGTGTCCGGGTTGCCCAGGGTTTCGATGATGGCCGGGTAACCCTGCGCATCCATGCCGAAGTGGCGGTGCGGGTGGGCGGCGCTGCGCATGGCGTCGCTGGCGATGGCGATGCCGCCGTCGGTGCCGTTCTTGAAACCGACCGGCAGCTCCAGGCCACTGACCATTTCGCGGTGGATCTGCGATTCGGTGGTGCGTGCGCCAATCGCGGCCCAGGCCAGCAGGTCATCGAAGTAGCCGGCGGCCATGGGCTGCAGCAGTTCGGTGGCGACCGGCAGGCCGCGCTCGATCATGTTCAGCATCAGCCCGCGGGACAGGGCGATGCCGGCGTGCATGTCGTCGCTGCCATCGAGGTGCGGGTCGTAGGCCAGGCCTTTCCAGCCGACCGTGGTGCGGGGCTTTTCGACGTAGGCGCGCATCACCAGCAGCAGCTTGTCGTCGACTTCGCGGCTGAGGGCGGCCAGGCGGTCGGCGTATTCCAGGGCCGAGCGCGGGTCGTGGATCGAGCACGGGCCAACGATCACCAGCAGGCGCTGGTCGCGGCCTTCGAGGATGTCGCGGATGGCCTGGCGGTGGGCATGGACTTGCTGGGTAAGTTCGCTGGACAGCGGCATTTGCTGCTTGAGCAGGTGCGGGCTGGGCAGGCGCTGGGTGACGGTGGTGTTGGCGGCTTGCGGCTGGGTCAGGGCGAGGCTGGAAGCTTGCATGGCGTTTTTTCCCTGGGCGGACGGCGGGTTCTGGCCCGCGTGGTCGGCCCTATCGAGGTGTTCGACAGATCGTTGAATTCGTATTGGCTGCTGCATTGCCACCTGTGGAAGACCGAACGGAGGCGGCAGGCTGGCCCGAACGGGATTGGCTAAATCGCCAGGCGTAGGTGTTTGCGTAGTAATAGGTGGCGTAGTTCATGAATCTGTCCTCAATGTGAATCGGTGTTGTTCAAAGGCCTGAAAAGCAAAACCCCCGGTCGGGAAGCCGACCGGGGGTTTGAGTATTCTCATGTTCGGCGGCCCCTCGAAGGTGGGCGCCGTGTGGGTATCGGCGCCTAGTGGCTAAACCAATACCCGAAGTAATAGCTGGCAGGTGCCACGCAGCCGGCAACGGCCAGCACAGGACGCAGGGTGCGACCGGTGTGGTTGGCGTGGTTGCAGGTGTGTTTTGGCATGTTGCTCTCCAGTGAATGAGCCCGAGCTTACTTCAGTTCGGTCGGGCCATTCAATGGATAAATGCTATGGGGGCGATCATTTGTTTTTGTACTGGATGGTTCAATGGCCATAGCGCCCGACCAGGCTCTGCGCCCCTAGCGCGTGGCCTTGCAGCAGTTGCAGCAGGCCACTGCGGTCCAGGCCCTCGGGCAGGGTGCCCAATGGCAGGTCGGTGGCGATCAGCGTCAGTGCGTAGTGGTGCGGGTTGTCGCCGGCGGGTGGGCAGGGGCCTCGGTAGCTGAGCGTGCCCCGCGAGTTGCGACCCACGGTCACGCCTGGCCCGGTCAGCCCGGCGATGCCTTCCTTCAGCCCATCCTGGGCCGGGTCAATGTTGTAGGCGATCCAGTGGACCACGCCAATACCCTTGCCGCCGTCCGGGTCGAACATGATCAGGGCCAGCGACCGGGTGCCTGCGGGGAGGTTGTCCCAGCTCAGTTGCGGGGTGCGCTCTTCGCCAGCGCCGCAGGCCGGGTCCGGGCCAACCTGCTGCAGGGCGATCACGCCACCATCGGTGAACGACGACGAACTGATCGACAGCGCACCCTGGCCGCCAGCGACGGCCAGGGTGCTGCACGGCAGCAGGGCGGCAAGCAGCCAGGGTTTGAGGTTCATGGTGAATCCTCGGCAGGGCGTTCGGGCGCAGTGTAGCCCAGGCTGGGCTCAATGGCTGTCCTGGTCCTCGGCGGTGCCGCCGGTGCGCCCGGCGCCGGAACCGGTGGCTTCGCCGGTGCTGTTGGAGCCGCCAGCGGCGCCGTCGGCGGCATCGCTGTTGCTGCCGGTATCGCTGCTGTCGTTGCCTTTGCTGCTGCCAGGGCTGTTGACGCTGCTACCTTCACCGGCAGTCTTGCCACCGGACTGGTCGGTTTGCGGGTGGCTGTCGGTATGGATGTCGGTGGCGGCCAGGCTGGTGCCAGTGGCGGCGGCCAGGGCAAGGGCAAGGCACAGCGAGAGTGGGCGAATGCGGATCATGGAACGTCTCCTTTGCGGATGATCTGTCATTCGTTGGGCTGGGGGCGGGGAGTGGGGTGCCGTCTGGGCGACGGATGGTCATTCGATCAGGCTGCTGTGCAGCCCGATCGATTGCAAGGGGGCCGATCAGCGGCAGTTGCCCGCCTTGCGATACCCCGCTGCCTGCGCCTCACCCTCGGTGGCGAAGGTGACCTGGTTCTTCGCGGTAACCTGGGTATAGCCCGGGCAGCCGACGGAGAGGTGATAGACGTGGCTGTTGCGGTTGCCAAGCACCGCTCCTACCGGCTCGGCACTGGCCAGGCTCGGCTTGGCCTCTGGCTTGGCAGCCTTCGCCGGCACCGCTTGCACCACGCCACTGCCGACCGGCTTGTAGTTGGCGGTCCATTTGCGTTCCCCGGTCACGAAGGGGTTGGCATGCCCCATGATCGCGGCAATGCGCCGGTCACGCTCTTTTTCCCAGGCCGACACCGGGTGCTGTTTGTCCCAGGCCATCAGCAACTGTTGCTGTTGGCGCGACATGCTCAGCTTGTAGCGGTCGTACATATAGAAGGTGGTGCGGGCGACCAGGCCTTTCACTTCGTCACGGGGTTCGGCAGCACGCTGCACGAAGTCGACCTTGGTGCTGCACTGCCCGTATTGCCCTGCATTGCCAGCAACCATGCCGTAGTTGAAATTGCTGCGGTCGCCGTTGACCTCGCCTACTGCCGGGTACAGGTTGAACAGGTCGGCCTCCATGGCGCGGAACACCGGGTCGTCATCCACGCAATGCTCGCGGCCACCGTTCTTCCAGCACTGGCGCTGGTTGCCAAAGGTATAGGCCGGCACGATGTGCTCCCATTCGGTGCGCTCTGCTCGGTTCTGCTGCTTGCGGGTCTGGTAGCCACACGAGGCGGCATCGATACGCCCGCCGGACTTGCCCACCCAGGTCCATTTGCAGCCGCAGTACAGGTCGCCCATGGCACTACTGGCCTGGTCCATGTACACCTTCTGCTTGGCCACTACCTTGGCCTCGGTGAAGGTCGCCGGCGGGTTGGCCAGGGCGGGGAGGGTGAAGGAAAATAGTAAGGATACGGCGTAAAGCAGTGATTTCATGAGAAAAACATATTTCAGGTCGGGGCGCGCATTGTAATCATTTCCTCGGGGCTGGCCAGCCTGGACAAGTTGACTGTCAACTTGCGCGCTTTTACAGCGGCTCGCAATAAAGGCTTCAATCCGTGAGGGTCGGCACGAAAAGGCCAGTCTTCACATTGCTCATCGACACCAGTGTCTTGAAGCGCTTGACGTTGTTGTTCTCGAAGAACAGCTCACGGGTCAGCTGGGTGTACTGCTCCATGTGCCGCACCAGCATGATCAGCACGAAATCGCATTCCCCGGCCACGTAGTAGCACTGTTGCACCTGCGGGCAGGCGAGGAAGGCGCGTTTCATCTCGTCCAGCAGGTCCAGGCGCTCGTTCTCCACTTCAACCTCGGTGATCACGGTCAGCGTGTACCCCAGCTGCTCCGGGTTCACCTGTGCCACCGTGCCGCGGATCACGCCGTCGGCCGTCAGCTTCTTCAGGCGCCGGTTGACCGCCGCCGAGGACAGGTTGACCTGCGCACCGAGGTCCAGCTGTGAAGTGCCGGCGTCGCGCTGCACGGCATCGAGCAGGGCCAGGTCGAAGTGATCGAGGGGCATGGGAGGGGCTCCGTAGGCGAACAGCGGTAAATGCCGAAAGTGCGTAATAAAAGTGCATGAATTGGCCAAAAATCAAGATTTTCATACGCGGCGAGCGAATAGAATTTCCCGTGAACAAGAACGGCGGTGTAGAGCCAAGGCTTTTCACCCATGGAGAAACGGTTGATGAATGCGAGTACCCCACTGCAACTGAACGGCGCTTTGCTGCTGCAGCAGATCCGTGCACTCGGCCAGGTAGGTGTTGACGCCACGCATGGCGGGCGCACCCGGATCGCCCTGAGCGATGCCGACAAGGCCGGGCGCGACCTGCTGGTCGGCTGGATGCGCGAGCTTGACCTCGACGTGCAGGTCGACCGCATCGGCAACATTTTCGGTACGTTACGCGCAGCCGCTGACCGCGGCGAGCAAAGCCCGCTGATGATGGGTTCGCACATCGACACTGTCACCAACGCCGGAGCCCTGGATGGCTGCTATGGCGTGCTGGCCGGATTGGCGGTGGTTCGGGCGTACCGTGAGGCCGGGCGCTTGCCTGAGCGTTCGATCACCGTCGGCGCGTTCACCAATGAAGAGGGTGTGCGCTACCAGCCCGACATGATGGGCTCACTGGTTTACGCCGGCGGCCTGCCTTTGCAACAGGCACTGGATACCCTTGGCACCGACGGTACGCGCCTTGGCGATGAACTGGCGCGCATCGGCTATGCCGGCACGCTGGAGCCTGGCGCTATCGTGCCGCACGAATACCTCGAACTGCATATCGAGCAGGGGCCGGTCCTCGAAGCCGAAAACACCCTGATCGGCGTGGTCGAGAACCTGCAGGGCATTTCCTGGCAGCAAGTAGAGGTGAAGGGACACGCCAACCATGCCGGCACCACGCCGACCCACTTGCGCCATGATGCAGGCTTCGTCGCCAGTGCCATCGTCGCCGAGTTGCGCGCCATGGCCGTGGATTCCGGCACGACCTTGGCCACGGTCGGCTGCATGCAGTTCGAGCCGAACGTGATCAATGTCATCCCGCGCAAGGCCACCTTCACCGTTGACCTGCGCGACCCCGACGAAACCTGCCTGGCTTACGCCGAAAACCGCCTGAGCCAATACCTGGAGGCGCTCGCCGAGCGTGAAGGGGTCACCATTACCACCGAGCGCCTGGTGCGTTTCGAGCCGGTGATCTTCGACGCAGGGCTGGCCGATGCCATCGAAGCCTCGGCCCGGCGTTTCGGTTTCAGCCATCGGCGCATGACCTCTGGCGCCGGCCACGACGCGCAAATGATCGCCCGCATTGCCCCCGCCGCGATGATCTTCGTGCCCAGCCAGGGCGGCATCAGCCACAACCCGCGCGAGCATACCGATGACGAACAACTGATTCAGGGCGCCCAGGTGCTGCTGGATGTCGTCAGCCGTCGCCTGACCCACGCCTGATCCCCACTGTAATGCCCCGCCCGCTGAAGCCTGGTTTCAGCGGCATGGGCTTCATGTTGCCTGTAGAAAGGAGTGCCGCATGTTTGTTTCCAACCCCAAGGCTGGCCGCCAGCCTTACCCGCAAGCGTTGCAGGAGGTGATGAGCATCGCCAAGGCTGAAGAAAGCCGCCAGTGGCTGGCCGGCTGGGCGCGCTTGAACGCAGGTGCTACGCCGCTGTACAGCCTGCCTGACCTGGCCGCGGAGCTGGGCGTTGCCCAGCTGACGGTGAAGGACGAATCGGTGCGTTCGGAACTGGGCAGTTTCAAGGCGCTGGGCGCGCCGATTGCCCTGGTCCGGCTGATCCTGCGTACCTTCCCCGCGCAGCAGTTCGACCCGCGCGGCTTGCTGGCAGGCCAGTACGCGAACCTGCTGGCCCCCTTCACCGTGGTCAGCGCCACCGATGGCAACCATGGCAAGGGCCTGGCGGCTGCCGCGCAAAGCATCGGCTGCCACTGCGTGATCGTGCTGCATGCCAACGTCAGCATAGAGCGCGAGCAGGCGATTGCCGCCTACGGCGCGCGGATCGTGCGCATTGCCGGCAATTACGACGAGTCGGTCCAGCACGCTGCGGAGCTGGCGGCCAGCAACGGCTGGACCGTGGTTTCCGATACCTCTTATGAGGGCTACGAAGTGATCCCGCGTGATGTGATGCAGGGCTACGGCACCATCGCCGCAGAAATCATCGAAGCCACTGCCGGCCAGCCGCCTTTCACCCACGTGTTCCTGCAGGGCGGGGTGGGTGGCCTGGCGGCTGGCATCGTCAGCTACCTGTGGGAGCACTACGGCGCACAACGCCCATTGATGGTCATGGTCGAGCCGGAGCAGGCGGACTGCCTGTACCAGAGTGCCTTGCTCGGCAAACCGGCCAGGGCGACCGGTTCGGTGGACTCGGTAATGGCGGGCCTGGCGTGCGGCGAGACATCGCCATTGGCCTGGCGATTCCTTGAGCCGAGCGTCGATTACTTCATGACCATCACCGATGACCAGGCTGTTGCCGCCATGCGCCGCCTGGCGGCTGGCAGCGCTCGCGACATTCCACTGGTGGCGGGTGAGTCCAGCGTCGCCGGCCTGGCCGGGCTTGCCCACCTGGTAACGGATGCTGGCGCAGCTGCCGACCTGGGTCTCGACGGCAACGCCCGCATCCTCTTCATCAGTACCGAAGGCGCCACCGCCCCTGGCGTCTACGCCGATCTGCTGGGCGAGTCGGCCAGCTCGGTACTGGCACGCCAGCAAACCTGGGTACGCACCTGATCCACCCCTTGAGGGCCAGGTTATACCGGCCCTTCCGGTCAACGCCCGACGTTGGCCCAGCAACAGGAACTTCAAGCATGAGCAATGACCCTGCATTCGAACAGCGCCTCAAGCACTGGCGGCACGCGTTTCACCGCCACCCGGAAACCGGCTTCGAAGAGTTCGACACTGCCGAACAGGTCGCCAGCATCCTGGCCAGCTTTGGCCTGGAGGTGCACCGAGGCATCGGTGGCACTGGCCTGGTTGCCAGCCTCACTGTCGGTGACGGCCCGGGCGTGATCGGCCTGCGTGCCGACATGGATGCCCTGAACATCACCGAACAGGCGCATGAACGGCCCCATGCGTCCTGCAACCACGGCAAGATGCACGCCTGCGGCCATGACGGGCACATGGCGATGGTACTGGGGGCCGCAGACCTGCTGTGCCGCGAGCGAAACTTCAACGGTACCGTGCGTTTCCTGTTCCAGCCGGCCGAGGAGCATGGACGCGGGGCCAAGGCGATGATGGCCGATGGCTTGTTCGAGCGCTTCCCGGTCGATGCCCTGTATGGCGCGCACAACATGCCGGGCATGCCGGCTGGCCATATTGCCACGCGGGCTGGCGGGATCATGGCCAGCGAGGACAACTTCGTCATCCACATCCAGGGCAAGGGTACCCATGCCGCACGGCCGCACATGGGCATCGACCCGATGGTGATCGGTGCCGAGATCGTGCTGGCCTTGCAGACCATTGTCGCGCGCAATGTCGACCCGAGCCTTTCAGCAGTGGTTTCCTGCACCGAGTTCATTACTGATGGCATCCGCAATGCGATACCTACCCATGTCACGATCAAGGGCGACACCCGCAGTTACAGCCCCGAGGTACAACGCTTGCTGGAGAAGCGCATGCGCGAGATCAGCGAGGGTATCTGCCACTTGCACGGTGCAACCTGCCGGTTCGAGTACAGCCACGAGTTTGCGCCGACGGTGAACTGGGCGGCTAACACGGAAATTGCCGTGACGGCGGCGCGCAATGTGGTGGGGGCGCAGGCGGTGAATGCCGAAGTGATGCCGATGATGATTTCCGAGGACTTCGGTGCGTTCCTGCAGCAGGTGCCGGGCAACTTCGTGTTCATCGGCAATGGTACCGAGGGCGAGGCGGGGGCTACGCCGTTGCATAACGCTTCGTATGATTTCAACGATGCGATCCTGGCGACCGGGGCCCGCTATTTTGCCGAGGTGGCAAGGGTCAGCCTGCCGCGTTGATCGTTGAATCAGGGGCCGCACAGGGACCGCACAAATTTAAAGCATTGTGCGGTCTCTGTGGGAGATTGCCCAGCCCTTTGGGCCGCGCTGTCGCACAGATAACTGAATTCGCAAGCGATACTCGTACCCTGTGGGAGCGGCTAATTCAATGACTTATGGGCTGCATGGCAGCCCCGTTTCAGTGCCCGCCCTTCATCCGCCGTGCCACCAGGTAGATCCCCAGCCCGACCAGCGCCGTCGCTGCGCCGATGTAGCCGGTGCTGGTCCAGCCCATGCCCGCGGTAATCGCCATGCCACCCAGCCACGGCCCCAGCGCATTGGCCAGGTTGAATGCCGCATGGTTCGACGCCGCTGCCAGGCTTGGCGCTTCATGGGCAATGTCCATCAGGCGGATCTGCAACGGTGCCGCCAGGGCAATCATGGTCCCCACCAGGCCAATGCCCAGCAGCAGGCTCCACAGCGCCTGCGCGGCAAAGCTGAAGAACAGCAGCACGGCAATCGACCACACCAGCACCAGCCCCACGGCGCGGAACTGCAGGCGGTCGAACAGTTTGCCGCCGGCGATGTTGCCGACGATGCCGCCCACGCCGAACGCTGCCAGGCCGAACGGAATCCACTGCGGCGACACCTGGGTTACCTGCAACATCGTCGGCGCCAGGTAGCTGAACACACAGAACATGCCGGCAAAGCCGATCGAGGCGATGCCCAGCGCCATCCACACTTGCGGCAGGGTGAAGGCTTGCAGTTCCTTGCGCGGGTTGCTGCGCGTTTCATCGTGGCGCTGGGGCACGAAGCGCCAGACCAGGGCTATGGTGCACAGGGCTATCGCGCCGACCAATACGAACGCCGAGCGCCAGCCGGAATACTGGCCCAGCAAGGTGGCGACCGGGTTGCCGAGCAACATGGCCAAGGTCAGGCCCATCATCACCCGGGCCACGGCCCCCGCCCGCTGGTCTTTGGCCACCATGCTCGACGCCACCACCGCCGCAATGCCGAAGTAGGCGCCATGGGGCAGGCCGCTGATGAAGCGGAAGGCGACCAGGCCACCGAACGAGGGGGCGAAGGCGGTAGCCAGGTTGCCAAGGGCATACAGCGCCATCAGCAACAGCAGCATGTGCTTGCGCAACAGCTTGGCACCGATGATCGCCAGAGTCGGGGCGCCGACCATCACCCCCAGCGCATAGGCGCTGATGGCATGGCCCACCTGGGGCTCGCTCAATTGCAGGTTACTGGCGATGTCGGGCATCAGGCCCATGATGGCGAACTCGCCAGTGCCGATCGCAAAGCTGCCCAGCGCCATGGCGGCTTCCATCTTTGCGACGGTGCTTTTGCTAGGGAGGGGGGGTAATTCCTGAACTGACATCTGGATCCTTGTTGAAACATGCTGAAACGTTCAAGGCGGGATCATAGTCAATCCGTGACGGCGACGTCGAGGAAGGTGGCTGGCTTCCTCGTACGTCTGTCGGGAGCACATGTGGGAGCGGGCAGATTTCCTTTGGGAGCGGGCATGCCGGCGAAAAGGCCGCAACGGGCTGGCTTCAACGCTCCAGGTAATGGGTCTGCGCGGCAAAGTCGATGAAGCGCTTGCTGGCCAGCGACAGGTATTCCCCCGAGCGCCAGCACAACCTGAAGCTCATCAGCTGCGCCGGGCGGAACGGTACGCCGACGATGCCCGGCGTGCGCTGTTGCACCGAGCGCAGCAGGGTCGCCACGCCCATGTTGTCCAGCGCGGCCTGCACCACCAGCGATACGAAGTTGCTTTGCAGCGCCACCTGGTAAGTGATGCCATGTTCGGCGAAGAACGCGTCCAGCAGGTGGCGTTGCACGAAGGTGCGGTCGAACACCACCATGTCGGTATTGCGCAGGTCTTCGGCTGTAAGGAAGGCCTTGCCGGCATAGGGATGGTCAGGGTGCATGCACGCCAGCATCTCGTCGCTGCCCAGCAGGATCGATTCCTTGTCGGGCGGCACGCGCCTGGACTCTAGCAGTGCCAGGTCGATTTCCCGTTGTTCCAGGCGATGGCCAATGTCCTCGGCGCTGCCTTCGAACACGGTCATGGCTATGCCCGGGTACAGCTTGCGGAAGGCGTTCATCAACCCGGGCACATAGTGCAGGCCGAACATCGGCGGGATACCCAGGCGTACTTCGCCGCGTTTCAGGTCAGCCATGTCGCGCAGTTCCTGCCGGGCCACATCCATTTCGCGCAGGGCCGATTCGATACGTGGCAGGAACCGTTCGCCCTCGGCCGTCAGGATGACTTTGCGCGTGGTGCGGTTGAACAGGGTCACGCCCAGTTCTTCTTCAAGGCGGGTAACGGCCATGCTCAGTGCCGGCTGGGCGATATGCAGGTGCTGCGCGGCTTTGGTGAAGCTGCCTTGGCGTACGATCTCGACGCAGCAGCGCAATGCCTTGAGGTTCATTGAGGGGGGTTACCGTTCATAACAAACTGTGATGCCACGCATCATAACAATATATTTATTATTATTAACCAGAGGGCCTACGATGCGCGCCACTGAGACATCCTGCAACATCTCAGTCACGCAGCTTAATAAATCTGCAATCCCACAAAGATTTTGAGGTAGTACCCCAAATGGCCAAGGCCGCCGATGTCGTTGTGCAATGCCTGGAAAACGAAGGTGTCGAGTATGTGTTCGGCATTCCTGGTGAGGAAAACCTCGACCTGCTCGAATCCCTGCGCAAGTCGAAGATCAAGCTGGTACTTACCCGTCACGAGCAGTCCGCAGGTTTCATGGCTGCTACCTATGGTCGCCTGACCGGCAAGACCGGCGTCAGCCTGTCTACCCTCGGCCCTGGCGCCACCAACCTGGTCACCGCCAGCGCCTACGCCTACCTGGGCGGCATGCCGATGATGATGATCACCGGCCAGAAGCCGATCAAGAAGTCCAAGCAGGGCCGCTTCCAGATCATCGACGTGTGCGGCATGATGGACCCCATCACCAAGTACACCCACCAATTCGCCTCGGCCGACAACATCCCGGCCCGTATGCGCGAAGCCTTCCGCCTGGCTGAGGAAGAAAAGCCGGGTGCCGTGCACCTGGAGCTACCGGAAGACATCGCCGCCGAGCAGACCGACAGCCTGCCGATCCCGCCTAGCCTGAGCCGTCGCCCGCTGGCCGAGCACAAGGCCATCGAAGCTGCCGTGGAGAAACTGCAGAACGCCCGTAACCCGATCCTGGTGATCGGCGCCGGCGCCAACCGCAAGATGACCGCCAAGGTCCTCAAGCAACTGATCGACAAGACCGGCATCCCGTTCATCACCACCCAGATGGGTAAAGGTGTGGTCGACGAGCGTCACCCACGCTTCCTGGGCAACGCCGCGCTGTCGTCGGGTGACTTCGTGCACCGCGCCGTCGAAGCTGCCGACCTGATCGTCAACATCGGTCACGACGTGATCGAGAAGCCACCGTTCTTCATGGTCCGTGGCGGCACCGAGGTCATCCACATCAACTTCCGCTCTGCCGAAGTCGATGCCGTGTACTTCCCGCAGGTGGAAGTGATTGGCGACATCGCCAACGCCGTGTGGCAGATCAGCGAAGCGCTGAGTGACACCACACACTGGGACTTCACTCGCCTGATGGCCATCCGTGAAGCCAACGAAGCACAGATCGCCGAAGGGGCCGACGACAACCGCTTCCCGGTCTACCCGCAGCGCATGGTCGCCGACATCCGTCGCGTGCTGCCGTCCGAAGGCATCGTTGCCCTGGACAACGGCATCTACAAGATCTGGTTCGCCCGTAACTACAAGGCGCACAAGCCGAACACCGTACTGCTGGACAACGCCCTGGCGACCATGGGCGCCGGCCTGCCATCGGCCATGGCTGCGCACCTGGTGCACCCGGACCGCCCGGTGATCTCGGTTTGCGGTGACGGCGGCTTCATGATGAACAGCCAGGAGCTGGAGACTGCGGTACGCTTGGGGATGCACATCACCGTGGTGATCCTGCGTGACGACGGCTACGGCATGATCCGCTGGAAGCAGGCGAACATGGGCTTCACCGATTTCGGCCTGGACTACGGCAACCCGGACTTCGTCAAGTACGCCGAAGCCTACGGTGCCAACGGCCACCGCGTGGAAAGCGCCGAAGGCCTGCTGCCGCTGCTCGAGCACTGCATCAAGACCCCGGGCGTGCACGTGATCGACTGCCCGGTCGATTACAGCGAGAACGACCGCATCCTCAACAGCGAGCTGCGTGAGCGCGCGCTGGCGGTGTAAGGCCTGACAGGTACGGCGCCACCTCAAGGCTGGCGCCGATCCCTTTCAGGTGCGGCCTTGTGTCGCGATGGGCCGCAAAGCGGCCCCAATGACGCTAAGGTCTTATCCCGCACCTGGCCCCACCGGTAATCAAGAATGACCCGCCCGCTGTTTGTTTCCATCGATGGGCCCAAGGGCACCGGCAAAACCACACTTCTGGAAGCCGTTACCAAGGCGCTTAGGGCTGACCACAAGAAAGTGATCCGGCTTTGCGAGAAAAAAAGCGACCCCTACCGGGGGGAAACCATGGCCCTCGTCAACCAACTGGCCAGAAACCCCTCCCGGGACCTGGAGCTGAGGGTATGCGAGCGCTTTGCCGAAAGCCGTGCCTGGATTTCCCGGCACGTGCTCCCCAGGCAGCCAGCGGGCAGTATCATCCTGATCGATCGCTGGTACCCGTCTGATGCCGCATTTCGCCGTACCGTGCCGTTCGACGAGATCCTGCGCCTGAACATCGAGCGATATGTGCAAGTGCCCGATTTGCACGTAGGCGTTGTCACGGCCCCCGACACCTCGTGGGCAAGGGCCGCGGCACGAACGCGTGGGTTGGGCAGTACGGTAATCCATAGCCTGGACGAGCAGGTTGCCTGTACCGAGGCGTTCGAGCGTGCGATTGCGGATTACGGCTGGGTTCTATGCCGTAATGAAGGGGCCATCGAGGATGCAACAAGGCAGGTCGTGGACGAAATCGATAGCGTGCTTCGACCACGTCATCGACCGTGATGCTATCTCCGATGGCACAGTGGAGCAGGGCCGGTTACTGCGTCATGGGCATATCCATCATTGACGATTGCTGATCCATCATCTTCATCATCATGTCCATCATTCCGTGATCCATACCCATGCCACCCTTGGCTCCTGACATTCCCATGCCCGAGCCCATGCAGCCAGCGGCATGGTGCTTGCTCATCATGGCCATGCTTTCCTTCATTGTCTGCATACCCTCGTGCATGGCGGCTTGCCGCTCGGCGGGGGTCTTCGCTGCGGCGGCTTTGTCATGAGCAACCTGCATCTTGTGCATCTGTTCGCTCATCGCCTTGTTCATGGCCGACTCGGAGGGTGTACTGGCGGCTGGCGCGCTGGTAGTGGCATCGCCAGCGTTTTGCTTTTCATCGGCATGCGCCATGAGTGCACTACCGGCCAGAACAACAGCAAGCATCAATTTCAATTGCGATTGCATGGTGAACTCCACGTATCCGGATATAGATGGCGTGCCGCAAAGGCTTTGGTATGCCTGGACGTTTTAAGTGTAAGCAGCCAGTTGGTCGCTGGTTTGACTTGAATCAGGCAAGTGGTCCATCCGGTTCTCACATATTCTGTGCCTCGTCAGTAGATAGTCAGCCCAAGCCACATTGTCCCGAGGATGATGATCTGTGCTGGAACGAGATAACGCGCAAACCGGAAACCGCCATTGCTGAGCGCCAGCACACATTTGGTCAGCGTGTTCCCGGTCACGGCCATCATGCCTGGAACCACAACATCGGCTACCTCCAGCCGTCCGGCCTTCACTAGCGAGGCCACCGACGCAGTTGCTGCGTGGGCATCACCCAGCCCGCTGACGAATGCCGCAATGCTGACGCCGTTGTGGCCTAGGTGCTGAAGAAGAAACGCTGAGAACAGGGCGACGCCGGTCAGGGCAAGCGTGATGATCAGTGCGGTCCAGAGACTGAAGGCACCGTTACCCTGATGTGCCGCGGAACCGCCAGAAGCGGCACGCCAAGGTGCCAGCAGTAATATTCCGTAAACCACCGTGACCAATGCGCCAAGCCCGATCGATATCACGAAAGGGCTCAGCAGGTGCCGGTCGATGATAGTCAGCACCAAAGCGAATTGCGTAATGCTGGCAAGGTTGGACAGCACCGCCGCGGCCGCGAAGGATCTGACTGCAAGTTTTTGTTGCCGCGCTTCACGGGCCAGCAGCGCAATGGTGGCCGTGCCTGAGGCAAAGCCTGACGCTATTGCGCTCAAAGGCAAGCCATATCGAGGGCCCATCAGGCGCATGGCGATATGGCCCACTGCACCGACAGCCATCAGCAGGACGACCAACGTGCAGATCGTGCGCGGGTTGAGCACGCTGTAGGGGCCCAGGAACCGGTCCGGCGTCAACGGCAGTACCACGAGTGCAACCGTCAGCAACATCAAGCCATCGCGCAGTTCTTCTTCACTAAGCTGCTGCAGTACGAAGTGATGAAGCTCACGCTGCATGGCCAACAGCACCGTCAGTACCACGCCTACCGCTGTAGCAAGCTCGGGCTCGTTCAGGCTCAGCGCGCCCAGAGTCAGCACCAGCAGCAGAGCGATTTCGCTGGTGACCTCAGGATCTTTGTCGGCATGCTTGCGGTAGTGCATGCAGAGCATCAGTACCAGGCCCAGACTGGCGACCCCGACCAGCATCGGCCCTGCCAGCAACATGCTGACGTAACCCAGCAGGGCGGTGATGGCGAAGGTCCTGAGTCCGGCTGCGGCATGGTCTTCGTTGCGGCCTTTCTTGCGTTCGCGCTCAAGCCCTACCAGCATGCCGATGCCCAGCGCCACGGCGCCGTGTCCGACATTCAGGGTGTCGAGCATGGTGCCTTCAGGCCGCTGCCCCGGCATTCCCTGCACAAGGTCACCAGCGGTTTCAGGTAAATCGGATTTGCCACGCACGATGAAACAGACAGACCAAGAAGCGCGACTTGCAGTTGATCGGGCATTTTCAGGCCTCCTCCGGGCATCGGAGATTGGCAAAGCGCAAACAGCGAATCTTCATGACACCATCGCGCAGATAGCCGGCGCATGCGCTCTTTGTCGCCATGGCGCGCCTGCGAAGCAAGAAATCATTGTCGATATGCCAGTAGCGTGCTCCGTTAGCGGCTAGAAGCCTTGATCCGCATCAAATTCCCGCGCCATCCAGAATGCCGTTTATCTGCGCGGAAGCGGGCAGTTGACAAACATCAAATTTGCAAAAGGTGAGTGGCAGATGCTCCAGGTACGTACCGCAACCGCAGAGGTGTGCCATGGAAAATCCACAAAGACTGCTGCTGTTAGCGTCAGCCCTGATGCGCCGGACTCCGGTCTATGATCGCGCAGCAGCGCTGGCCAAGGCCAAGGGCATGGCGCTGCACATTGTGGCGTTCGATTATCTGGAAGGGCTTGCCACGGCGGGTCTGGTCAATGACCAGGCGCTGGCTGTCATGCGCGAAGGCTATGTACAGCAGCACCGTGACTGGCTGGAGTCCCAGGCGCTGTCGATGCGGCGCAATGGTGTCACGGTCACCACGGAAGTGGTGTGGGTGCAGCATCCACTGGACGAGATCCTCGCGCACTTGCGCGAGCAGCCTTTCGCAATGCTGATCAAGGAGCTCGAGCATGAGCCCTGGTGGATGCGCGCCATGTTCACGTCACTGGATGTTCAGCTACTGCGCGATACACGCATCCCGTTGCACCTGGTACACAACGCCAGCCATGCGCTGCCGCGAAAGATCCTTGCAGCCGTGGACCTGTCCAGGCCTGAAGATCAGTATGAGGGCTTCAACGACCAGATCATCAGTGAAGCGCTGAAGTTGGCATTGCAATGCAATGCCCAGATCGAATTGCTATATGCCTATGACCTGGGGTCGATGTATCTGGACGCTGGCGGCAGCCGGGAACACTCGTTCCTGTTCGACTCGAATTCCGCCCGAACCCTTCATGAGGCCCAGAGCGAAGCTTTCCAGTCGCTTGCCGAGCGCAATGGCATCGCCGCCGAACACCGCCACATGCGAATAGGCGATCCAGCCAAGACCCTGGCGGTGTTCATGGATAACAATGATATCGATGTGCTGGTCATGGGCAGTTATCACCACCATGGCATCGGCTGGTTTATCGGCAGCACGGCGGAACGGGTGATGCATCGTCTGTCCAGCAGCGTACTGGTTATTTCACCGGAGCATTCCCAAGGCTGATCTGGCTGTACCTGCTCGGTCACCTGCATGGATCGTGGTCGTGATCCCGGTTGCGCCACCGGAAACCCTGGACGTGATGCACCGCGAAGTGGATGAACTGGTGTGCCCGCTGGTACCGGAGCGGAAATACAGTTTCGTTCCATGACCTTGCACTGACTTGACAGTTGTCAATTGCTCGGCTGGCAGCTGCTTTTCGCTGTCAAACTGAGGAAAAGAACGGTCCGTACAGGCCCTGGCCGCTTGTTGTATTGGCGTGCCTGCGGTATTGACCACAATCAGGCAGCATTTGAGATGGCTCAGAAGGTACTGCAGGGTCTCGCGCTGCCACGGATTATGCGGGCAGCCATTGACCATCAGGTCGTATTCACAGCGATTGGCATAAGCGCTGAGCAGGTGACATTACCCTTCGTCGGTAGCCCGGAAAACACTGAGCGTAGCGGCTAATTTTGAATTAATGGTCGCATGAAAAAAACCTGAGGCGTCACCATGTCAGGCCCTGTAGATATGGGGGCAAGGCCCCATGTGAAGTGCCTTGCGTGTTCGTTGAGCCGCCTTTGCTTGCCCGCTAGCCTCAGTGCTGACGAAGTGGACCAGCTGGAACGTATCGTGCGCCGTAACCGTCCGTTGAAGAAGGGCGCCTATCTGTTCAAGGCCGACGAGCCCATGGAGCATGTATTTGCCCTGCGCTCGGGGGCCATCAAGAACTTCCTGCTTGATGCCGAGGGCAACGAGCGGGTCACTGGCTTCGTCCTGCCGGGTGAGATGCTGGGGCTGGACGCTATCGGTGCGAGTCATTATCGAAGCTACGCGCTGGCGCTTGAAGTTTCTCTGGTCTGCTCCATCCGGCTGGATCAGCTGGTTGATCTGTCAGGGCAGATCCCTGGCTTACGCTACCAGCTACTGCATATGCTGAGCCTGGGCATCCAGGGCAAGGATGAACACCTGCGGTGCTGCCATGGGCGGGCCGATCAACGGTTGTCGATATTCCTGTTGGGCATGTCGGCGCGCTACCATGACCGCGGATTGAGGGCTGATGTTTTCAATCTACCCATGTCCCGTAGCGATATCGCAAACTACCTGGACCTCACTCAGGAAACCGTCAGCCGGTTGTTCACCCGGTTCATCGAGGCAGGGTTCATGCAATGCGCAGGGCGCGAGGTACGAATTGTCGACCAACAAGGGCTGCTCAACCTCAGCCGGCTGGAGGAACCCATTTAAGCGCCACGAGCACCCTGTCATAGCGCGTTGCACAAGCCCACCCAATGGCGACTGGGTACTCCAGGCAGGGTAGGGCACATGGTCTGTTCGCAGCCGGATGCGCTGTGGCTGCGATGGCACTTCACGTGTCCGCCAAACGATTGAACCACCGCTATTTGGCTTTCCAGTACTTCTGCATTTCCAGGAACAGGAACGAAGCTGTCCAGGTGATCAGCACCAGGCCGGTCAATGCCTGCAGGCCAGTGAGGTATTTGAGGTGCCCGGTAGGGGCGATGTCGCCGAAGCCGATGGTGGTGTAGGTGGTGAAGGAAAAGTACACGCAATCCAGGAAGCTGCCATCGAAATTGCCACTGAGCGTGCCCCAGCCATCAGCGTGAGCCATCAGGTAATAGGCCAAGGCAAAACACCAGACCTCCAGGGCATGGGCCAGCAGCGCGCCGAACACACCCGCGACTATTCGGAATCGGCTCCACAATTTCAGCTGCGGTAGCCAGTCATTCAGACGCAGCAAGCATTCGTAGTGAATGATTACCACCAGTATGACCACCAGCATGTTGATCAATGTGACGATGAGCATGGTCGCTATCCTGATCAGGAGCGGAGCGTCATTTGGCTGTGTCGAGTAGCGGGTAGGTGACAGGTTCCTTGACCAGCGGCAGCAGCGCCGGGAATTCTTCGGGGGTGATGGTCTCCTTGGCCAGTAACAGGCGTGCTCCGGCGTCGAGATCTGCCCGGCGCTGTTCGAGCAACACCCGGGCACGGCTGTAGGCCTCTTCCAGCAAGCCACGAATGCCCAGGTCGATCTCCCGTGCGGTCTGTTCAGAATAGTCCTTGCGCTCCTGGCGCAACACCGACTCGCCCAGATAACCGGCCTGCTGCCGCTCCAGCACCGCCTGGCCCAGCTCCGCGCTCATGCCGAAGCGCGTGATCAGCTGCCGGGCTATGTCAGTGGCGCGCCCCAGGTCGTCGGCGGCACCGGTCGAGACCTGGCCGAATGCCAGGTTTTCGGCAGCGCGCCCGGCCATCATCACGACGATACGGTCACGGAGCATCTGTGCGCTGATCAGGAAACGGTCATCGGTGGGCCGTTGCAGGGTATAACCCAGCGAGCCAGCGGCGCGGGGGATGATCGAGACTTTGTGCACCGGGTCCATCGCTGGCAGGCTGCTCGCCGCCAAGGCGTGGCCCATTTCATGGTACGCGACCACTTGACGTTCATCGTCGCGCAGCACGTTGCCCTTGCGTTCCACACCCGCGACCAGGCGCTCGACGGCAGCAGTGAAGTCCTGCAGTTCGACCCACTGGCTGGCACGCCGCGTGGCGATGATGGCCGCTTCGTTCACCAGGTTAGCCAGGTCTGCACCGGTCAGGCCTGGCGTGATTTCGGCAATGCGCTCGCAGTCCAGGTCGTTCTTGTAGACGATCTTGTGCAAGTGCACCTTGAGAATCGCCAGGCGACCTTTGCGGTCGGGCCTGTCGATGAGAATCTGCCGATCGAACCGTCCTGCGCGCAGCAGCGCCGGGTCCAACACTTCGGGGCGGTTGGTTGCCGCCAGCAGCACGACGCCTTCGCGCGCGTCAAAGCCATCCAGTTCGGCCAGCAGTTGATTGAGCGTTTGCTCCTTCTCATCATTGCCGCCAAGGCTGCCAAGCCCACGCATCTTGCCCAAGGCGTCCAGCTCATCGATGAAGATGATGCAAGGCGCCGCCTGGCGTGCCTGGTCGAAAAGATCGCGAACCCGCGCAGCGCCCACGCCCACGAACATCTCGACGAACTCCGACCCGGAAATGGAAAAGAACGGGACCGCCGCTTCGCCAGCAATGGCCTTGGCGACCAAGGTCTTTCCGGTACCGGGAGGACCGACCAGCAACGTACCCTTGGGCACGTGAGCGCCAAGGCGGGCATACCACGCCTTGTTCTTCAGGAAGGCGACGATCTCGGTCAGCTCATCCTTGACGTCGTCTATACCGGCAACATCGGCAAAGGTCACCTTGATATCGCGCTCGACATAGACGCGGGCGCGTGACTTGCCTACACCCATCAGCCCGCCCAGGCCCTGTTTTTCACCAAGCCCATGGAACAGGAAGTACCACAAAACCAGCATCATCAGCAGTGGCATGAACCAGCCCACCGTGGTGGCCAGCGCGCTGTCCTCGGCGACGCCGGTAAACACCGCCCCCGATCGCCCCAGCTGCTCGCTGAGCACCGGGTCGATACGCACCGTGGAAAACAGCGAATGTCCATCGATGGGTTCCTGCAGCCTGCCCAGGATGCGGTCGTGCTCGATGCGCAGGTCGTTGACTTTCTGCTGTTCCAGCAGCTGTAAAAACTGACTGTAAGGAATGGCCTGCACCGCCGGCCGGTTGAACAGGCCGAGTTGAACTGCGGCCAGCACCGACAGCCCGATGGCCAGGAAATAGAATTTCCATGGCTGACCCTTGTTCATGGTCATCCCTCCTCTGGGCTGAGTACCAGGTTGCGCAGTTCCAGGTCGCTCATGATGAGCTCCAGCATCAGATCCAGTAGTGGGTTGGAATGCCTTGAGCCCTTTTTCTACGCTCCAGCGTTGTTGGGCGATTGACAAAGGTCAAGGTGACGCGCTGACAGATACCTCATGAGATTGATAAATGTCAGGCTGCCGCGGGCGGTGCTGTCGATACTCAGGATGTCTTGGGCACGCGAAAGGGCATCTACATGCAACGCTATCTGCTTGTCGGATTGACGAGCCTGCTGCTGGCATCCACCCTGGGATGTACGCGTTGGCCTGCCGAGGAATACGATGCACGTCTGGAGTCGGCTGAAAACAACGCGGCGACCGCCAGGCTGCGAGCCGACCAGGTCTGCTACCGGATCGATCTGGTCGAGCAGACCGCCAACGAGGCGCTGCGCAGGGCTACCCAGGCCGAGGACCAGATCCAGCAGTTGCTCCGCCAGGCCAAGCACAAGTAGCCGCCATGTCACGTCGATGGCTAGACCCGGTCCTGTTGCTGGTGTGCGTTCTGGCCTTGCTGGCCGGTGGGCTGGCCTATGCGGCGCAACAGCCCGCCTGGGCCTCTGTGATCTGGGCCGGTGGCAGCGCGATCATGGCAGTGGTGCTGGCGGTGGAGATGACTCAGCGCCTGGCCAGACGCGAGGCGGGCATCGATCTGATCGCGCTGATGTCTATCGGCGCAGCCTTGGCTCTGGAGCAGATGCTGGTGGGGGCGGTGGTCGCACTCATGCTTGCCACCGGCCGTGCGTTGGAGGCGCTCAGTTTGCGTCATGCCGAGCGCGAGTTGCGCGCACTGATCGACAGGGCTCCCCAACGGGCCTGGGTTCAGGAGCACGACAGGCTGCGAGAGGTGCCCGTGAGCGAAGTCCGGCCTGGCCAGGTCGTGCTGGTGCGACTTGGTGAAGTGGTACCGGTGGACGGACGCCTGCAGACGGAACAGGCGACCCTCGACGAGGCCGCGTTGACTGGCGAATCGTTACCCGTCACCCGCCATGCTGGCGAGTCCGTGCCCAGCGGTGTGATCAACGCGGGCGCGCCGTTGCTGTTGCTGGCCACGCACACCGCCGCGCAGAGCACCTACGCCGGCATCGTGCGTCTGGCCGAAACAGCACGCCAGTCACGAGCACCCTTCGTGCGCTTGGCCGACCGTTACGCGCTGGCGCTCATTCCGCTGACGTTGTTCATCGCCGCGCTGGCTTGGTGGGCCAGTGGCGATGTGCAACGGGTGCTGGCTGTGCTGGTGGTTGCCACGCCTTGCCCACTGATACTGGCAGTACCGATAGCCATTCTGTCAGGTATTTCCAGAGCCGCGCGGCGCAACATCCTGGTGCGCGATGGCGAGGTGCTGGAAGCGCTGGCCGGGATCCGTCATGTGTTCCTCGACAAGACCGGCACCCTGACCAGCGGCCATGCCCAGTTGCAATCGATCGAGGTCAAAGGAGAGGGGACGCCTTTGCAGATCTTGCAACTGGCCGCGTCGTTGGCCCAGGCATCCACCCATCCGATTGCCCAGGCCATTGTTCACGCTGCACGCCTGCGCAATCTGGCGCTGACACCAGCACAACAGGTACAGGAAAGCCCTGGCCTGGGGCTTGCCGGCAATGTGCAGGGCAAGGCCGTCCGCTTGGGGGCCCTGGCTTATGTGCGCAATGGCACAGACGATGGCAGCTGGGCTCAGGCGCGTTTACAGCAACTGGACTACCTGGCCAACAGTGGCAGTTTCGTGGCGGTCGACGGTGCGTTGAAAGCTGTGCTGCGGCTTGCCGACGACCTGCGTCGGGAAACACCCCAGACCTTGCGTCTGCTACGTGCCCGCGGCATCGACAAGATTGTCATGCTGACCGGAGATCGCCCGGAAACGGCCGAGATGATTGCTCTGACAGCGGGCATCGACGAACTTCGTTCAGGGCTTTCTGCGCAGGACAAAGTTCGCCTGGTCCAGCAAGGCTGCCGCAGTGCACCGACGCTGATGGTCGGTGATGGCATCAACGATGCGCCGGCGTTGGCTGCAGCCGATGTTGGCGTTGCCATGGGTGCCACTGGTGTGACTGCCTCGGCGCAGGCCGCCGGTGTGGTCTTGCTGGTCGACAGGCTCGATCGGTTGGTCGAGGTACTGGATATCGCCCGGCATGCCGTGCATATCGCCCGGCAGGGGGTATGGGTGGGCATGAGCCTGTCATTGCTGGCTATGCTGGTCGCCGCAGCCGGTTACCTGCCAGCATTGATGGGGGCGGTGCTGCAGGAAGGTATCGACCTGTTGATCATCATCAACGCCTTGCGCGCGCTTGGTCCCTTGGCGAACCGACGGCACAACGTGCTCTCCGTGGAAGACCTGAACCGGATGCAGGATGAGCATCGGGAACTCGACGGGCTGCTGACGCAGCTTAGCCAGATGGCTTGCGACTTCGCCAGGCGCCCTGTCGTGCAGGCTCGGGCCGACCTGCGCGAGCTGGTCGGTGCGCTGCACGACCTACTGGAGCGGCACGAGCGCGACGACGAACGCCGCTTGTATCCGGCGTTGAGCCGTTTCATTCCCGGCGAAGATCCACTGTCTGCAATGAGCCATACCCATCGGGAAATCTTTCGGCTCATCCATCTGCTGTCGTGCATGAGCCGGGATTTCAGCCGGGCGGCCGACAGCCCGAGCGCCGACGATATCCAGCACCAACTCATCCGTCTGGATACTCTGGCCAAGCTGCACTTTGACCAGGAAGAAGCCTTGTATCGATATCTGGATCGCCGCTGAGCAGCGCTTCAGCTGCCCTGATGGGTTGACAAAAATCAAGCATCAGGGGGGTGGAAGCGAGATGCTGGCAGCATCCGCGATCAGTCCTGACCTGCATGGGAGGCGACGTCATGCCCCACAGCAAAATCCTGTTCCGTTCCGCCGCGCGGGAAAACATTCTAAGTGGTGCCACTCAGCTTGCCGATGCCGTACGCGTCACCTTGGGGCCAAAATCCAAATCGGTGCTGATGCAGAGTAGTTGGGGGAGGCCGACCGTCTGCAACGATGGGGTGACCATCGCCAAGCGGGTCGATCTGCAGGACCCGGAGGAAAACCTCGGCGCCCAGATGTTGCGCCAGGCGGCCGAGCGTACCGGGGAGGCGGTGGGCGATGGCACCAGCACCGCGACTATCCTGGCCCACGCGATCCTGGCCGATGGTGTACGTAATGTGGTGGCAGGGGCCAGTGCCATTGACCTGAAACGTGGCCTGGACAAGGGGCTGGCATTGGTCATGAAATCGCTGCTGGCGCAATCACGCCAGGTCAGCACGCTCAAGGAAAAGGCCCAGGTGGCGACCTTGTCGGCGCATAACGACCCGTTGATCGGTCAGTTGGTCGCTGATGCCCTGGAGAAGGTCGGGGTCGAGGGCGTGGTCAGCGTGGAGGAATCCAAAACCACCGAGACCGTGGTCGACATCATGGATGGCATGCGCTTTGACCGAGGTTATGTGTCTCCTTACTTTGTGACTGATACCGAAAAGATGCAGGTAGAACTGACCGATGCTTGTGTCTTGCTTTGCGACCACAAGATAGGCGCACTCAATGACTTGCTGCCCTTGCTGGAGCAAGTGGCGAAAAGCGGCCAGCCGCTGGTGGTGATCGCCGAGGACATTGACGGCGAGGCGCTGACCACGTTGGTGGTCAACCAGATTCGCGGGGTTCTGCGAGCAGTGGCGGTGAAGGCTCCCGGCTATGGCGATCGGCGCAAGGAAATGCTGCAGGACATCGCCGTGCTCACGGGGGCGACCCTGGTTTCAGCGGAGCTTGGCGTCAATCTCGATACGCTGCAGTTGTCCCAGCTGGGCCAGGTGCACCGTGCGGTGGTGTTGAAAGACAGCACGGCGCTGATCGGGGGCAAGGGAACCCAGCAAGCCGTGGCGGCACGGATCGCGCAAATCCGGGTTCAGATCGAGGCCTGCACCAGCGATTATGACCGGGAAAAACTTCATGAGCGCCTGGCAAGGCTTGCTGGCGGCGTGGCAGTGATACGTGTGGGCGCACCCAGCGAAACGGAGATGAAGGCGCGCAAGGATGCGTTGGATGACGCCTTGGCCGCCACCCGTGCGGCTATTGCCGAAGGCATAGTGCCAGGCGGTGGTCTGGCCTTGCTCAAGGCCGTGCCTGCGCTGCTCGCCGAAGAGGCAGGTAGTGAAGGCGATACGCGCACTGGCCTGCAAATACTGCGGCGGGCGCTGGAGGCTCCAGCGCGAATGATCGCCGAAAATTCCGCAGTCGACGCGGGCGTGGTGGTGGCACGCATGCTCGCCGAATCGGGCAGTATCGGTTTCGATGCCGCGGCCAACGCCTACGTGGACCTGTATGAAGCCGGGATTATCGACCCCACCAAAGTGGTGCGCATCGCACTCGAGAACGCCGTGTCGGTCGCCAGTATCCTGCTGCTGACCGAGGCAACCATGACCGACATCCCCGAAAAGACACCGCCTTTGATGCAACCCCCCTCGCCTGAGTGATCAGGCGAACCGACCGTTGGAGGCAACCATGAGCCACTATCAACGCCTGCTGCTGATCCTGCATCCGGCATTGCGTCAGTCCAGTGCTTTGGAGCAAGCTGCCGCCCTGGCCAGGTCAAGTTCGGCCAGCCTGCATATCGTCGGCCTGCTGGAGTCGCTGGATAAACTCAGGTTCCTGGAGACAGGTGATCGTCTAGCGGAGCGGCAGGCCTACCTGCAATCCCAGCAGCAACAGCTTGAAAGCCAGGCGCAAGCGCTACGCGCTTCGGGCATGCAAGTAACGAGCGAAGTTGCCTGGAGTAGCGATCTGCAGGCAGATATTCTGGAGCATGCGCTGGAAATGCAACCGGATCTGTTACTCAAGCAGGTCGATCACGAGCCGGTACTCAAGCGAGCTTTCTTTACCCCATTGGACTGGAAGCTGCTGCGCCATTGCCCGATCCCGGTCTATCTATTGGGGGCTGCCAGGCCCGCTATGCCACGGCAGATAGTGGCGGCAGTGGACGTAGCGGATTCGTCACCTGAGGGCGAGGCGCGCAATGACAGCATTGTCCAGCAGGCCAACGCCTTGGCCGTGCAGACTGGAGCGCAACTGGATCTGCTGCATGCCTGTGACCTGACGATGGCCTACATGGGCGATATGGGCTACTCCATGTGGGCAGTCGGCGATGTTGGCGAACAGTTGCGGCAGACCCTCGAGGCTGACTTCACGGCGCTGGCCGACCGTTATGGTGCCCCGGCCGAACGCCGCCACTTCGTCCTGGGCCGCCCGGTCACCGTGCTCAGCGAGTACGTGGAGACTCACCCTGTGGACGTCATTGTCATGGGCAGGCCTTTTGCAAAGGGGCTGGACCGGCTGTTTGGCAGCACCACCGAGCACGTTTTGTACCAGCTATCCTGCAATATTCTGGCCGTGTAGGGCCCTGGGCTGACGAAGTGCGCGATTCGCTGCAGTTGCCGTTCGATGAGCTGGCCGATGCCCACGGCATCCCCCGGGATAATCTTGAATTTATTCTGTTTGTGTTGAAACTTCATCGTTCTCTATTCCTGTTGCAGGGAGAAACACGATGGCAATTGATTTGCTGGCCTTCACGCCATGGTCCGCTCTGGCCGGTGGTGCGTTGATCGGGCTGGGGGCTGGTTTGTTCGCGGTGATGAACGGCCGTATTGCGGGAATCAGTGGATTGCTTGGTTCGATGTTGCAGCGAGGCGGGGAAGGGCGCAGAGAAAAGCTGGCCTTTCTCTTGGGATTGCTGGCAGCACCGCTGTTGTGGGGGATATTTGCCACGCTGCCGTCCCCCCGCTTCACCACGGCATCTGGGACCCTCATCATGGCAGGGCTGTTGGTAGGCCTCGGCACGCGCTACGGCAGCGGTTGCACCAGCGGCCACGGCGTTTGCGGCCTTTCTCGCCTGTCACCACGTTCGGCCGTGGCAACGCTGTGCTTCATGGCAACCGGTTTTGCCACGGTGTATGTCGTCCGACACCTTGTACAAGGGGGCTGACATGCCTGTCATCAGTGGGTTTATCGCCGGGGTGCTGTTCGGCGTTGGGTTATTGCTGGCGGGGATGGCCGACCCTTCCAAGGTGCTCGGTTTCCTCGACATTGCCGGAGAGTGGGACCCTTCGCTGGGGCTGGTGATGATCGGGGCCATTGCTACGGTTTGGTTGCCGATGCGCTGGGCGCGCCGACATTCAACGGCATTGCTGGGTGGGGTGATGCAGTTGCCCGAGCGACGCGATGTGGATCGCCGTCTTATTGGTGGCAGCCTGGTATTCGGCGTTGGCTGGGGGCTTGCGGGTATCTGCCCGGGGCCGGCACTGGTTCTGCTGCCTGCCGGTTACTGGCAGGCCTGGCTGTTCGTCGCTGCGATGCTGGTAGGCATGACATTGTTCCAGTGGATTCAGACACGCCGTGACACCTGACTCCGGGATTGTCTGAATAAACCGCTGTATGTACGTACCCTGGTGGGTTGCTGCATCATGCCTGGCCATTTACCGCTCAAGGAAACAGCGATGATCAAGCCCGGCGATACACTGCCCGACGTAACGCTTTACGAGTACAGCAACGGAGAGGGCGCCTGCGCGATCGGCCCGAACGCGTTTTCCCTGCACGAACGCTGCAAACAGAAAAAGGTAGTGATTTTCGGCTTGCCAGGTGCCTTCACGCCTACCTGTTCGGAGCGGCATGTACCAGGTTACGTGGCTGCGGCACAGGACCTGTTCGCTGCCGGGGTTGCCGAAATTCTCTGTGTTTCAGTCAATGATGCATTCGTCATGAATGCCTGGGGCGTGAGCCTGCAGGTGGGCGAGGAGGTCAGGATGATTGCCGATGGCAACGGTGAATTCAGCGAGGCGCTGGGTCTGTTGCAGGACCTCTCTGCGCGCGGCATGGGCCGACGTTCGCAACGCTATGCCATGTTGGTCGACGATCTGGTGGTCAAGCACATTGCGGTCGAAGCACCCGGCAAGTTCGAGTGCAGCGATGCCGCAAGCATGTTGGCATTGCTGCGTTAGTTCCTGAGCCCTGAAGGCATGCGCGGTTCCGGTGGGAGATTGCGCAAGCGATCCTCGTACCCTGTGGGAGCGGCTTTAGCCGCGAAGACTCCAACGCGGTGCATGGCACCGGCTGCGCCGGTGTTCGCGGGCACGCCCACTCCCACAAGGAACGCGCGGGGTAACGGCTACGCAGCAAAGTCGGTAGAGAGGGACAGGTCCCGCCACTGGGCCAGCTCTTGCTCCACTGCGCTGTTCTTGGCCTCGATGCGCGCGACGGCATCGCTGCCCAGCGCCAGGCGCAGTGGCGGGTTCGCTGCATTGGCCACGGCCAGCAGGGCTTCAGCCAGCTTTGCAGGGTTGCCCGGCTGGGCATGGTTGGCCGCCTCGGCGTAGTGGCGCATGACACCGACGGTGGCCGCGTAGTCAGGCAGCTCAAGGGTCGTCTTCACCAACGACTGGTCATCCAGGAAGTCGGTACGGAAGAAGCCCGGCTCGACCACGGTCACCTTGATCCCCAAGGGAGCCAGTTCCTGGTGCAGCGCTTCGCTGATGCCTTCGACAGCGAACTTGGTCGAACCATACACGCCCCAGCCCATGTAGGCCTGGTAGCCGCCGAGCGACGAGATGTTGATCACGTGGCCACTGCGTTGGCGACGCATGTGAGGCAATACCGCACGGGTTACATTGAGCAGCCCGAAAACGTTGGTGGCGAACAACCGTTCGGTTTCGCTGGCGCTGGTTTCTTCTACCGCACCGAGCACGCCATACCCGGCATTGTTGACCAGCACGTCGATTTGCCCGAAATGCCTGATGCCAGCTGCGACCGCTGCATGGGCGTCCTCTTCGCGGGTCACATCCAGGCGCACGGCCAGCAGGTTCGGGTGCTGGCCAAGACGAGCCTGGATGTCCTCCGGGTTACGCGCCGTTGCAATGACGGCGTCACCCGCTGCCAGGGCCTGTTGGGTGATCAGGGTGCCGAAACCGCGGGAAGCGCCAGTAATGAGCCAGGTACGCATGTCAACTCCTCCTGTATCCGACCCTGCACCATGCGGGCCTTCTTGATGAGTTGAACGAACTTTAAAATCTGTGGATTGCTGTGATAATCCCATGAATATCACATGGTCCTTTGAGTGAATTTCAGCAATGAAACCAACCAGCACCGCAGACCTGTCTCTGTTCCTGTGCATTGCCCGCCACCTGAATTTCAGCCGCGCGGCGGTCGAGCTGGGCCTTACGCCTTCGGCCTTGAGCCATGCGCTGCGGGCCCTGGAAACCCGCCTGGATGTTCGCCTGTTCAACCGCACCACGCGTAGTGTGGCGCTTACCGAGGCAGGGGAGCGTCTTTATCAGAGGCTGCAACCGGCCTTTCGTGACATCGCCGACGCGCTGGAGGACCTCAACAACTTCCGCGACAAACCGTCGGGCAACCTGCGCATTACCGCCGGGCGCGCCGCAGTGGAACTCGCGCTGCTGCCCCTGGCCAATCGTTTTCTGGCGGCGTATCCGGATATACGCCTGGAAATCGTCAGTGACGATGCGTTGGTGGACATGGTGGGCACCGGCTTTGATGCCGGCGTGCGCCTGGGGGAGCGGCTCCAGGCGGATATGGTTTCGCTACCCATCGGCCCTAACCTTCGTTCGGTCGTGGTAGCGGCGCCTGCGTTCTTCGATCGGCATCCTGTTCCACAGCACCCGCAAGACTTGAAGCAACTGCCTTGTATCGGGCACCGCTTTCCTGGTGGCGCACTTTATCGATGGGAGTTCGAGCGCGGGGGCGTGCAGCTGGAGGTCGATGTCCAGGGGCCCTTGGTATTGAGTGATGTCAGCCTGATGCTGACGCCTGCCTTGCAAGGGGTCGGCCTGGCTTATGTGTTCGAAGACATGGTCAAGGAACACCTGGAGCGTGGCCATTTGCAGCAGGTGCTGGGGGACTGGTGTCACTACTACCCGGGGCTGTATCTGTACTACCCGAGCCGCCGCCAGGTGCCCGCGGCGTTGAAGGCCTTTATCGAGTTCGTACGGGAGCAGCACTAGCCGGACGTCTGGCTGGTCGCCCGGGCGTGCGACAGGCCGTCATGCACCTTGGCGGTCGATATCGCGGCGCAGTACGACCGAAGTGGTAATGTCATCCACTGATTCGTGGCGTGCCACATTGTCCCGTACCTGGTTGAGGTCATCGATGGTTCGGGTCTCGACTTCGACCACCAGGTCGAGCTGGCCGCTCACCGAGGACACGCGGCGCACACGTGCGTCGGTTGCCAACTGGTCGAGCAGCCCCATGGCCGGGGTGCGATGCAGCGTTACCAGCAGGATCGCGCGGATCACGTTCGCATCGATTTCGCCGATGTCCGCGCGATAACCACGAATGATCCCATTGCGCTCCAGGTTGGATACCCGCTCGGTAGTGGCACTTCTGGAAAGGCCGATCCGGCCAGCCAAGGCCTTCATGGCAATGCGAGCGTCCTTTGAAAGTATTTCCAGAATCTCACGATCTTTTGCGTCCAGGTCGCGCATTGCAACACCTAATCAGCACACCGTTTTTATGCCGGCGAGAACCGGCATTATGCTTGTCGATCACGACGGTATGCAGGGTGTCCGTTTCGGCCGTGCGTGACAAGCTATTGAAAAAACTATTTGCTCGCACGGAACGTGATGACATGACAGACCTATCCCACCCGGCACCTCGGTTTTCGGCAGGCGATGCAGAGGGCCTTGCCCAGGAACTCTTCAACGTCACCGGCATCGCAACACCTCTGGACGGGGAGCGTGATTGCAACTACCGCCTGCGCACCGGCGTTGATGCAGGCTGGATTCTCAAGATCGTCAATGCCAGCGAGCCCAGGGTTGAAAGCGAGTTTCAAACCGCGCTGCTCGACCACCTGGCGGTTCAGGGCGCTCACCTGGGGGTGCCTCACCTGAAGGCAAGTGTTGCCGGCGACTTTCTGCCAACCGTGGCCAGTGCCACTGGTGAAACGCACGCTGTGCGCCTGGTCAGCTGGTTACCCGGGACGCCACTGGCAGAGGCCAAGCGGTCCTTCGAGCTGATGAGGAACTTTGGCCGGGCACTGGGTGAACTCGACCGCGCCCTGCAGGGCTTCATGCATCCGGGTGCAGTTCGGCAGCTGGACTGGGATTTGCGCCATGCCGCAGGAGCCCGTTCACGCCTGCATTTCATCCCCGGTGCGGAGCGTCGGGCGATTGTCGAACGGTTCATCACCCGGTTCGAACAAAGCGTACAACCCAGGCTGGCATCGCTGCGCGCCCAGGTGATCCACAACGACGCCAACGACTGGAACATACTGGTCGACGCCGAAACCAACCGTCAGGTGACCGGCTTCATCGACTTCGGCGATGCAGTGCATACCGTGCTGATTGCCGAAGTGGCGATTGCCAGCGCCTACGCCATTCTGGACATGGACGATCCTGTCGGTGCTGCGGCTGCGTTGGTGGCCGGCTTCCATGAGACGTACCCCCTGCAGCCAGAAGAAATCGATGTGCTGTTCAACCTGATCGCCATGCGCCTGGTCATCAGCGTCACGTTCTCTGCTTCCCGGCATGATCAGACAGCAGACAACCCCTACCTGGCGATCAGTGAGGCACCCGCCTGGCGCCTGCTCGAACAGCTGGATTCGATCAATCCAAGGCTGGCCACCGGCATTCTGCGCAAGGCCTGTGGTTTCGATGCCGTCGAGGGCGCGGGCGCTGTTCGCCGCTGGCTTGCGGATAACCACAAGTCCTTTGCCGACCTGGTGCGACCGTCAGCTGCAATCCTTGGCAAGGTGATTGCCCCATTTGGCGACGCTAACCATGAAATGACCCTTGCTTCAGCCGAACAACGCCCTGCAGATGCGGCCTGCTGGTGGGATGAGTTCTCCGCCGCGCACCAGGTGCCGCTGGCGATCGGGCCGTGGGGCGAGCTGCGTAGCATTTATACCGGTAGCGCCTTCGAGTCACGCTTCATCAAGGGCCAGCGCCGTACACTGCATGTCGGTGTCGACCTGGTGATGGCCGCAGGTACGCCGTTGTACGCCCCCGTCGCCGGCACCGTCAAAAGCGTTGAAGTCGAGCGCGACCCGCTGGGCTATGGCGGGTTGGTGATGATCGAGCACGCGCCACCGGGTTGCCCGGCATTCGTGACTCTATGGGGGCACATGGCCCATGAGGTGCTCAAGCGCTTGAGCGTCGGCGACAGGATCGAAGCCGGCGAGCTGGTTGGCTACATGGGCACGGATCATGAAAACGGCGGATGGATTCCGCACCTGCATCTGCAAATAGTGACCGACACTCAGCTGACGGCGGGCGAAGTCATCGGGGTGGGTGAGCCAGAATACCGCGAAGTCTGGGCCGATTTGTTCCCTGACGCATCGATGCTGGCCGGTATCCCGCCCGAAACCTACCACCAGGAAGGAATGACGAAGGCACAGCTCATCTCCAGGCGTAAAGAGCTGCTGCTGCCTAACCTGTCGATTTCGTACACCGACCCGATCAAGTTCGTGCGTGGCGATGGCGTGTGGCTGATCGACAACTTCGGCCGGGCCTACCTGGACTGCTTCAACAACGTCTGCCACCTGGGCCATAGCCATCCCGACGTGGTAGAAGCCCTGGCGCGCCAGGCTGCGCGGCTCAACACCAACACCCGTTACCTGCACGACAACATCGTCGAGTACGCCGAGCGCCTGACGGGAACCCTCCCTGAGGGCCTGTGCGTTGCGTCCTTTGCCTGTTCGGGCAGTGAAGCCAACAGCCTGATGCTGCGCATGGCACGTAACTACACAGGCCGTGACGAGGCGATCGTACTGGACTGGGCTTACCACGGCACCACCCAGGAGCTGATCGACCTGAGCCCGTACAAGTACAAGCGCAAGGCAGGCAAGGGCAGGGCGGCGCATGTTTATGAGGCAATGGTCCCGGACAGCTACTACGCCCCTGAAGACTGGCCAGCGGCAGAGCATGGCAAGCGCTTTGCCGAGTCCGTGGCCGAGCAACTGCAGGCCATGCGCAAAGCCGGCAAGGCGCCTGGGTTCTTCCTGGCGGAGTCCATCCCGAGCGTGGCGGGGCAGGTGTTCCTTCCCGAGCACTACCTCAAGCAGGTATACGCCATGGTGCGCGCCGAAGGTGGGTTGTGCCTGGCCGATGAGGTTCAGGTCGGGTTTGGCCGCGTGGGTAGCCATTGGTGGGCGTTCGAGACCCAGGGCGTGGTGCCGGATGCCGTGTCCATGGGCAAGCCGATTGGCAATGGCCACCCGATGTCGGCGGTAGTGACCACGCGCGAGGTTGCCGATGCCTTCAACAACGGCATGGAATATTTCAATACCTTCGGCGGCAACCCGGTGTCGTGCGCGGTGGGGCTGGCTGTGCTCGACGCAATCGAACGTGACCAGTTGAAAGAGAATGCCCTGAACGTTGGCAACTACCTGCTCGACGGTTTTCGCAAGCTTCAGCAGCAGTTCGATGTGATTGGTGATGTGCGCGGGCTGGGCCTGTTCCTTGGCATCGTGCTGGTCACTGACCGGCAGTCTAAGGCGCCGGCTACGGCGCTGGCCAGGAGGGTGGCAGACGGTGCCAGGGCGCGTGGCGTGTTGATCGGCACCGAAGGCCCGCATGACAACGTGTTGAAAATGCGGCCGTCAATGATCTTCAGCCGGGCCAATGCGGACTTCCTGCTGGAGGTGCTGAAAGACAGCTTTATCGCGGCAACGCTTGAGCAGGCCTCTGCTGTCGACTGAGCATAGTTGGCCGGGTGACTCTGGAACTGATCACCACTTCTTCATCGTTGTGGCTTTTCACCAGTTTTTGCGCGCCGGGTGTCAGGCGTACGCCACCAGGCAGCACGACGGCGTCGTAAAGATCGAGGTGGGCGCTTGTCACGCACCGGTGCGACCCAGTTGTTCATTCGTCAACACCGCCTCCGCGCCGCGACGGTAAATGCGTTGGCTCCGGAGCAGCGTGTGCATTGAAAGGTCGTGGAAACAAGGCGATGAATAAGGACGATGACCAGTCGGTCAAAATTAATGAATCTTTTTACGCACGGCTCGCTCCATTAGTCTGAATCGACCAAGGAGAGTCCAATGGCAGGACAGCAGTTGTATGTGATCGAGTATGAGCTTCATGGGGAATTTCGCACCTTCATCATCCGGCTGGAGCGTATGGACAACGCTGAGGCATGGCACTGGGCAAGTTGCGATGCGGGGGTCGGCATCATTCCGCGGTTCGGCCAGCACAAGATAAAGAAGGTGAGCCGGCCGATGGCTGAGCGCTATGGCATCAACAATGTGCGTTGGCGGGCGTCAGGAGAAGGGCCCGAGTTCGTCGCTCCCCCCATTGATGTAAAGAAATTCTCGAATAGCGGTACGGGCAATACCTGAAGCCGGTTGCGCAGTAGGCCTGTCTGCAGTTTCGAGCAGGCTTTCGTTCATGGGTTCGCTTCTCAGGTTTCGAGACACGATCATCCTCGCTTTCAGGAGACAGCGCGTGCCGCGAATCGGGGCGGGCGGGGGGACGCGTTTGAGGCTGCTGGCACCGTTGCTGATAATCGGGTAGCTGTCGCCCTGGTTGAACGGCCGACAGCTTCACCCGTGCTGGTGTCAGCAATCCTGATCAATCGGCGTTGTAACGTGGGGCAAGCCGATTGCTGGACAGTTGGCCGAACAGGGCTTGCCGGCTTGCCTCGTAGCGCTCGAATGACTGCAGGTCATGCATCGAAGGGATGGAGATCAGTACCTCGTCGTCAAAGTCCTGCAGGGCACCGTCCACCAGGTCCTGGGCCGACATCACGATGCCTGGATCCAGGTTTTCGACCGGCAAGCCGCCGATCTGCCAGAAGTCGGTGGCGGTGGCCCCTGGCAGTACCGCCTGGATCCTGATGCCTTTTTCCGCAAGTTCCTTGTGCAGTGACTGGGTAAAGGCAGTGACGTAGGCCTTGCTGCCACCGTACACACCGTTGAGCAACTCCGGCGCCAGGCTGACAACGGACGAGATGTTGATCAGGGCACCTTGCTTGCGCGCGACAAATCCTGGGATGGCCGCGTAGGTAAGGCGGGTGAGGGCGGTGACGTTGAGGGTGATCATTTCAGCCATGCGCTCGACATCACTTTCCAGCAGGCTGGTGTGAGTGCCTATGCCCGCGTTGTTCACCAGCAGGCTGATGCTGGCGTCCTCGCGCAATTTGCGCTCTACCTTGGCCAGATCATCCGTGTTTGCCAGGTCTGCCGGAAATACCTCTACGTTCTGCCGGGTTTCGGTAGTCAGCCGGCTGGCCAGGGTGTTGAGGCGCTCCCGGTTGCGGGCGACCAGCACCAGGTCGTAACCCCGGCGTGCCAACCGTTCTGCGTAGATCGAACCGATGCCGGTGGAGGCGCCAGTAATGAGTGCAGTGCCTTTGAATTGCTGCTTCATGATCATGCTCCGTTGTGTGGATGTGGAGCCCATGATGCAGAGGTTCTTACTTGTCTTAAACGACACATATGGTACGTTTTCAGGACATCGAATCATGGAGCTGCAACCATGCACCGGGTCGGCTATCTCATAACCGAAGGTTTCCAGATCATGTCGCTGGCAACGCAGGCTGTGTTCGAGTTCGCGAACATTGCCGCGGGCGAAACGGTTTACAGGATCCAGAATTTTTCCGTCGGGGGCGGCACGGTGCGTTCTTCCCTGGGCATGTACATGGACACGCTGCCGTTGGGGGCGCCTGGTTTGGCGGATACCTGGATGATCACGGGTACTCTGACCCCGCTGACTCCGCCAGGCGATGAAGTGCTGGCCAGCGTTCGAGGCTTTGTCGACGGCGCCCGCCGCATCGCAGGCCTGTGTACCGGCTGTTTCGTGCTGGCCCAGGCCGGCGTGCTGGATAACCGGCGGGCCACGACACACTGGGCTTATGCGAAAAAGCTGCGTGAACTGCACCCGAAGATTGAGGTGGAAGAAGACCGAATCTTCATTGTGGATGGCCAGATCTGGACGTCCGCCGGAATGACCGCCGCCCTGGACATGGCGCTGGGTATGGTGGAGAAAGATCTGGGAACCGAGTTGGCCAGGTCAGTGGCACGAAAGCTGGTGATGCATCAGCGCCGCTCCGGTGGGCAATCGCAGCATTCCGAGCTGCTGACGCTTGCGCCGAAGTCTGATCGGATTCAGAACGCCTTGGATTACGCCCGCAAGCATTTGAATCGCCCATTGAGTGTCGAGGAGCTCGCAGAGTCCGTGCATCTGAGCCCCCGGCAATTTACCCGTGTATTCACTGCCGAGACAGGTCAGTCGCCCGCCAAGGCTGTGGAGAGCCTGCGTCTTGAGGCTGCCCGTTTGATGATCGAGCAGAGCCGTCACAGCCTGGATGTGGTAGCGAAGGAAACCGGCTTCAGGGACCGCCGGCATATGCGTGAGGTGTTCATTCGTGGCTTTGGTGTCCCGCCTCAAGCCGTACGAAGAGATGCCCGGCGGGTGGTATCGGCCGGATAGGGCTGACAAGGCCCTGTTCGGGGCGATCGGTGATCGCCCCTTTTGCGGTTCAGGGGCGGTCCTTGAGGGTTTCGAAGGCTTTGACGCTTTTGATCAGGCTTTTGGTGCTGGCAGAACCGGCACTGTTGAACAGGAAAGAGAAGTCCGAGGCCAACGAAGGGCTGCCGGCAATCGTCGCGTACTGATGGCACTGGTTGCAGTCATCACCCTGTACGTAAGTCTCCATGGTGGTGTTGGCCACCGGCACGTTGCCCTGGCTGATGAATGGCCCGTACGACAGCGGCACTTGCGCGTTGGCGCCCGGTTCCGGGCTGGGCGGATTGGGGGCGAGGGTCCAGAGTACGTTGATCAGCTTGTAGTACTGGAACACCGACTGGCCTTGGCTGTGCTGCGCGAAGTTGGCTTGCACCGCGCTGTTGAGGGCCTGCAGGTCGCTGGGTATGGGGTGTTCGCGGGTGGTCTGTACCGGCTGGTCGCGTGGGAAGAGATCGGTGCATTGCTTATCGGGATGGTGTTGCTTGCACTGGATACGGGCTTGGTTCGGTGTGCACTCGGGGCCACTGCCACAGTCAGGGTTGTTGAAGGCAAAACCGTTCGGTGGGGTTTGTTGCGGCGGGGCCTGGGCCGGTTCGGGCACGTTGTCGACCTGCTCGAAAGTGGTCCAGATGAAGTTGGGCGAAGCCTGGGTCTTGTTGATGATATGCAGGCCCACCAGCCCCACCACTTCCTGGGTGCAGTTCAGGGTATCGGGGCGTTTGAGCCAGGCGACGGTGGTCAGGTAGCGCCCGAACAGTTCGGGTTTGCCGGTCAGCACCCGCCAGGCGGCCTTGAGCTCGATCGCGCCCAGCTGCTCCTGCGGGACAGGGGACGGAGGCAGCGAGCGCATCGGTTCGCCGATTGGCAGCGACAGCCCCTCCGGTGTCTTGCCGTCCTGGTTTTGCGCCACCTTCAACTGGTTGGCGGCGTCGTAGAGCCCCTTGTCGACGATGTAGTCGAACTCGGCCTTGCCTACCTTGCGCTCAAAAAACACCAGGTTGCCAGACTGGTCCGTCAACCAGCCGCCGGACGCTTCCATGACTGGGTCGGGAATGGACGCGAGTGTTCCGGTAGACAGGTGGAATCGGTGCAAGGCATTGATCGCGCCTTCGGAGGTGGCGTTCATGAACTTGCGTGCGCCTACCTTGAGTGACTTGAGGCTACCCTGAGTGCTGCAACCGGACGGCACCAGGGTTTGTACGCCCCAGCCAGTGGGCGTGGGCGCGCCGGGCAGGAAGATGTCATTGGCGTCCTTGTAGCTGGCCCATACCGGGGCCACGCTCATGGGTTGGCCCGGTGCGGAGGGGACACCGAACTGCGCCAGCGTGCTGTTCATGTCGGGTTCGCCCGCCAGGCTGGCGGTGGCCGGCCAGCCGGGGTTCACCGGCCAGTTCAAGGCAATGAACAGCTGCCAGCCAAAGCAGTTCATGAACGCCTGGCTGGTGGCATTGAAGTTGTTGACCGGCAGGAATCCCCCGCTGGCCGGGTTGAACACCAACTGCTGCTGCACACAGGCGTCGGCATCCGACAGCGTGGCTGCCGTGGCGGGTTGCGGGGTCGACAGGCACAGTAAAATGCCGCACAGCAGCGACAGAAGACTCAAGCGTGACCTGGACATCATTGCGCTCCTTGCAAGCTGTGAAGCCGCACCCGAAGGTGCGGCGGTAGAGAGGCGAGACTGGCGTGGTTCAGGCGCCAGGCACCAGCGCCAGGCCGGATTCCCAAGGGTGGTCTGCCGCGCTCACGTTCACGTCTTCATCCGGATTGAGCGCACGCACCGTCACCAGGCCGGGGGCTGCGGTGGGGCTGACCGTGATGGTCAGGATGTAGGCCTGTGTGCCGCCGGCGTTGGTCTGGCCGGGAATGGCCGACGCGTCGGGCAGGTACTGGGTGACCTGCGCGGTAACCCCGGGGTTGGAGAATTGCACCCTGGCATTCTGCGCCGTGGTGGTCTTGTCGGCGCCTTGCACCACCAGCACGAACTGATTGCTGCTGCCCGGTGCAAGCCAGGCGGGCAGGTCGGTGGGGGAGTTCCCGTAGAACAGGTCCAGCGGCAGCAGTTGCACCGGCCAGGGTTGCAGGCCGGCCACCCGGTCCTGCACGCATGGGAAGGATTGAGGTGTGACGCTGAGCGGTTTGACGGTGACGCTCAGGCCCACCAACAGTTGTTGGGCGATGACCCACACATAGTTGACCTTCTGGTTGTTGATGGTGATGTCATTGATCGAGAAGCCGGCGCTTTCCGGCACCTCGAACACCGCCTGCAGGATCTGGTCGGAGCCGTTGGCGGCCGACTTGGCCGTACCGCGGGTGATGCGCCAGTACTGGCTCACGTCCTGGCCTTGCGGGCCCTTCCAGGCGCTGAAGTCGGTGGGTTGTTGCAAGTACAGGCCAATGGGGTTGGTCAGCGACAGTCGGTTGTTGACCGCCGTGGTATTGGCCATGAAGCCGATGTGCGGGTCGGAGTTGCGATAGTTCTGCCCGTACTGCGCGCAGCAGATCAGCGACTGGGCATTCTGGCTGCTGCTCACCGGGCGCAGGATGGTGGCGGCGGCGGCCAGGTACACCTCGGCACTGAGGGTATTGGGGCCGGAGGTCAGGTGCATCGCTCCGCCGTACTGGCCGGGTACACAGGCGGTTCCGGCGTTCCATTTGTTGACGGTGTCATAGGCCGGCTTGCCGGTGGTGGGGTCCATGACCGGATCGCCAGCCTTGCCGGTCGGGCAGTCTTCGGCATAGCGCAGGTACAGGTCTTCGAGCTGCACGCTCGGGTCGATGTATTCGCGGTACAGGCCCAGGACCGCGTTCGGGTCGATGCGCCACATGGCCAGGAAGTACGCGGGGTTTTCACAGGTGAAGGTGATCTTGCGCATGTTGCCGTTGGCATCGCGCACGATCGACCACTCGCAGTACTCGTCGAGCCAGCCCCGTGGGCCGGAAGGCGTGAAATCCTTGTACGTGCCATTCCAGGCGATGCTGGGGCAGCGCTTGACCGGCAGTTGCAGCACAGTGCCCTTTTTGTTCGGGTCGTAAAGCGTGTAGAGGGTGTTGTCGAGGGTGATCTGGCCGTGGTCGGCCAATTCCATCACCTGGTCCAGGGTCATGGCCTTGCCGCCCAACTGGGGAATGACCGCCGCACCGTTGTTGTAGAAGAACGTCCACAGGCGGTTGGGGAAGGGCGCCCAGGTGATCGCGGGCGGGGTCACGTCGCCGAAGCCCTCTACGAGCGGGTTGTAGTAGCCCGAGCGGGGAGCGTCGTTCAGGCCCGACCAAGGGTTGCCGATGATGGACGATTGGGTCCAGCCGGTGAGGTTGTTGTTCCAGTCGGTTTCAAACTGCGGCAACTGGTCTTCCAGGCCCAGCTTGTTGTAGTCCTTGGGGGCTTGTCCGGCGGGAGAGGTGAACTGCTTGAAGGGCGTGCTCATGTCGGTTCTCCTGGTGTGCGTGAGGTGGAAGCAGAGCAGCAGCCGGCGACCGGGGGCGGGCCGGCGAGGGTCTGGCGCGGGTCGTCCCACACCAGTTGGGCGATGAAACCGGGCAGGGTCGTGTATTCGTCAGGCGTCAGCACGCGGCCACTGTCGAGGTGGGTCACCACCAGCGACAACTGCACCGCATCGCCGCGGCCAAGGCCCAACGCAGCAGCGTTGCGGGCTGCATTCAGTGCGCGCGACACGCCATGGGTGATGCATCGGCCCTTGTCGTCCACCAGCCCCATGCCGATACGGCTGAAGCGCCCCACGTAATGCGGGTTGTCGGCGCTGACGTGCTGTGCGGTGGCGTCGGGCTGGTCGAGAAAGACGTCGATCAGATAGGTGTCGTGGGTGCAACGTACGTGATCGAACACCACCCACGGCCCGGGCCCTGCGGCATTTTCCGCGGCGCTGGCGGCCATTGCGCTGTGCTTGCAGCAACGGTTGGTAGCCGCCTTGGGCGCGCCAAATTGTGGGGCCACCGGCGCACCATAGTCGTAGCCGATGTGCCGGCTGTCCTGGGCCATGTCGCCGAGGGTGGTGTAGCGCCAGGCGTCGGCGCTGGTGAAGGTGACCTGCGCGGCGTCGCGGCCGGAGAAGGGCTGGAGCAAGCACTGTGTGGTGAATTGCGCCCCGGGGTTGGCCCTGATCCAGACCTCGAGCATGCGGTCGATGTTGGCGTGATAGGAGCAGAAGACCGGGTCGAAGGCGGTGTAGGCGTTGTCGGCCATGTCGCCACCGATCCAGCCGTGATAGTTGTCGTGAGGTTGCTCGTACAGTCCGTCGAAGTTAAGCGCACGATTGGGGTACAGGCTGTCTTGCTGAGGTGGGTCGAACACCGGAATGTTGGCCCACGGGTAACCGGGCACACCCTGTGGTTGGCTGAAGGTGGTGAACTTCAGGGCATCCACCACCTGTTGCTGGAAAATCCGGCTCATGCCGTACAAGCGGGTGCGCTCCGAGCGCGAGTCGTCACCATGGGTGTAGAACAACCGGTCGCGCTGTACATAGCGGCAGTCCACCCCGTTGACCGCGCCGCCGGCGCACACTTTGGAACAACCATCCTTGGCGGCCGCGTAGCGCAGGGGATTGGGCCGGGTTTCGCCAGTGTGCGGGTGCACATAGGTTTCATCGAGGAACGCCTGGGGCAGGCCGGCCTGCGGGCTGCCGTCGACACTGGCATCTTCGGCCATCCAGTCCCAGTAGGGGATGGCACAGTCGATCAGTTGTTCCAGGTACAACAGGTATGCCCGGTGCCACAGGGCAAACGCCTCCTGATAATGCAGGCACCAGTTGGTGTGGATATAGGCGTAACGTTGCCAGGGTGAACCGCTGTCGGGGTCGCCCACCTGCATCACGTCGTCCAGGCGGGCGCGGTACAGGTTCAGCTCCTCAAGGCTGAGGGCACGGATGTCCTTTCTCACCCGCTTGACCGGTTGTGGCAGGTCCGGTGGCGGAATGCGTTCGGCCAGATCGAAGGGAGAGCTGGCGTCCAGGCGCCAGCCCTGGTTGACCCACAACCTGAATGTTTCCAGCGCGTCGATCGGCCAGAACTGCTGCTGGTCGAGGGTCAGCGGCATGTTGCGCGAGGCCAGGTGCTGGTAGATGGTTTCTGACCAGGCTTTGACCGAGTCGGGGTCGTCCAGGTAGACGAAATAGGCGTTCATGCACCCGGTCCAGGAGGCCGCCACGGCCGCACGCTGCGCGGCGGGAATCCAGTAAGGCGCGGTAAAAAGGCCGTGGATGTCCGCGGTCCATGTCGGTTTCGCGATGATCATAAGGTCCCTCTCATGCGCCCCGCAGGCCATATCTGGCCGGGCTGCTAAGCTCAGTTGATGGTAAAGGGATGGCACGCAGGGAATCGTGCAAATTGGCCCGTCCTTGCGGCGGATTCATTGCAGTTTTTCAAGGAAGACACGTGAAAAATGACAGACGCCATGGATCTGAAAATTCTGGGAAAGCTGCAAAAGGATTGCAGCCAGAATCTGGAGTTGCTGAGCGACAGCGTCGGGCTGTCTTCCACCAGTTGCTACCGGCGCATCAGGCGCCTGGAGAGCGCAGGTATCATCAAGGCCAAGGTCGCGATACTGGACGAGCGCAAGCTGGGCATTCAGGTGACCGCCTTCTTCCTGGTCAAGCTGGACCGCGACAGCAACGACATCGACCGCAAGATGCAGCACATCCTGGCCAGCCACCCGGAGATTCAGGACTGCTACCTGATGACGGGCGAGTTCGATTTCGTGATGGTTGCCAAGTTTCGCGATGCCACCGAGTACACCGACTATATCTACCGGTTTCTCGACACCTACCGGGATATTCCGATTCGCACGTACTCTTCCACACTGGTGGTGCGTACGGTTAAGAAGTCCTATGAGTTGCCGCTGGAAGGGGGGCTGCACCGGGCTGTCGATGCCTGACCAAGGAAGCCAGTGCGGTGCATGGTACCCCAAGCACCCGCGCAGGCCGGAACCAGCTTGCCCAATGGTGCTGGACGCCGCACCCAGAGCCCTGAGGTGCCGCCGTACCCTATCGTGGTGCGGCTGCATTGCAGGTTCCAGCTCGGCCGCATCGATGATGCCCTTTGCCTTGGTGGGTTATCTACTTGTTGGATGCCCACTAGCGTATTGACCGAGTTGGTCGACCATGGTGGCAGATCACTTCGTCGTCACCGCACTGAACACCGGTACATTCTGCCCTGCGGCGTTCTGCACCAGCATCGCCAGTGGCTGCAGGCCATTGGCGTCAGCGCTGCCACTGCGCGCGGTCAGGGTCAGGTTGCCGAAGGCACAGCTCAGGGTAGCGGTGCTGCTACCGTCGTTGAAGACCAGTTTGATGTTCAGCTCGCTGGTGCTCCAGGTGAAGCCCTGCCTGGCCAGGGTCAGGGTCGCCAGGTCGTCGCTGCGGATCAGGGTCCAGGTGCCGGTGGAGGCTCCACGGTCGAACGCGAGCACGTTCCTGATCAGCGGCCCGTTCGTGCCGCCACTGACCTGGCTGGTGGAGACGAAGGTCTGTATGTACCCGGGAGTGCTGTACACGGTCTGTGACTGCGAGGTCATCTGGTCCTGGAACCCGGTGATCAGCAATATCACGTCGCCCGCACTGTTCAAACCGATGGTCTGTGGCGACTGGCCCGGCGTGCCATTGAGCTGCTGGGTCTTGACGTTGCTCGCCTGCCATTTGCCGGTGACCTGTACGTTGGGGTTGGCGCCTTCGAATGCAGCAACCCGCGGGCTCACCGAGAAGCTATTGATCACCGGTGCATTGGCGATGACGCTGACAGTCTGCTGGGCATTGGGCACCTTGTTGCCGTTGAAGTCGTAGCCGTCGAGGGTGTAAGTCACGGTGTCGTCCGGCTGCGGGTCCGGCTCCCAGGCGCTGGCGTTGGCCGGCACCACGACCTGGTAGGGCGTGTTGTCCTGGCTCCAGCTGATGGTGCGCTTGGACAGGGCGAAGGTTTGCCAGTTCAGCTGCACCGGCGTGCCCTGCCTGATCACGCTAGCGTTGAGGGTCATGAAGCGCAGGATGCCCGGGGTCGGCGCCTGCTTGACCAGCGCCACGGTCTGGTAGCCGTCCTGGTAGCCGGGAATGTTGCTCCATTGCAGGTAGGCCAGGGTGGTGCCGGCCTTGAGCTGGGTGACGATGTTGCCCAGCATGAATTCGAAGCTGGCCTGCTCGCCGGTGCCGAGGATCTGCTTGTTGGTCAGCTGGTCCGGGGTCAGGGTCCAGCTCGGTGAGCCCTGGGTACTGGGCGCGATGGACCAGCGGTTGCCGTAGTCCTGCACGGTCTGGCGGGTGAAGCTGGCGGCCCGCTCCGCCGAGGTGAGGGCGCCGAAACCGTCGCCTTTGTCGGCATAGACGAAGGACAGGGTGAAGCTCGGCGCCTGGGGGCCCCAGGGCACGTCCTCCGGCACGATGGGCGTGTCCGGCGACGGGTTGCTCAGGCGGAACACCAGCGAGCAGGTCATTGGCGAATCGGCCTTCTCGGTGATGTAGATGACGTTGCCGCCATTCAGGGCGAAAACCAGGTTCAGCGGCAGCAGCTTGCCCGGATCGTTCTGCGCCATCACCGGCAATTGCACCGAGTCGCCGTCGCCGAACCAGCAATCGACGGTCACCTGGCGCGGGCCGGGCTGGCCGTTGATGTTGACCCCGTCCAGGGTCACGGTCAGTTTCGCCTTGTCCTTGAAGGTACTGTTCTCTGCCTGGGCCAGGCACCACACCGGCCCCTGCGGGGTGTTCTGGAACTGCGGGGTCCAGCCTGGGCAACTGATCTGCACCGTGGCCGGGTCGCTGACCAGGCTGCCGAGGAACAGGTACAGCAGGCTGGTGTTGCTGTCAGCCTCGGTCTCCAGCACCGGTGGGCTGCCGACCAGCTCCAGGTCGGCGCCGCTAGCGTTGGTCAGGGTCAAAGTCAGGGTCTGCGCCTGGTTCAGGTAAGCCACGGGCTTGCCGTCCTTGTTGGCGATGCTGTACTCGATGGCACTCATCCGGGTCACTCCCTACCGTTGTCGCGGACCAGCCGCAGCCAGCCTTCTTCGATGCGTTGCGGGGACGCCAGGGTCGCGGTGGGCACCGCCGAGCCGGGCGCGAGGTTGCTCCAGCCGGTGGCGCCCGGGTTACGCGTCACCCATTCCCAGATGAACCCGTTTTCCTGCGGCACCGGTACCGGCATCACCGTGCCGGCGCCGACCATCGGCGTGGTCAGGAAGGTCACCGCGATCGCGTCCAGTGCGGGCTGCCACTGGGCGCGGGGGATGCAGATGGTCTTCACCGGGACGATGCCGGCGGTGGCGTTCACCGAGCCGTGAGGGTCGATGAGCAGGGTCAGGGCCAGGCCGTCGCCGCTGTCGGAGGCGGGTACGGGGCTCAGTGAGGTCTTGTTCACATCTACTGGCACCACGCCATTACCTCCGCTGGCCGCTGGCGAGTAGAAGGTGGTCCATTGGTCGGCGCTGCCGTCCTCTACGAAGTAGCCCACCAAGCCATCGTCATACACCCCGAGGTCGCCCAGGCGCACCGGGAATTTCACGTTGCCGATGCCGGCGCTGGGCCGCGGCTGGCCGGGGCTCAGGCCGACGCTGGCGGCAAAGGCCGGCCAGCTGTTGTCGGCGGCGGGCTGGCCTTGCAGTTCCAGGCGCAGGGCAGCACGGACCACCGCCAATGGCCGGCCGATCAGCACGCTCAGGCTCGGGTCGGCAGTCGGCGCGGCCGGGCCGCTGGCTCCGCTGGCCTGGTCGAGGGTGGCGAGCAGGGCCTGGAGGAAGCCCAGGCCCTGCGGTTGGTTGTGGAGGGCACGGATGAAGTTGGCCAGGTACGGGTTGATCGAGGCCATTACCTGGTCGAACGGCCGGGACCAGTTGGCGCTACCTGGCGCACCCTGCCAGCGCGGGCCGAGGGTATTCAGCGAGCCGATCGGCAAGCCGTCGGCGTCGTACACACTGAGGTTGTCGTCAAGGTGGTTGAAAAGCACCCAGCCGCAGATCGGCGCCGGCCCCTGGTCGGAACACTCGGCCTGGCCATCCTCGGCGCTGAGCCAGCGGAATTGCAGGCGCGCCGGCTGGGTCAGGCGCGGCGGCAGGACAATCTTGCCGTTGTCGACCACCTCGCCACCGGCCAGGCGCTGCTTGAGGCGCTGGGCGATGATCGGCGTCGGCTTCGGCAAATCCACCGCCTGGCCGTAAGCGTCCACCAGGCGCAGGCGGTTGATTCGCAGTTCGCCGCAGCGCAGCGGGTTGAAACCGTTGTTCGGCGCCGGTGAGGCGACGTTGAAGCCGTCGATCGCCGGGGCCACCTGGGTGTTGGTGAAGTTGCGCACGATCAGCGACGGGCTCAGCGCGTCCACCACCGGCAGTTGCAGGGTCTGGCTACGCATCAGCAGGCCCTGGTTGAAGCCGGTCAGGCTCTGCGCCATGGCCTGCAGGTCGAGCTGGCCGAGGATGCCTTGCAGGACCTTGGCATTGGGGTCGTCCGGGTAGTTCTTGAGGTAGACCTCGATCTGCGATTGCAGGTTGAGTTCGGTGCGACCGGCCAGGGTCAGGGTGCCGGAATAGGTCTGGAAGGCAGGATCGGGTGTCAGCCCGGCGACGGCGTCGAAGTCCAGGCCGTCCGGATCAAGGGTGAAGGAGCCGGTCACCGCGTCGGCGGCATAGTCGACCCCGCTACCGGCCAGGCCGACGCGGTGGTAGGGGTAGAACAGCACTTCCCAGTTGAGGAAGGTCGGCAGCCAGGGTTGCGACCAGCTGCTCAGGCCCACCGGTGACGGTGCGTTGCCGACCAGGGCCACCGCCGCATTGGCGGCACCGCTGCGGGCGTCGGCCGCCAGCAGGTGCTGGTCCCGGGCGGCGCGCTGGGCGCTGGCGATCTGTTCTGCGAGGGTGTCGCTGTTGATCGCGGCCAGGCGCTGCGCGCCGTTGCCTTGGGTGAACTGCCGGGCCAGGTCCGGGGCGCGTAGCGGGTCGAGGGTCAGTGATTCGGCCAGTAGCGCGCCGAGTTCCGGCGGATAACTGGCGCCCGCCGGTGCGCTGGCCAGCGTCACATCCGGGGTGAACAGAGCGCCATGCACCCGCAGCCCGCTGACCAACTGGTTGCCGCTCCGGCAACCGAGCAGGCCCTGGGCATGGAAGCGACCATCGCCGCCATGCCGTGCCGAGGCCTGGGTGGTGGGTCGTCCGGCCAGCAGGATCACCGGGTCGGCCGGCTGCCAGAAGCGCGCCGCCGAGGACGGTTTGATTTCCCAGCCGGTGCCGAGGGTCTTCTGCAGGGCAGCCAGGGCGCTGTCGATCCGGGTTTGCAGGGTAGCGATGCTGCCGCTGCTGGTCTTGCTGCCCGCCAGCGCGGTCACCGCCGACAGGTCGTAGTTCTTGATGAAGGCGCGGGCCTGGTCGGCGGTGAGCGCAGTCGGGTTTGCCTTGTTGAACTGCAGGAGCATGAACTTGGCCCAGTCGACGAACAGCTGCTGGCGCAGGGCATCAAGGTCGGCGCTCTGGCCGTCGAGGCTGCGCTGCAGGCGGTTGACCTGCTCCAACTGCTCCACGGCATCATCCGGCAACTGACCGTTGGCCGCGGACGGATCGGCGCCAGGCGCGGTGACCTGGCGTGCCAGCCACACGGTGCCGCCGGGGTAGGCGGCGAAGCCGGCCTGGTGCACCGCCTCGTCGGCCGCAGCGGCGCCACCGACCTTGCCCAGCTCGTGGAGTAGCCCCTGCTGGAAAACGTTGAGCAGGGTTTCCAGGTCGGCCACCTCGGGGTTGCGCGCCTGGATCAGCGCCGCCACCGCCTCGGCGGTGTTGTCGGCGATGACCACGTCGATGCCGTCGGCGCTCGGCGGGGTCAGCCAGGCTCGTTGCGGATCCCAGGTCAGGCCACTGAGCAGGCCGTTGCACACGGTGCGGTTGGGTACGTCGGGGCTACCGCTGAGCGCCCATTCCAGGGTCTGGGCGATATAGGCCTGGCGCGCCTCCACGGTGGTGGCGCTGGCCGGATAGACCAGGGCCGCCAGCGGGTCGCTGGCGCTGTTGGCGTACCAGCCCACCACCGAGTAGGACAGCAGCGTCTCGGCGGTGAAGGCCTTGGCGTCGTCATCGTCCAGCGGGTCCCAGAACGAGAACACGTTGGGGCAGTTCGGATACGCCGCGGCATAGGCCGGGGTGCCGTAGCCCACGGTGGTGTTACTGCTGGCATAGGTGCCGCCGTTGCGCCCGGCCCAGTCGGCCTGGCGGTAGACCCGCCCCTGGAACAGGAACGGCTGGCTGGCCCCGGTCAGGTCCGGGGTCACCGGCACTGCCCGCGAATAGATATTCTGCGGCAGGGTCTGGTCCTGCACCTGCTGCAACTGGTCGCTCTCGATCACCCAGGCGGTCTGCACCGTGCTGCCGTCGGCGTTGCCGCCGGCGAAACGGGTCACCAGCCACAGGTTCGGTGCCTGCAGGAAGGCCACCTTGCCACCGTCGGTACGGCCACGAGCGAGGCTGTCGGGCAGCGCCCAGTGCAGGTGGATACCGGGCTGCATGGCGTCCTGGCTGTCGACCGCGTCGAATGGCTTGGGCAACAGGTTCTGCGCCAGGTAGGGGCCCACCGCCTGGGTCGTCGGCATCAGGGCGAAGTTGCTGGCCACCGCGGCGAAACCATTGACCGCGCTGGCGTCTGGTTTGCCGATGACCAGGGCGGTGACATCGATGGGGACGATCAGACCGCTGTCGCTCATGCCGAAACCTCCTTGTCTTGATTGCTGAAGCGCACGGTCTGCACGCCCTCCACCAGCTCCAGGGCGAACTCCGCCGGGGTGAACGGACGCTGGGTACCGTCCGGGGCGAGGTTGGCGTTGCTGGTCACCAGCTGCGCCTGCAGGCTCTTCGCCAGGTCGGCGATCTTCAGCACGCGCTTGCCACCACCGGCGGCGCGATAGCCGACGGCGACGCTGGCGCCATCGATCTGGTCGCCGGGACGGGTGTTGGCCGGTGCAGTCTTGGGCACGGTGACATAGCGCAGCGACTTGCTCGCCTGGCCGATATCGACGCCGAAGTGCATGGCCTCGGACGGCTCGCCGATATCGACATGGCTGATCTGCCCGGTGGTCATGAACAGCAGCACGGTGGGCGCCAGCACCTGCTGGCGCAGCACGCCGTCGAGCAGCGTGCCGTTGGCGTCGTAGGCGCGCACCTCGATGCCCGGCCAGCCGCTGACCACGTTGGAGCGCAGGACGAAGCCGCTGACCGTGGTCGCCGGCGAAACCGCCGCGTACAGGCGCGCCACCAGCTCGGCGTCGATGGCGGCGTCGAAGGTGCAGGAGCGGCCGATGCTGGTGGCGCCTTCGAGCAGGGCATTGATCCAGTTCGGGTCGAGGACGAAGAAGCGGATCGACTCCGCCGGCAGCATGGCCTCGTCCGGCACCAGGTAGCCGAAGGGCAGGCCCTTGAGAGCAGCGAGGCTGCCCAGCCACTGGGTGAGCTCGCCGGGTACCGGGTCGCTGCTGTTGGCGCGCAGGAGGCCAGCCTGTGGCTCGGCGACCATGGCCTGCAGGTTGAGGAACTGACTGTTGCGCTGGGCGAGCCGGGTCATTCTGCGGTCTCCGACGAGCTGGAAGAGCGGGCGCACTGGGCGGCCAGGGATTCTGCGATCAGGCCGATGGCCAGGCCGCGCAGGCCGGGCTGGCTGGTAGGTGCGGCACTCAGTGCGCGCAACGCCGAGTTCGGCGTCACCGAGGCTCGCAGGCGCAGGTTGAGGACCTGGGTTTCGCTGTTTTGCGCTACCTTGCGCGCTTCGCTGCGTTTCCACGCATAGAGAGTGCTGGCGAACAGGGCGTTCTGCAGGGCCAGGCCACGGCCGATCTGCCAGGCAGCGGCGTAAGTGACGTCCATCAAGCCGCTGGCCGGGTCGAAGCGCACCGCCTGGTCGGCCACCACCAGTGGCGCGGCACCCGGTGGCGGGACGATGACTGGCGACGAGGAGAATGGCAGCAACGGGCCGCGATACCACGACACCGTGGTGTCGCCAAGGCGGGTCTGGTGGTTCATCGCCGTGTAGCCCATGGCGAAGGCGTTGCCAACGGCCTGCCCGGCGCTGCCGCTGGCGTTCGCCGGGGCGGGCAGCCGCAGCGGTGCGCAATCAACGCCTTCGAGGTAGCCGCTGAAGGTTTCCTGTGGGTCGAGGGAGGTAAACGACCAGCTTGCCAGTGACACCAGGCGAAGTTTGTCCGCCGTGCCGCCGGCGGCCAGGGTCAGCGCCGCGGCGGTTTCGCCGTTGCCGGTGGGCAGGTAGCGGGCCAGGCCTTCCAGGGAGACCAGGTGCACCACACATTTCTGGTTCGGTGCCGGCAGGCGGTTGCCCACCACCACCGAGAAGTTGCCTTCCTGCTCGTCGTCGTCCTGCGCCTGCTTCTGGGTCAGCACCACGCTGCGAGCGTGGGCCAGCCAGTCCAGTTCGTCGAGGGTCGGGGCGATGGCGGCGAACAGCTCGGCCGGCACGTCGATCACTTGGCAGGGGTCATACCACTGCTCGCCGGTGGCCAGGGTGAAGGTGGGGGCATTGCCGGCGGTGCCGAGCAGGGCATAGCCGTCCGGGTAGCTGGCGGTGCTGGCCGGCAGGCTGCTGGGCGTCGCCTTGCCAGCCTTGGCCGCCTCGGCGCTGTGCGGGAACGCCTGGCGCTGCAGGTCGCCGGCCAGCACCGATTGCAGTGGCGGCGCTTCGTCCAGTTCGAACAACAGCAGAGCCAGCCACGCGGCGTTGTCCGCCTCCAGCTCAGGCGAGCGCTCCCAGGGCAGGGTGCGACGCTTGAAGATCACGTGGGGCAGCACGTTCTGGTATTCGCCCTGGTTGTCCGGCGGCGGGAAGCGCGACACCAGCTCGCTGTCGTCGAGGCTGAAGCGCTCGCCACGCACGGCGAAATGCCGGGTGTTGACGAAGGCTTCGTCGAAGGCGGCATCGGCGGTGGCGTTCGGGTCGCTGTTCTGCAGGTGCTGGGTAACGGTGATGCTGTAGCTGCCGGCGGTCAGCGGCGGCAGCCAGTGGGCAACGAACTGTACGCTGCCGTCGCTCAACGGCGTGGAAGAGGCCTTGATCATGAACGGACGGCTCCGGAAGAGGTGGTGGGTTGGGCGCCAAGCACCGAGAGCTGGGGCGCGCTGAGCAGGGTGTTGGCGGCGTTCTGTGCCAGCAGGTCGACATTGACCTGGGTGCTCACCGTGACCCCGGCTGCGGCCAGCTGGGCCAGGATCGCGCTGCGGGCGCTGGCCACGGTGGTATTGGTCAGGGCGCTGGTGAACTGGCCCATGGCGTTGGCCTGGTCATAGCCGGTGGCGGCGGGCACGGTGGGGGCGATCCAGGTCACCACGCGGCTGGCCTCGATTTCCTCGCGCAGCACGCTCAGCTGGATTGGCAGCGGGGTGACGTCGGGGTTGTCGGCCTTGGCCTTGATGCGCAGGCCGGTCATTGCGTTGGGAATGGCCCGCTGGGTCGTGTCGTTCAGGTTGCTCAGGCTTGGGTCGAGGGCGGCGTTGATGGACCAGGTCGCTGCCGGCAGGTTTTCCACCACGGCGCTGACGTCGACGCGGATGTCCTCGGCGCTCATCTCGCCGTCGAGCTTGCTGATCACCACGCTATGGCTGGACTCGAAGTAGTCGTTGTTGACTCCCACCGGGCCGACACCGAACGCCGTGTTGCTGGCCGTGATGTTCTGCGCGGCGCCGGACCCGGTGTAGCTGGCCTGCTTGCTCGGCAGGGCGCACCAGGTGGTCAGCTCGAAGCGTTCCGGGTCGAGTACCCAGTCCATGTCGTTGACGCCGGCGAGATCCTTGAGCAGGCCGTTGGCGACCCGCACCAGGCACACCGAGTCGGTCTGCTGCACCGGTGTGGCGGCGCTGAGGCTGGCCGGCAGGGCGGCGAGCAGCAGGGCCCGCGGTGCGGGCTTTGGCGCGCTGCCGCCACCGGGCAGGAACGAGCTCTTGAAGTCGCTCCACTGGATCGGCTTGACCTCGTTCCTGTTACTGTCGCCGAAGTTGATGGTGATGCTGATCACGTACAGGTCGGCGGTGGCGGTGCCGGCGAATTCCGGGCCCCACAGCTGGATCTGCACGCCGACATGGACGCTGACGGTGAACGAGGTGATGCCGATGTCGACCTTGTACGAGGCGCCGAGGCTGACGCCGATGTCGGCGGCGTAGTGGAACGGCTTCCAGCCCAGCAGGAAGTCCACCCAGGCTTTGAACCAGGCGCGCAGATCGCCGCTCTGCCACACCGCCTCCAGGCTGCCGCCGGCCATCACCGCCGACGGCACCAAGGCGAAGTAGAGGCCGCCCTTGACCGTCAGCTCACGGGTGATGCTCCAGTTGAAGCCCAGCCGCGGTACGTCCGGGTACCAGTCCGGCTTGCTGAACGCCGGGTGGTAGCCGCCGAGGGAGACGACGAAGTCGCCGGCCTTGTAGCCGTAAGGGTTATCCGGGTTGTCCTTGGTCCAGGCGGCCACGGCGAAACCACCAGTGAGGTGGCAGTCGCGGGAAAGGATGAAGGAGTTGGCGGTCAGCTGCGCACCGAGGAACAGAGTGCCACGGTTGAAGTTGTAGGATGCCTTGAGCACCAGCTCGGCATAGCCGATCGGCGACGAGGTCTGCGGCGGCACCGACACCGAGGCCAGGCCGAGCAAGGCGATCTCGAACTCGTTGCCCAGCTTGCCGGCGGCAAGGATGAAGCCCTTGATCATCTGGAACGAAGCAACCCGCACGCCAAGGGCAAGGAAATAGTCGCCATAGGAAGGCGGCACGTACTCGTGCATCACCTTCAGCGCCTGCGAGGCGTCCTTGCCGGCGAACGGCGAACCGCCGTTGACCGCGGCGATCAGCGGCATCTGTTCGAGCTTGTCGAGGCCAGGGATGATCAGGTCGCGGTTGAAGCCGAAGCCTGCCGCCAGTGCATCCACCTGGAGGAAGGGCGGGCCGCCGATGGGGGCGGCAAGCACGGCGTAGGCGAACAATGACGGCGAGCCATCGAGGGAGGCGTAGGAGGCCATGGCCGAGAGCTGGAAACTCGGCACCTTGAGCATCAGCTGGCCGTCGTATTCGGTGATTTCGTTGCCCTTGGCATCCTCGGTGACCACCTTGAGCAGGCCGCCGTTGATGGTTACCGAGCCGTTGTCGTAGCCGATGAACAGGCCGTCGAGAGAGGCACCGTCGGGAATCGGCGGCAGCACCGGGCGGAAGGCGATGGCCGCGCCGATCAGGTCGATCTCGATGCCGCCCATGGCGAAACCGCCGTCGAGCATCAACCACACGCGCTGCTCGCGGTAGGCCACGCCGACCCGGCTGAGGCTGATCGGGCCGAAGCTCTTCTGCACATTGACCCACTTGCCCTGAGCCTTGGCGGTACCGGCAGGTACCGGCGCGGTGTTTTCGTTGGCCGCCACAAGCCGCGCCTGCTTCGGCTTCGATGGCTTGGCGAAGACCAGTTGCAGCGGCTTGGCCGGCTGGTCGCCGAGCATCAGGTTGGCCGACAACACCACCCGGCCCTCGACGCTGAGCGCCGGGACCTGCGGCTGGCCCTTGGGAATCACCGCATTGACTGCGTCGACCTGGTCCTTGTCGAATACTGCAGAGGAGATCACCAGCCCCATGCCGTCCAGGCCGACCTGCTGGATCGACGCCAGCTCGTTGCCGACCACCGGCAACTGCGAGATATCTGCTTCCACGGCGATGTCCACCACTGCCGCGTAGATCCGCCCCTGTTCGCTGGGCACGCAGACCAGGCTCACCGCGACCTTCTCGGTGCTGGCGGTAAGCACCAACTGCGACTTGTTGAAGTCGTAGGTGAACGAGGCCTGATTGAGCACGGGCAGCAGTTCTGCCGGCACCCCGGAGAGGTCGATGGCGAAGGTCTGGGCCAGGTCGACCAGGGCCAGGGTCTTGCCGGCGGTGGGCACCAGCTCGGCGCGCAGCATCTTGACCTTGCTGTCCTGGGTGAAGGTTACGGCGAAGGTGGCTGCACCGATCACCACCTTGCCGTTGAAGTGACCTTCCCAGGCGGTATTGGGTTTCGACAATTCGAGGTCGACGCTGAAATCCAGCTGTGTGCCGGCGATGGGGAAGCTGCCCTCGCAGGCGAAAGTGAATTTCGAGGTGCCGGTGTCGAGGCTGACCGCCAGGTTCTGCAGCTCCAGCTCGCTGATGGCGGCGGGGCAGGTCACGTTGAATTGCCGGGCAAGGTCGTTGATCAGCTTGCCGATGGCTAGGGGCTGGCCGTACGCGGTGCTGCCGGAGATCTTCCAGCCCTTGTCGTAGGCCGCTGCGACGGCAATATCGACGCCGGCCAGGGTCAGGTTGGCGTTCATCGAGCCAGTGGTGGCGTCACTGGTTTTGACAATGTTCACATCGACGTTGTTCAGTGCCAGCGGGCCGGCGCTGAACACCTCGGTCATGCCCAGGGCGAAGCTGTAGCTGCCTTCCGCCGGCACGGTGTCGAAGGCCAGCTTGGTCACCGTGGTATCGGGGAAGCCGCCGGCATCACCGAGGTACTGAATCAGCACGTTGCGGATCTTCACCGGGGTCATTGGCGACAGATTGCCGCCGAGTTGCAGTGGTGGCAGGCCGATGGACAGCAGCAGGTCGGCCGGGGCCTGGTTGAAGGTGAAGGGCAGGGTGGCGCTGACGCTGGCATTGAGCAACTGGCGCTGCTGCCAGTCAAAAGCGATCTCGACGCTGTCCAGCACCAGATTGGCCAGCGGTAGTTTGGCCACCGCGTCGCTCACCGCGGTGGCTGCGGCATCGCCTGCGATCAGCCCGGCAAGGGCGGCCAGGGCCGGCTGGCGGTTACCGTCGGCGCTGACCAGGATGGTCACCTGGCTGCTGCCATTGAGACTGACGGTCACTGTCCATGGCTGGCCGCCGATCTGCAGGCTGCCGCCTACCGTGCCGCTGAGGCGGGTGACGCTCTGGTCCATTTCGGTCTGGCTGGCGCTGTTCAGGGTCACCCAGGCGCCGGTAAGGCTGGGGCCGCCCTGGACCAGCGACCAGTCGCCGCTGACCCCGGTGGTGATTGCGCAGCGTGTGTCGTCATTGCCGCCATAACTGGCGACCACCTCGATCTGCTTGAACGGCATGTCGGCGAACAGCGGCAGGTCCACCGGCAGCCAGCCGCCGAAGCGGTTGGCGAAGGCAAAGTTGCCTACCGCCAGCAGCGGCAGGCGGCTGTCCGGCGGGGTCAGGTCGAGGACCAGGGCGTTGTTGTCGTCGAGGCTGCCGCTGAAGGTCAGGCTGCTCTGGCCGAGGGTCGCGCTGGCGACGCTGCTCAGGCTGGCGCTGATGGCCTGGCCCTGGGCGCTCTGGGTGAAGGTCAGGGTCAGCTGGCAGAGGCTGGGGTTGGCGCCGAGGCCGTTGAGCGTCCACTCGCCGCTGGGCGTGCCGCTGACGCTGAAACTGGCCGGCCAGGCGCTGCCGGGGTCGCTGATGCTGGCGCTGGCCAGGGTCACGTTGCAGGCACCGAACAGACTGTCCAGGGCGCTGATACCCGTGGTTCCAGCGCCCAGGGCAAGGTTGCCGGCGGTGTCGATCTTCTGCTTGAGCTGGGCCTGCAACTGGCTCAGGTCCTGCGTAACGGCATTCATGGCGGTCATAGGGTGGTGCCTCCAGGAAAGATCGGTCCGCCTCAGGAAAGGGAGTCCTGTACGTCCTTGTTGGCTGATGCCTTGTAGTAGCTGACGGTGAACAACGGTTCGCCCCCGGTGAGGGCTTCACCCAGGGCGGCCAGTGCCGTCGACGAGTTGACCTTGACCGTGTCGAGGGCGTAATGCAGCGCCTGCCTGGCCGGGTCGAGCCGGCCATTGCCGCAGATTGCCCCGGCAATGGCGCCGGTAACCACGCCAGCCTGGGTACTGCCGCAGGCGCGGGTGATGGTCAGCCCCACCATGGCCGGGCTCGGGTTCGCAGCGGCGCGGGCGGCCAGCTTGTAGCAGTTGCCCAGGTCATAGAAGGTTTCGCCAGCGGCTTCGCAGGCTTTTTCGGCTGCGTCGAGGGCGGCGCCTGCCAATTGCATGGCCTGGGCCTGGTTACCGGCGCCGCGCACCCGTTGCGCGGCGTTCGCGGCCTGGGTGGCCAGGGCCGCTACACGTCCGGCGCCGTTGCTGAGGATGTCCCGTGCCCGGGTGGCCTGGTCGTTCGCGGTTTGCGCGGCGACGGTGTATTCGGACAGGGGCACGTAGCGGTTGACCAACTGGTAGGCCGTGCCCAATCCGTCGATACAGTCCGCCAGCGCAGCGAAGCCGGCCAGCGGACCGGGCACCGCCGCACTGGCGGTGGCGGCGGTTTGCGCGGCGCTGTCTACGCAACGGTAGACGTCGTCCATGGTGGCGGCGCGCTGGAGGGCACTGCGCTGCGCGTCGATCGCGTCCAGCCAGTCTTCCTGGTCGAGGGGTTGCACGCTCAGCCGGGCGAGGTACTCGCTATTGATTCCGCCGCTGGTCTTGCTGCGCAGTATCCACAAGGCGGTCGCCGCATCGCGCGCCTCGGTGGTGTTGGCCAGCGCCATGACCACATCCACCAGCGTGCCTTTGACCGCCGCTTCGGCAGCGGCCTTGGCGGCCACCGGGTTGGGCGCCAGGCCCACGGCCTTGGCGGCGATATCGGCAACCGCGAGCACTGCGCGCCAGGTGCTGGCCGGGAAGTTGCGGTTGGCAAAGGCCTGGGCCTCGCTGACCTTCACCAGCAGGTTGCCGGGCCGGTTGCTGGCATTCGGATCACCGGCAACGATGCCCAGGGTGACGAAGGCATTGCTCATGTTCTCGGCGCTGTCGAAGCCGGTGAAATAGGTGCGCCGTGGCCGTCCGGGCGAGGCCGGCGGCGGGGGCGGGGTGACGCCGTTGCCGCGGGGATAGCCGTTGAGCACGTCGACCGTGGCCGCAGCCGGGTGGCCGTGCTGGTTGCCCGTGCTATTGGAAACCATCACCGCCAGCGGACGCATGCGCTGGAGGAATTGTGCCGAGGTGGCGGTGTCGGCGCCATGGTGGCTGGCCTTGACTACCAGGACACGGCCTGCGGCATCGTCGTTGGGGTTGGCCAGTTGGGCGATCAGGGCTTCCTGGGGATCTTCTATATCGCCACCGATGTAGTAGCTGAACTCGCCGAAGCGTAGCAGGAAGGCCAGGCTGCAGGCGTTCTCCGCTTCGCTGACCCCCTGTGCGGCCTTGACGGGGGTGCCGTTGGGGCGCTGCACCCACTGGTTGCAGGCGATGCAGGTCAGGGTCGGTGCGCGGTCGCCGCTGAGCTGGAGGAGTTCTGCCTGAGGGCCGCTGAGCAGCCATTGCGGAGCCTGGTTGATCGCCTGGCAGACCTGGAAGGCCGTGGCACCGGCGGGAACCGCCGGGCTGCCGGTTTTGGACACCATGCTGGAGGTAATGCAGGGCTTCAGGTCTGCGGCCTGCACAGCGCGGGTCACGCGGTTGCGTTCGGGCTTGCAGTTGATCGCGGTGAGGTAGCGCAAGTACAGGTCGCTGGGCCCCTGGGCCGGCCAGCCACGGTCGTAGACACGCGCCGTGTCAAAGGTGGTCACCGCCTTCGCGAGCAATGCTGCCACCCCGCCCAGGTGGTCGCCGTCGTAGTGGGTGACGACCACGGCATCGACCTTGGCCAGCCCGGCCTTCTCGGTGATGTAGCTGTATACGTGGGGCTCGGCGTCCTTGCGCCCGCCGTCGATCAGCACCGCACGGACCCGCTGGCCCTCGGCATTTTCCGGGTTTTTCGCGACGATCAGAGTCGCGTCGCCGGCCTTCTTCACATCGATGTGGTGAATCTCCAGCGACCAGGCCATGGCTCAGGCGCTCGCGCGTGCGGCCACGGCGCCGCTCAGGGTGTCGATCAGCGCATCGATGCTAGACAGCGAATTGAGCTGTTCTACCGGCACCTTGATACGCAGTTCGCGCATGGCATCGGAGACGATGGTGATGATGTCCAGGCTGCTGGCACCGAGGTGGTCGAAGCGCAGCTGGGTATCGATCGGGCCGAGGTCGAGGAAGGCCAGGGCGGCCTCGGTATGGCGCAGGACCACTTCGCGAACCATCTCGTGGATATCGTGCATAGCGTCGCTCCTTGTCATGGCACCCAGTTCAGCCCACCGGTGAGGTGGATGGCCTGGCCGTTGATGAAAGCGGCCCCGTCGCAGGCCAGGTACAGGACGGCCTGGGCCACGTCGTCTGGCGTGCCGAGGCGGCCGCTCGGGCACTGCCCGAGCCAGTGTTCGAAGGTTTTGGGCGCCGCTGTCTCGCGGCTCATGTCGGTGTCCACCAGGCCCAGCACCAAGGCGTTGGCGGTGATGCCGCGGCGCCCGTATTCGCGCGCCAGGGTAGCTGCCATGGCGATCAGCCCGGCCTTGGACACGTTGTAGGCGATCTGCCCGCTCATGCCGTACGCGGCCACCGAGGAGAGCAGCACGATGCGCCCGCGGCGGCGGGCGATAAAGCCCGGCAGCAGGGTTCGGCACAGGCGGAAGTTGCCGTCCAGGTTGACTTCCATCACCGCCCGCCAGTCGGCGTCAGGCAGTGACACGGCAAGGCTTGGGCGGTTGATCGCGGCATTGCCCACGAGCACGTCGATGCCGTCCAGCAATTGGTCGGCCTCTTCGCAGACGGCATCGATGGCTGCTCCATCGGCCATGTCCAGACGCAGGGCCAGGCAACGCCGCTGCGGGGCTATTTCCTTCGCGTGGCGCTGCAGCGCGGTGGCGGCAGCGGCGTCCTGGTTCCAGGTGAAGGCGACATCATGGCCGGCCAGCAGCGCCTGTTCGACGATGCGTCGGCCGATGCCGCGGCTGCCGCCGGTGACAAGGAAATTCATGGACGGGGCTCCCAGCGACCCAGGATCGCCACACAGTTGTTGCCGCCGAAGCCGAACGCGTTCTTCAGCAGGTAGCGCACGGGATGCGCCACCGCGCCGGCGGCGCAGACATCGAAGTCGAGTTCCGGGTCGGGGTCGTCGAGGTTGATGGTCGGGTGCAGCTGACCGGCGCGCATCTGCGCGATGGCCGCTACCAGCTCCACCAGCGGTGCCGACCAGCAGGTATGGCCGAGCATGGATTTCGGTGCATTGACCTTGAGCCGGTCCAGGTGCGCGCCGAACACCCGGCGGATCGAGCGGGCTTCGGTAAGGTCGCCCAGCGGCGTCGAGGTAGCGTGGGCACAGATGAAATCGATATCGCCGGGCTGCAGGCGGGCTTCGCGCAGGGCAGCCTGGATGGTGCGGGTCTGGCCATCTTCCTGCGGGCTTGGCTGGCGACTGGCATCGGAGCGGGCGGCCACGGCGAGGACTTCGCACAGCGGCTCGGCGCCGCGGGCCTGGGCGAGGTCGGCACGTTCGAGTACCAGGCAAGCGCCGCCGTGGGCCGGGACGAAGCCTTCGCGGCGGCGGTCGAAAGGCCGGCTTGCCTGTTCCGGGTGATCGTTGAAGGAGCGCTGGCTGACCGCCTGCATCAGGGCCAGGGCGTGCAGCTCCAGCGGCGAGTAATCGAGCACCGGAGCCAGCACCACGACCCGTTGGGCATCGCCGAAACGGATCTCATTGAACGCCGCGCGCAGCGCCAGGGCGCCGCTGGCGCAAGCCCCGCCGACGCTGTAGCCGGGGCCGCGGATGCCGAGGACTTCCGAAGCCACCGCGGCATGGTCGGTGTCCAGCCCGGCGAGGCCGAACTGAACGTCGATATGGTCGGGGTCCTGCTCGAACTGGCGGAAATTGTTGTAGTAATAGTTCTGGCCGATGTTGTGGCCGCCGACGATGATCGCGGTTTCGCCGTCATCACCCGCAGGCAGGTCGAACAGCCCGGCGTCCTGCCAGGCGCGCCCGGCCATCAGCACCGACAGCGCGGTGGACCAGGGCAGGCGGTTGCTCGCCCGGCGCAGGCGCAGGCGCGGTGCATCCGTGAGGCTGTCGGCCAGGGCGCAGAGGCGCGGGCGCGGATCGAAGCCTTCCAGGCTACCACCAACCTTGGTCGCGATCTGGCGGTCGAAGCTGCTCCAGCGACGAATGCCAGAGCGCCCGGCCAACAGGTTGTCGAGCAGGCTACCGGGGTCCTCGCCGAGGGCTGTAAGTACCGACATCCCTGTCACTACCACATGGGGCGTTTCAGACATGACATCCCTCCATCACTACCACGCTGCGCACAGCGCCGGCGACGCTGATACGCCCGCCGAAGATCGCCAGCATGCCGTTGTCGTCGAGCATTCCTACCTCGATGTCCATGATGTCGCCAGGGCGTACCTGGCCAAGAAACTGGGCGCCGAACACCCGCGTAGCGAGGATCTCCAGCGGTTGCGCCGGGCAGCCCCGGGCCATGTGCAGCAGGCACTGGCCGGCCTGGGCGATGGCTTCTCCCTGGAGCGCACCGGGGTAGATCGGGTTGCCGGGAAAATGCCCGCCGAGCACCGGATCCTCGGGATCGACGCGGCGTTGTGCGTGCAGCACATGGTTGTCCGGGTCCCAGGCCAGGACGCGGTCTATCAGCAGGAACGGCGACCGGTGTGGCAGCATCTGTTCCAGGGGCGGAAAGGCAACCGCGGCGGAGGATCCCGCCGTGGCTTGCAGCAGTGGACCACGACGCAGCCGAGCGAGTGCGGCTGCGACGTCCAGGGCGGCGCTGGTGCTGGCCATGTCAGGCCGCCCGGGCCTTAGTCACGGCCACGGCGTTGTCCAGCACCCATTGCAGGGCGGCGTCGGCTTCCACCTTGGGCACCGCAGCCACCGCGCAGGAGGCTGCGTTGCGGCAGGCAATGCCGTAGTGCTCGTAGCCGGCGAACCACACAGCTTCATAGGCGGCGACGGTGTGTAGCGGCGTACCGCTACTGCCACTGCGCAACCCCTGGCTAAGGGGCTCCATCAACGCCTTGACCGCACCGCGATAGCCCTCGACCTGTTGCCGGATATTGGCGTTGAGGGCAACGCCACGTGGCAGACTGCGGGTCTCCACCAAGGCTTGTTCATAGGCGTTGATAGTGCTGCTTACGAAGTGGTTGCTTCCTACTACCGGATCGCTGCTGGCTGCGTGTTTGGCGAAAGCCAGCGACAGTTCGCGGAATTCCGTTTCGCTGAAGAACTCGTCCTGCAGGGCGAGATAGACCTTCACCGGCAGCGGGATCGGCAGAGTCGCCAGGATCTCCAGGGGCAGTTCGGTGGCACTGTACTGGGCGAACATCTCGCGGATCTTCGCCTCGGGGAAATCGTCGCAACGGGCAAGCTGGATCACCCGGTCCACGGACATTGTGTAGCTCATGACGGGCTTCCTCTCAGGTGTTGGACAGGGTGTAGGCGACGGTGATGGTGTCGCCGGCTGTGGGGAAGGTCTTGTTGTAGTTGTATGACGAAGCTGTGCCACCGACGCCGAGGATGTTCGCGGAGTTGGTACCGTTCATGTTGAACTGCAGGATGAACTGGGTGCCGTCGTCGGCCTGGTAGGTGACCTTGCCGTCCGGCGTCTGGCCGTTGGCGACAAACACGGTGGTCGCATTGCTGCCGGCCGCCACCGAGGTCGGCGGGGTGGTCGTCCAGTTGGCGCCGTTGAGGCTGTACTGGGTGCTGACCAGCACCAGCCGTTGCGAGGTGGTGAGGGTACCGGTGCAGGTACGGTTGGGGGTTGGACTGCTGCCGCCGCCACTACTCATAAGCGTTCTCCATGATGGCTTTGCTGTGTGGGTGGGTCAGGATGCCGCGGCCAGAAGCGTGCCGGACAGGAAGCCCGCAGAAACACGGCTGACCGTGTTCGGCAGGGCGGAAAGAGTGGTGGCGGCGCTGGGCCAGTTCACGGCATTGCGCGTCGCGCCCATCGGCCCCTTGGCCGTGGCGGCAGCGAGGAACACATAGGCCTCGTCGCGGACCGCGCAGTTGAGATCGAGGGCTGGGGTCAGGCCGCTGCTGGCGACGTTCTCCACCCCTTGCCAGGCGCGGGCGGCGTTGACCTTGGCATGCCTGAGAGTGCTGCCCTGGGCGGCGAAGAGGTGAACGAACTGGCCCTGCACTGCGGCGCCGGCGCTGATGCAGTCGATCGTCGAGCCGGCGTCAAGGCCTAGGCGCGTGCTGACCTCGCTCCAACCGCTGTCCCAGACCTGGGCGCCATTGCGTACGCTGAGCCAGATGCCTTTGCTGCCGGAGGCAAAGACGAATAGCTGGCCGTTGATGACCGCGCAGGCCACCCGAGTGCAGCCGGCCGGCAGGCCGCTTGAGGGAATCGCGCTGAAGCCGCTCCACGCCGCACCGGCCGCCTGGCTGGCCAGCCATACCTGGTTGCCGGACAGGGCCGCGACCACTACCACGCTGCCGGCCAGGGTGGCGGCGATGTCGCCGACCTGGCCGACGTTGGCGGTGCTCAGGGGCATTGGTTGCTGGCTTTCCCAGTTGCCGACCACGGTGGCCGAGTTGTGCCCGATGACTCCGTTGGCCAAGGTGAAGACGAAGAGCCGGCTGGCCAGGCTGGTGGTGGCCAGCGCCTGGATCGGCGAAGGCTGCACCGGCGGTGATACGGCCTTCACGGCCGACCAGGTGCCGACGCCGTTCTGGCTGGCCAGCCAGGACAGTCCGGTGGTTTGGTGGTAGGGCGCGAAAGCCTTCAGCAACTCGTGGTAGCAGACCAGGCAGAAGCCGGCGGCGGGATCGCGCATCAGGCAGTTCTGGCTGGGCCGGTAGATGCCCTTGAGGTAATTGCCGCCGCCTTCGAAGGCGCCGATCATCCAAGGTTGCCAGCCGCTGGCCGACACATCGGAGGGCAGGGCACTGAAGCCGGGCGTCAGATACTGCTTCCACTTCAGCGAGGCGGCGTTGAGGTTGGTGGTGAGGTTGGGGCTGCTGGGCTCGATGTCCGGGTAGCTGCCGGACTGGGTGGAGTACTCGACGCCGAGTCCGGCCACCAGTTGGGCGATGGCCCGGGCCAGCAGGGCAACGTTGCCGCTGTCCAGGGTCAGGGTGCACAGGCTGCCGCCGAAGCTGCCGCCGGCGCTGCTGGTGTTGGCGATGACCACGGCCAGGTGCCAGGTAAGGCCGGCGGCGCTCAGGGCAGCGCTGACTTTCGTCGGGTCGGCGCTCAGGTTGCTGGCCGAGGCGCCGCAGCTGGCAGTGCCCAAGGCGCTGTTCGGCGACAGACCGGACTGGCTGGAAACGGTGTCGAGCTGGTAGACGTTGATAGCGTCCTGCAGGCGCCAGGAAATCGGCACGATGCCGTTGAGGCCGCTGATCAGCGTGGTGACGGCCTGGTGGAAGGCCTCGAGTTGGCTGGAGGTGAAGCCGTCGCCGGTGATGGCGATGAGAAAGCGTTTTCCGTCGATACCGTTGTCGACGATTTTCGAGCACGAAGCAGCAGCATCCATCAGAAAAGCCCTCATCCCTAAGGTCAAAATTCTTACTGGAAAACGCAAACTGATCTTACTTCACTCGTGGCATATTGCTATAGGTTTTTCCTGGTCGTCAATACGTAAGCGTAAGATGAATCCCCGATCCTCCCCAAATCCAGTCCCTCGAAGACATGGTGCTGATGGATGATGCCGAGCTGGGCATGATCAGCTGATTTCACGTTATTGATGGGGGCACACGAAGCGTGCCGCTCTTTGCAATGGGAAGGCGGGCGTCCTGTTCGATTCTTTCTGCGCCCTGGCGTAATTCCGAGATATCGCGCTTTGGCGGCGTGCCGAATTGTCGCCCATATTCGCGACTGAACTGCGAGGGGCTTTCATAGCCAACCTTGAAGGCTGCAGTGGCGGCGTCCAGGTGTTCATTGAGCATCAGCCGTTTTGCCTCGTTCAACCTCAACCATTTCTGATACTGCAGCGGGCTCATCGCGGTGAGCTGGCGGAAGTGCTGATGGAAGGTCGAGAGCCCCATCTGCACCCGAGAGGCCAACTCATCTACCCGCAGCGGCGCGGCGTAGTTCAGCTTCAGCCAGTCGATGGCCTTGGCGATTCGATGCCCCTTGCTACCGATGGAGGCGATGGACCGGAGCAGGGGGGCCTGGTCGCTCAGCAGCAACCGATAGTGGATTTCTCGCTGAATCAGGGGCCAGAGCACGGGTATCGCATCAGGTTCCTCCAAAAGCTCGATCAGTCGGCTGAAGCTCTCCAGCAGCTTCGGGCCCAGCACACCGACGCCGGCGCTTGTGTGCACAGACTCACCGCTCACCGTAAGACGGCCATCTTGCGCGATCAACTCTGCCAGTGTGCGCAGGTCGAGCTTGAACACCAGGCCCAGGCACGGTGCACCTTCGCTGGCCATCGTCACTGCCGAATGGGCAGGGATGTTCAGCGAGGTGACCAGGAAGCGGGTCGTGTCATAGGGGAACACGTCGCTGCCGATGACCATTTCCTTGGCACCCTGCACGACCAGCACGATGCTCGGCTCGACGATGCAGGTGATCGGTGGGGCTGGTGTGTTACGCCGGTAGACGCTGAGGTCTGCGATGCGTGTCGCGAAATCGCCAGCCGTTGGCGCGTGGGCGCCGATGACCTTGCATAGCGTGGCCATCGGGTGCGTGAGCAAGGGCGGTTGTGTGGTGGCGGACATAGGAAGCCTCCGATCATCTTGTGGAAAACACTACTCGCGCGTCCGTTCAGGTGTCCATGCCCGGGCGGCATGGTCTGGAGATTCAGGCAAGAAAACCACTCGTTTGATCTACTGATACGCCGTTTTAACCGCGGAAGATGGGCGGCAGGCGAGGTGGCCAGAGTGCTTTGCAGCGACTGCCCCTCGCACCACTTCCATTTCGAGCAGACAGGAAAATGTGCATGAAGTCTTTGTTCGTTGCGTTTGCCCTGATGGCCAGTTCATTCACTGCGGGAGCCGCCGATATGTCCCATGGGGCCAACAATTTCTACAAGAGTGAGCAGGTATCACTCGAACGCGTTTCCTTCAAGAACCAGTTTCAGTTGAACACGGTCGGAAACCTGTTCGTTCCCAAGAACCTGAACCGCAATACCCGTTATCCCGCCATTATCGTCGGCCACCCGATGGGGGCGGTGAAGGAACAAAGCTCGAATCTCTACGCCCAGAAACTGGCAGAGCAGGGGTTCGTCACCCTGGCTATCGACTTGTCGTTCTGGGGCGAAAGCGAGGGGCGTCCGCGCAACCTGGTATCGCCGGACATCTACGCGGAAGACTTCAGTGCGGCGGTCGACTATCTCGGTGCCCAAGCCTTCGTCGATCGCAACCGTATCGGTGTGCTGGGCATTTGCGGCAGCGGCAGTTTCGCTATCAGCGCAGCCAAGATCGACCCTCGAATGAAAGCCATTGCCACGGTCAGCATGTATGACATGGGCGCCGCCAATCGCAATGGACTCAAGCATGGTGTAACGCTGGAGCAGCGCAAACAGGCTATAGCCGAAGCGGCTGCACAGCGGGATGTGGAGTTTGCCGGCGGGGATACCAGGTACACCAGCGGCACGGTTGATCGGCTGACCGAGCATTCCAACGCCATCGAGCGGGAGTTCTACGATTTTTACCGTACACCTCGGGGTGAGTTCACTCCCAAGGGCCTGCCGCCACTGCTGACAACGCACCCAACCCTGACCAGCAACGTCAGGTTCATGAACTTCTACCCGTTCAATGATATCGAGACGATTTCGCCACGCCCGATGCTGTTCATCGCAGGAGAGAACGCGCACTCGCGTGAGTTCAGCGAAGAGGCGTATCGCCTTGCCGGCGAACCCAAGGCGCTGGTGATCGTGCCTGGCGCCGGTCATGTCGACCTCTATGATCGCGTCGAATTGATTCCCTTTGGCAAGCTGACCGCTTTCTTCCGCGAAAACCTCAAGTAACCCCTGCTTTCAGCCCGGCAGGCTCGGCTTGGGCATCTGCTTTTCTGTAACTTGCGCCACGAGAACCACCATGACCAGCTCAGCGATACCTCTTCAACATTCAAGCAGACAGGTCTGGGGCGCCGTCCTGGCGATGTCACTCTGTGCCTTTGCCCTGGTGGCGTCCGAATTTCTGCCGGTGAGCTTGCTTACGCCACTTGCCACTGATTCGTCGCTTACTGAAGGCGAGGCCGGTCAAGCCATTTCGATCTCGGGCTTCTTCGCCGTAGTCACCAGTTTGTTGCTGTCCACCCTGACGCAGGGGACTGATCGAAAGCCCGTCCTGTTGGGCACCACGGCGTTAATGCTGGTTTCCGGCGCAATGGTGGCGTTTGCCCCGAATTACATGACCTTGATGATGGGGCGGGCCGTGCTTGGGATCGCCATTGGTGGCTATTGGTCGATGTCCACCGCAGTGATGATGCGTATCGCGCCTGAAGCCCTCGTTCCCAAAGCCATTGCCGTGATGCAGGGCGGTACTGCGCTGGCCACGGCAATCGCGGCCCCGGTCGGCAGTTACCTGGGCGGCCTGATCGGCTGGAGAGGGGCATTCCTCTGTGTCGTACCTTTGGCTGCAATTGCGTTGATCTGGCAAGCCTTCACGCTGCCGGCAATGCCTGGCGAGCGCGGTACGGTTTCGGTGACCGGCCCCCTACGTTTGCTGGGAGACAGCAAGGTTGCGCTTGGCATGGCTGCAGTCGCATTCCTCTTCATGGGGCAGTTCACGCTGTTTACCTACCTTCGCCCGTTCCTGGAAACCGTGACACACGTGGACGTGCCCACGCTGTCGCTGCTGCTGCTGATCATTGGTGTGGCGGGACTGGTGGGAACGATGATGGTTGGTTCGCTCGTAAGCCGGCATCTGTTCAGAGTGCTGCCAGGTATTCCCCTGCTGATGGCCGTCGTCGCATTCGCTGTGATTTCGACTGGTTCATGGATTGTCCCGACGGCGGTGCTGCTTGGTGGCTGGGGCTTGATTGCCACTTGTGCGCCAGTGGGTTGGTTCACCTGGCTAGCCAGGATGCTGCCCGAGGACGCCGAGGCCGGCGGAGGCCTGATGGTCGCGGTGATACAGCTGGCGATAACGGTAGGTGCGACTTCGGGTGGGGTGCTTTATGACGGTGTTGGGTACCAGGCGACCTTCATCGCCAGTGGAATGATGCTCTTGGTAGCGACTGCCTTGACCATGAGGGTAGGGCGGCATCGATAGAGTACAAATGTGCTCCCTAAATGAGCAAAGGCTCAGTTTGAATGGACGCTTGTCGCTGCCAGGCCTGCGGCGACATCCCCTCGGCCTTCACGAATGTGCGACAAAAGTGGGACTGATCGCAGAAGCCGCACTCCAGTGCGATTTCGGCGAGCATCATTCCCGAGCTCCCCAGTAGTTCCTTGCTTTTGCGCAACCGTTGTTCACGCATCCACTGTTGCGGGGGCACCTGCAGGGTATCCCTGAACATTCGTGTGAAATGGCTACGCGACAGCGAGCAGGCTTGGGCGAGTTCCGTAACCGTTATGCCGGTGTCCAGGTTCTCCAGCATCAACCGCTTGGCAGTCGTGACCTGCCAGGGCTTGAGGAGCCCGGTTGTTTTCAGTGCGACAGTCGCCAGCACAGTGCAGTGATCACTGTTCATACAAATCCATTCATCAATGAAGTGGGCACGCACGTTTCGAGTAGGCAGAGCAGGCCACTGCAGCCTCGGCGCGGGCTACAGACGATAAACACTCGATTCGATGGCCTGGCTCAGCCAGCCGGCGTACCCATCAGCGGGTCAATGAACAGCCCCTGGAGGCAGGGGCTGGCAATGGTCAGACAGTTGCAGCAACCGGGGCCAGGGTTGGGCCGTGCTGAACGCGCTCGGGTGCTTTGTGCACCATGGTGTAGGCATAGTCGACACCCATGCCGTAGGCGCCGGAGTGTTCTTTCACCAGCTCCATGACGGCATCGTAGGTATCGCGGTTTTTCCAGTCGCGCTGCCACTCCAGCAGCACTTGCTGCCAGGTCACCGGAATTACGCCTGCCTGGATCATGCGCTGCATGGCGTAGTCGTGGGCTTCCTTGGTGGTGCCACCGGAGGCGTCAGCAACCATGTAGATTTCATAGCCGGCATCGTTCATCGCCGACAGCGCGAAGGTGGTGTTGCACACCTCCGTCCAAAGGCCGGATACGATGACCTTGTTGCGACCGTTTTTCTTCAGCGCGTCTCGCACCTTCTGGTCATCCCAGGAGTTCATGGAGGTTCGCTCCAGCAGCGGAGCGTCGGGGAAGACGGCGAGCAGCTCGGGGTAGGTGTGCCCAGAGAAGCTTTCAGTCTCGACCGTCGTGATGATGGTGGGCACATTGAAGATCCTGGCCGCCTTGGCCAGGCCTACGGTGTTGTTTTTCAGCGTCTGGCGATCAATGCTCTGAACGCCGAAGGCCATCTGTGGCTGCTGATCGATGAAGATCAGTTGGCTGTTGAACGGGGTCAGGACTTCAGTTTTTGGATTGTTCATTTTGGTTCCCTGTCAGCTGGATGATGGTCATCGCACAAGTCACGGCGCCTGCCTTCTGCAGACTGTGCTGAGGCACTGGATGACGTCCTCAGTGATGCCCGTTGCTTGAGTCCGAGCAAAGATTAGCGAATCGCAGTGCGAAGCGGTGGCGCACTTCTGCGCTCTCAGAAGCGCATTAATGCGCCATGCGCTCGTTCATCCTGCTGCTAGGATTCGCACGCAAACGCGGATCTACCTGATCCGGTTTGCGCCAGGAGAAAGCGATGGCAGCTTCACAACCACTCAACAAACAAACCGCCTATTGGGGCGTTCCGTGGGAGAAGGCTTACGGGTATACGCAGGCACGGCGGGTAGGGAACGAGATCTACGTATCGGGCCAGTTCAATCATGACGAAGAAGGGAACCTGGTCGCGCCGGCCCCCTTGGATCGTGACGGCAGGCCCTGTGATTTCTCTTCGATGGGGGACCAGATGCGCGCCTGCTACGACAATATCGCCAAGCTGCTCGCGCTGTACGGAGCGACACTTGAAGATGTTGTCGAAGAGACGCTCTACGTACTGGACATGGACGCGGCCTTTGCCGTGGTCGGCACGGTGCGCAAGGCCGCTTACGGTACAGAACGGCCTCAATGCGCCAGTAACATCATCGGCGTCTCGAGGCTTGCCCAGCGCCCACAGCTGATCGAAATCACCTGCAAAGCGGTACTTGGCTCGCGCGCTGAGTGACCTGCACTCCCGGTTTCGCGCTACGTGACCGGGAGTACCAATTGGCCCTCGATCAACGGCTTCTGGTTGGCAACGGCCGCTGCACAGAACGTCATGAATGCCTTGACCCGCCACGATTTGCGGATGTCCTGGTGCGTCAGCAGCCACAGCTCATCCTGCAGCTCCGGTACCACCGGGCCGACCCGTTCAAGCCCAGGCGTGATATCACCCAACATGCAGGGTAAAAAACCCACCCCCAGGCCTGCCGCGATTGCAGCACTCGCCGCCGCAACCGAGTCGGTACGGTACGAGATGCACTCGGCAGCGACCCTGTTTTCGACATAGCTGGTTGCCTTGAGCCCGCGTAGCGCTGCGGAATAGGAAACCCAGGCCTGGCCTTCAGTGAACAGAGGAGCAGGCGTTAAATGGTGGCTACTACCGTAAGGAGCCCAGGCGATTGTGGCCAGTTTGCGACCTACCAGGCTTTCGGCGGGTTTCCTGGTCGCTCGAACCGCAATATCCGATTCGTCTCGTGCAAGGCTCAGTGATTCGTTGCCCACCAGCACCTCAATCGTGATGCCTTCATTGAGGGCCTTGAAGTCCGCGATGATGGGGGTGAGGAAGTAAAGAAGCAGTGAGTCGCTGGTGGTGATACGAAGCTTGCCGAGTGGCCCCTGGCCGGCACGCGAGACACGCCGTGTCACGCTGACGATGTCCAGCTCCACGCGCTCGGCGAGTGCACGTAATTCCGCGCCCTCGATGGTGAGCAGGTAGCCTGATTTGCGGTGATCGAACAAGGCTACGCCAAGTGTCTTTTCAACCTGGGAGACCCTGCGGGAAACGGTGGACACGTTGATGCCGAGCTTCTTGGCCGTGGCAGCGCGATTGCCACACTCACTGAGCGTTTTGATGATCCGCAGGTCGTCCCATGAGAGCTGGTTGGCAGCCTCACTCGCGTTCCATTTCACGTCCTTGGGGGCAGCGGGGGCAGTTGGGACATTTCCAGGTAACGACTTCACGAAATCCGTTCCAAATCAGATTGCAACGATCATACGAGAAGGGGCTGCGTGAACCAAGCATGAGCATGAGGCGGAATGAGGGGCTTCGGTCGTCCCTTCATGCACACATCAGCACTTGTCGGCGTTATCCTGAATAGTGAGCCCGGGAGCCTTTGGGGAACTACCATGCGCAAGCTGACACTGTTGTTCGCGATCGCTGCATTTGCGGGTTGCCAGGCGCCGATGCCCACTGCCAACCCACAGATGGCCTGGGTCGATCTCTCGATGCCATTCCCGAATGACCGTGTGCTGTTGGCCGAACGCCTGGATAAACAACGCCTGCGCGACGGTCGCTTCTTCGAGGTCAGCCCCGGCAGCCATGAATTGGTCGTCAGGTTCGACTACGAAGTCAATGGTGGTGGTGGCATCAGTCTGATGGGGGGCAGCACGGTAAGGCAATGCTACCTGACCATCGACTACGCACATTTCAAGGCAGGGCAGCGCTATGTACTCGAGGCCCGCTCCATGGCCATGACGCCAGAGGCGAGGCTCTATGATGCGAAGGGAGAGATTGTGGCGCAGGTCACGGAACTCTATTGCCTGATGTGATGGCGCTGCATACATCAGCGACTGGCATGAAGGAATAAAGAGTTGTCTTAAGCATGAATCGATTGCAGTCATGCTGACCAACGAATGGTTTCCGAACTGACCACAGTTGATAGGACATACGATTTTCCTTCCCACTAACGCTTCTGCGCGGTTGTGGAGATTTCCGCGCAGAACGCCGAAGGGGATGAGCGGTACATTAGAGACGATAAAACAATCCCAATTTCCCGCCACCCGGTAATATCACCTTGACATCTAAATATCCCACACCTTAACTGAAAGCGTCGCTTCACAGATGAGATGTCGTGATAGGGCAAGGACTAAAACTGGATTCACAGATCACTGCTGCGGATGTCAAGCGACTAACCAGCGAACTGTTGGTGGCGCAGGTTGACAGCACGCGGCCACGCTGGAGAGCAAGAGTATCGGATTTGTGCGCCTAGGGCAGGAAGTCGAGATCAAAACTAGGGTAGCAGTGCGCATAGAGGTACGCACACACAAGAAAAATTATCGAGAACTTTACCAGTCCACTCAAAGAATACATTGAACAAAGCCTTAGAGAGAGATAGCCAATGATTAACGGCGCATCAAAAAAAGGCTCAAGCAAGGAAGAGTTTAAGTCCCTTGCGCTGCAGGTCCCGATTTTGTTTGTCTGCCTATCATTCTTGCCATTCACCTATGGAATGCTTAATCAGATCCCTGACAACCTTACCAGGTCAAAAGGCACTTTCTCTACTAAAATAATCGGCAAAAATACTTATACAGTCATCTCCAGCGAACAGGGCAAACTAATGCTTACTTGCGCATCTAGCTTCAAAGGTTACACCAAATGCCTGCCCGATGAAGCTAGCTCTGAGCTTACAAACAAAAAAGCAACGGCGTTCTGGTACAAGCAGAAGATCTTGCCGTTCATGGAAAATAACAAATTGGTTGAGCTTTATGTTGGCGGGAGTACAATTATCTCCGGCGAGATGACAAAGGAGAGAATAACTAAGCACAAGAAATATAGCATCTCTACGAGTCTAGAGATGTTTGCACTGACCTTGTTGATTTCCGCTTTCTTTCTGATAGATGTCAAAAGAATGAGCAACAGCTATGCCGAACTGGGTATGATGCGCAGAGTTTATTCCACCCGCGGCATGAAGAGCAGGATGTCGAAGACCTGACCAGGCTCGAATTGAAGGGCAGGGTGATCGCTCTTCAAAACGGCTTCGGTCAATAGCTCCTTGTTTTGCTCCCAGCATTGGCCAAGCGAGAAGGGCAGCCTACGTAGTTATTTGAAGTCAAAGTCTAAAAGCAGCGGTAGCTGACGCTACCGAAAGGCGCAATTCCAGCCGCCGTTCAGCTCTTAAAGAGTATTTATCCGCAACGGAAATCCGTACGATTCGAAAAGCTCCCAAACGTCCTCGCGATCGAAGAGCCGCCACCCCAGTGTCGTGAACTGCATCAGGTCATCCTCGCTGGGAAAAGAGTAGTAGGCCCCGGCAGATGGATCTTGAAAGGTCCCCGGCATAGGCTCGTTGCGCTCCAGGCGCCTGATTGCGTTCATGATGAGACGCGCGCCTGGTTGATACAGTGAAAGGATGTGCCACAGCAAGGAGTGCTCCTTGTCGACTGCCACCCGGGCAGTCTCGATGATGCGACCAACATCGATGCCGGGACTGTCAATCCAGTGGAGGGTACAGCCGATCTCCGAGGCGCCGTTCAGCAGCGCCCGGAAGGTCGCGAGAACACCTCGATACTGAGGCAAGAGGCCAGAGTGAAGATTGAGGACGCCGCGTGACGGAATTGCCAACGCTTCATTCTTCAGGATTTGACCAAAGCGGATTGAGATGAACAGATCCGCTCCCGCATCCTGCAGCATTTGCAGGCCCGCAGGATCCCTCAAGCTGGGCAATACCTGTACAGGAACCCCAAAGCGTTGCTGCAGGTCTGCAAAACCGAATCGAAGCCCGCTGCTGACCTGGTCGCTCGATCTGATTAACCCAGGGGGCAAGGCATTGAAGAAGTCCTGCTCGATCAATGCCAGTTGTCCGAGCATGCGTGGCACCTTCTTGCCCGATCCCACTCTCTCCGAGAGGAATATTCCCACCGTGCTCTCGTGAATCTCGGGTAACAGGTAATTGAGAGTGAGATTGCTCTCAACGTCCCGGTTCACCAGAAAAGCGATTCGCAACTTTAGACCTCCGGCAGACCTGCCTTGAGATGCTGCAATGGCCAATTCAACACAAGCGGATCAATCCCATTACCATTGTTTTGCCATGACGTATGGACGGAAGGCTCGATCTGCTCGGTCCGTTCGGGTAGCAGACCTAGCATAGTTGCATTTATGCAAAAGGCTTGAGGAAGGCGGCAGATATCGAGGCTACCGGCAATGGCGGAGTGGGGTGCCTCGATCAGTGTGGTTGAGGTCAACCGTATTTTGTTCTGTGGGCGAGCAGCGAAGGCTGTGATAATGGAGGGGAATCACAAGGGCCATGCCATGCTGACCATCTCTAATAACGTGCACCTGCCAGATGCCGACATCGAACTGACATACATCCGCGCGCAAGGCGCAGGTGGGCAGAATGTCAACAAGGTGTCCAGCGCCGTGCACCTGCGCTTCGACATTCCCGCCTCGTCGCTGCCCGAGTTTTACAAGGAGCGGCTGTTGGCGCTGCGTGACAGTCGCATCACCGGCGACGGCGTGTTGATCATCAAGGCACAACAATACCGCACACAGGAGCAGAACCGCGCTGACGCACTGGCGCGTCTTGCCGAGTTGATCATCGCCGCCGGCAAGACCGAGAAGAAACGCCGCCCCACCAAGCCGACCCTCGGCTCGAAGACCCGCCGCCTTGAAGGCAAAGCCAGGCGCAGCACCGTCAAGGCGGGGCGGGGCAAGGTGGAGTTCTAGGCGCTCCGGTTCATTGATCAGGCTTGTACCGCGCGGCCCCCAGCAGTGGGCATGGATTTTTTGCGCACCGCTTGATAGAGAAGGCTGGACACCATGAAGCCCGCAATGGCCAGTACGCTCATCAGGATGAACACATAGTTGTAGCCCTGTTGACCAGGGAAGTGGTCGAGGATCGCGCCATAGATGACGTAGGCAAACATGCCGGGTGCATAGCCGATCAGGCAACCGATGCCGAAGGCCGAGCCGGTGATGTGCTGGGGAATGCCGACTTCGCCCATGGGCGCCCAGAACACGCCGCGCATCGAGAACACAATCAGGGCGAAGGAGAGGGTGGCCGCCATCCCCGCATAGATGAAGCCCGGGCTTTTAGGAATCAGCATGATCACGGCCATCAGCGGCAATAGCGCCAGAAATGCCCACTTCAGGTAACGGCTGGTGCTCTTGAACTGCTTGTCGGCAATGAAACCGCCGGCAGGCCCGCCGAGGATTTTCAGGAAGTATTGGTTGATGATGCCGTAGGCGCCTACCAACGCCACGGGCAACCCGTACATTTCCTTGAGGTAGGGAATGAAATAGGTCAGGCCGCAGTAGACGATGTAGACCATGAACACGTTGAGACTGACCAACCAGATGCCGGGTACCTTGATCGCTTCCATCAGGTTTGCCAGACCGTTTTTCGGCCTGGCGGCCGATTGCGCGTTACCCCCCTTGAGCAGGAGCCAGGTCAGGGTGCCCGCCAGAATGTCGATGACCGAGTAGAACAGGATCGCCGACTTCAGGCCGGTTTCCCCTGAGCCCATGGCGACGAACACGCCCAGTGCGGAAAAGGCCACCAGCGTATCAACCACGCCACGCCCGCCTTCCAGTAGGCCGAACAACCGGCCTTGCTCCTGATCGTCACCCAGATTACGGATGGCTTTGAGCAGCGATGGCCAGAACAGGCAGTCGGCACAGACGGCCAGCAGACTGAACACGATCAGCAGGCTGCTGAAGGGCGGAAAGGTTGCCAGGTACAACCCAAGGCTTCCGGTCCCGATCAGGCCGAGGGGGATCAGTTTGCGCGTGTCGTAGCGATCGGCGAGCAGGCCGCCGACCACAAACAGTGCAGTCGCGATGATCGCGTTGGCACTCAACAGCATGCCGATTTCAGTGTGGTTAAGGCCCATGAATTCCTGCATGGGGACATAGAAGGCGTCCTTGAGGTTCGCCAACTTGTAAATGGTGCCGCCACCGAGGATGAGGATCAGGAATCTGAGCCATTTGGCCTTGTTTTGAGTTGTCATTATTGTTCTCCGGGCGTAATCAGGTCGTCAGGTTCAGGCGTTGGAAGGGGTGGCCAGGGTCAGTTCAGCCAAGGTGCGCAGTTCGCCCAGCACGCGTCGGACATAGGCCACCTGATTGTTTGCCCAGCGGTGTTCGTCGGCCAGCATGCGCTCGAGCGAGTAGCCTTTCGGGAGCGGCGTTTCGCTCATCTCCCGGTAAGCAATGAATGGATCGGCTGCTTCAAGACGCTGACGGAAGGCCGGGGCCACGTAGTGGTTTTCCTGCTCAAGAATGAACGCGATCACCTGTGGGGTTGCTTCGCCCAGCATCAACAGTTCGAACAGCATGCGGGCGCTGGGCAGATCGTCTTCGTCGCTGCCTTGCAATACGCCGTAATGGCCGAAGCCGTTTTGTTCGGGGACGATGCGCACGCCCTTGAGGTGAACCTGGCGGATGTGCGGCGCCAGGTTGTGCAGGGCCTGCAGGGGCTGTTCGCAGGCATTGATCATGTTGCCGAAGTCGAACAGGGCATGCAGGCGAGGGTGGTTGAGGCGGTTGAGCAGTTGCGCGATTTCGCTGCTCTTGAGTTCTTCATGCTGCTCGAAGTCAAAGTACAGATCGTTGGCGTCGGCCTGTTGTGCGAGGTAGTGCAGGTCGGTCTCGATCACGTCCATGACCCGCGACAGCGTGCCCTCGTAACGTGAGTAGACACGGATGTTGCGTACCCCCAGGGCCTTGGCGATGGCGATCACTTGGTCGACATCCTTTTTCAGCGTGCTGCTGATTTCCAGGTGCACATCCAGCCCCAGCGCCTTGGCCTTGCTGGCAAACGCCTGGAGCTGCTCTGGCGACATCTGGCTCAGGCTGTTTTCCTCGCCGTCGAGCAAGTGCAGGCTCAGACCTTGCAGCTCGTGGCGATAGGCGAAGTCCAGCAGGTCGGCGGGGGTGACACGACCGTGGGTGAGGTTGGTCAGTAGCGGGTAGGCGTGGGCAAACAGGCGCAATTGCCCGAGACGCTCAAGCAACCGCTGGGCCAGTGCCTCGGTCAGCACTGGAGCCGCCTTGTGTTCGACCACCTTATGGCTGAGCAAGGCGTTGAATCGTTCCTGGATCTTATTGTTCATTAGCGTCGTTCCTGGTTCAGACACCGGGTCTACCGGCGCAGCCTTTATCGCGCCAGTCAGGAACGCTCGATAGATCCATTATCAATTAATTGATAAGGCCACTTGCCTCGCATCAAGTGGTCGGCGGGAGGTAACCCAGCGTGCGCAAGGCTTGGGCCAGCTCCTCGACACGCTGCCGGGCCTGCTTTTCTGGCGTGCCGGCAAAGCCGATCAACAGGGCAGGCGGCAGGTCGTGCTTGATGCGGTAGTCGCTCAAGGCATAGGTATGAATGTTGTGTTGGGCCAGTTGCCGGGCGACGTCCGTGTCACTGAGTTCGGGGGGCAGCCAGGCGATCAGGTGCATGCCAGCATCGGTCGGAGTGATCCTGAAAAAGCTGCCGATCTGCTCTTCAAGTTGTTCGATCAATGCCTGCTGGCGCGCCTTGTACAGTGCACGCATGCGGCGGATGTGCCCCAGGAAGTGGCCTTCGCGCATGAAGTCCGCCGTTGTGGCCTGAAGCAGTGTGGGCGGGCTGCGGTCCATGACCGCACGCAGGGTGCAAAAGGGCTCGACCAGAGCCTGCGGCAGGATCACGTAACCCAGCCGCAGTGACGGAAAGAGCACTTTGCTGAACGTGCCGACGTAGATCACCCGGGCCATCTGGTCCAAGGCATACAGTGCCGGGAGCAGTCGACCACTGTAGCGGAACTCGCTGTCGCAATCGTCCTCGATGATCCAGCTCTGATGCTGCGTAGCCCAGGCGATGAGTGCCTGGCGCCGCTCATAACTCAGGGTGACACCCAAAGGATGCTGACGCGAAGGTGTACAAAATACCAGGCGCGCATCAGGGCACTCGGCAAGGCCTTGCTGCACATCGATCCCCTGTTCATCAACCCGCAACGGAACTATCCGAGCCCCCTGGGCTTGCAACGCAATCCGCGCGGCGATGTGCCCCGGGTCTTCCATCCAGGCACTGTCCTGCGGATTGAGCAGCAGCATGGCCAGCAGGTTGAACGCTTGCTGCGCGCCGGAAACGATCACCACTTGCCCGGCATCGCAGTCGATACCTCGCGCATCGAAGACGTATTCGGCAATCGCGGTGCGAAACGCCTGCAAGCCTTGTAGCTCGCCATAACCCAGAATCGCCTTGGTTGGCTTGAGCAAATGGCGGTTCATCAGGCGCCGCCAGATGGCCTGCGGAAATTCTTCATAGGTGCTTTGACTAGGCAGGAAGGAGGTTGGCGTCGCCGGATCCCAGTCGGCATACGACACCCCGCGAAAGTGATCGCTGCGCAGCGACAGCATCGACTGGCTCAGTTCGGACAGGCGAGGAGGCTGGCGCGGTTGCTCGTCCTCGATGCTCCGGCTTTCCCACTCAGTACCGACATACGTACCTGCACCCGTGCGCGAGGCCAGGAAACCTTCGGCAATCAACTGATCGAAAGCGTTGAGAATGGTGATCCGCGACAGCCCCAACTCAATGCTCAAGGTCCGGGTCGACGGCAGGCGCACGCCCCCCTGAATTCTGCCGTTGAGTATCTGTTTGCGAATCTGCAGATACAGCTGGCGGTACAGGGGTATGGCACTGGCACGGTCCAGTTCGATAGCCGACAGCAGCAAACCTGTGGGGGATTTCATGACATGCTCGTCTGGGGGAATGGGATTTGACCTGGAAACCGTCAGGCGAAGGGGAGGTCAGGGTAGCGAGCGATACTCGATAAGTCATCCGTTCGGCGTTTGTTGTCCAGCGACGTTCAGTGGCTGGATACTCCAACCTGGCTTCCGATACAACAAGGCAGAAGTGCTGCTGATGGACCTACGGAAACCAGGGGATGTTTCGGAGGATCTGTTCGCGCTCAAACAGTCGGCGGTTTGTGGCCGATGTCGAGCTGCTCAACCAGGCCCGGGCATCAAACATCCCGTGCTTGATCTGCGCGGTGGGGTTCAATTGGCAGCTCCAACTCGCTTATCCATACTAGTGGTCTGTCCGGGTCGCTGCTGCCCATTCGGCCGAAAGTGACAGATTCAAGCATGTTTTTCGTCTGCGCGCCCAAGCGTAACAGGTGTTCGGTAAAGCCGTCGCTGACGTCGCCGGTGTCCTCCAGGCAAACTCCACTCTGGTTGTGCTGGATGGCCAGATGGTAATGGCTGATCCCTTCACCTTTGCCGCTGCCGCCCAGTATCACGGTAAAGCGTGGGCCTAGCAGGCTGGCCAGGCGTTGCTGAACGAGGTCAAGCAGCGCAACCGGAACTTCATCATGGCGCAGCGTGGTGGGAAAGCATGGTGCAAACGGAGGCATTGGCGTGTCCTGCAGGTCGGGTTTGAGTGCCGGCCAGCTTAGGCAAGGCGACTGTCAACTTGGGTTAAGCGAGGGTAAAAGCGGGTAATACCTGGCTACGAGTTTCCATCTGGCGCGGTTGTCAGGTGCATTGATCCGCGATCAGAACGTTTGCCCCAACGAGAACTGGAAAATTTGAGTCTCAGCGTTATCCGGCTTCTTCAGGGGCGCCGCCAGGCTGAAACTCAGTGTTCCGATCGGGCTGTACCAGGTAACACCAATCCCAAGAGAGACGGCCATCTGCGTGAGGTCTACGCTGCCGCAGCCTTGGGTAGTCGACAGGTAGCAGGTGTCGGCATAGACGTTGCCCGCATCCAGGAATACCGAACTGCGCAGCTGGCTCTGGTTCTTGATGAAGGGCAGCGGAAAAATGTACTCGGCGCCACCGGTTAGCAGGAGGTTGCCGCCCAGCACGTCGGTATCGCGGTCGGAATAGTAGGCTTGCCCGGCGCTGGCATACGTGCCGGTGGCCGGCGTGCTGCGTGGGCCAAGGGTGCCGTCCTTGAAGCCGCGCACCGACCCTTGTCCCCCTGCGGTGTAGCTTTCATAGAAGGGCAGACTGTCGGTTGAGCCGTAACCGTCGCCGTATCCGAGGTTCGCGTGCAGCCGCAAGGTAGTGGTGTTACTTACCGGGAGGAAAGTCTGGCCGTTGTAGTCGAGCTTGTAGAACGACAGATCGCTGCCCGGGGTTGTGGCCATCAAGGTCAGGCTTTGCGCGTGGCCGCGGGTCGCCAGCACGCCCTTGTTCAGTGTCGACTCCGACCAGCCGATCGAGGCCTTGAGGTTGTTGAAGCTTTTACCCTCACGCTGGATGAAGTCGTAGATCTCGTCGGCACGGCCAAAAGCACCCGTTCGATTGATTTAGATACTCCGAAGCTATTCAACCGCGAACCCATTCGCTGCATTCCTGGAACAGCAGGGATATAGCTGGGCAATCCATTGATATTCCATAATGTTAGTACGAAAGTATTTTATATTGCGTTTTAATATTTAAATCCTTTGCTTACTGAGTATCTGTCGTTGACAGCCATATCTCTCCTCCCTACTGGCCTGGCGCTCCTTGTTGCCTGTTCCTCTGCCTTCGCTGGCTCGACCCTTGAACGCGTAGAAAACAAAGGCGAGCTCACCGGCGTACTGATGGAAAACTACCCGCCGTTCTCGTTCCTGAATGAACAGAACCAGCTCGACGGGTTCGACGTGGACGTCGCCAAAGCAGTGGCTAAACGGCTGGGGGTCAAGCTCAAGCTCGAAACACCTTCGTGGGATGTCATCGCCGCTGGGCGCTGGAGTGGGCGCTACGACATTTGTGTTTGCTCCATGACGCCAAGCAAGGCGCGGGCAGAGGTATTTGATTTCCCTGTCGAGTATTACCAATCCCCTGCGGTGATCGTGGTCAATGCTAGAGACAGTGGCATCAGCTCCGGTAAAGACCTGTCCGCCCGCGACGTTCTTTCACATCATCCTGCCCCAGGCGATGCGGACGATCATCCCTCCGATAACCAGCCAGTTCATCTCCATGCTCAAAGACTCATCGTTGATTTCGGTGATGGGGGTATGGGAAGTGATGTTCCTGGCGCAGTCCTACGGCCGCTCTTCTTACCGCTACATCGAGATGCTGGCCACCGCCGCACTCATCTATTGGCTTCTGTCCATTGGGCTGGAGCTTATCCATCACCGCCTCGAGCGCTATTACGGCAAAGGCTTTCAGGATCAGCGATAAGTTGAGCGCTGATATCAATGATTACAGGAACAGTGATGTCCGACCCTAAACCCCTATTGTTTGCCCTCTACGAACAAGCCAGCGTCGGTTGCGGTGGCGCGCCGAGCTTGTGGACACATCCGGCTGATGAACGTCTGGCCGCCAACACCTTCGAATTCTGGGCCAACCAGGCGCGCATCGCTGACCAGGCCAACCTCGACATGCTGTTCTTCGCAGATGTGTTGGGCTTCTATGATGTATTCGGCGGTCATGCGCAGGCCGCCGTGAAGTGGGCTGTCGAGGCCCCTGCAAATGACCCGCTGATGATCATCCCGGGATTGGCTGCGATTACGAAGAATCTGGCGTTCGGCGCTACCGTGTCCACGACCTACGAGCATCCTTTTGCCCATGCCCGTCGCTTCAGCACGCTCGATCACATGACCAACGGCCGGATCGGTTGGAATATCGTCACCTCCTATCTTTCCAGTGCTGCGCGCAACTTCGGCCTGGAGGAAATGCTCAAGCATGGGGATCGATACGAGCGCGCCGAGGAGTTCATGGATGTGGTCTACAAACTTTGGGAGGGCAGTTGGGCAGACGACGCAGTAGTGGCCGACAAAGCCCGCCAAGTGTACGCCCAAGGCGACCGGGTCAAGTCGATCGACCATGTAGGAGAACGCTATCGAGTGGCAGGGCCTCATCTGTCCGCTCCGTCGCCACAGCGAACGCCACTCCTGATTCAGGCGGGTTGGTCTGGAAGAGGCCGCGAGTTCGCAGCCAAACATGCCGAACTGATCTTCATAGCCAAGTCGAATCCACATGAAATCCGTCAAGGGTTGGAAGAAATCTGGACGATGGCTGAGGCGCGTGGTCGTGTTCGGGATGACGTACAGTCGCTGACAGTGCTGCGCATCGTGACGGCGAAAACTGAAATAGAAGCCCAGCGCAAGTACGACGAGCTCCAGAGCAACTATCACTTGGAAGCACAACTCGTCAGCTATGCCGGCGACACAGGCATCGACCTAAGCCGCTACGCGGATAGCGATGCGTTGTCGACACATACCGAGGGTCTTACTTCCTACATGATGCGACCCGACGGAAGCGGTAAGCCTTTAACCGCCGAGGACGTCAGGAAGCGCTTCGCCAATGTCACACGGGGTACCGATCTCATCCTGGTGGGCACTCCGGAGCAGGTCGCAGACCGAATCGAAGAGCATGCACGGATCTCAGGTACGAGCGGCTACATGCTCAACCCCTTGACGAGCCCTGGAACCCTGGAGGACTTCGTAGAATGGGTGGTGCCAGCGCTGCAAAAAAGAGGGCTCTACCGAACCAGCTCTCAGAGCGGGAGCTTGCGATCCAGATTGAGAACTGACGGATCCAGCCGCTTGCCAGCGACTGCATACGGAGCTTCTTTCCGGTTCCCTGTATGACAGGCGTCATCGGGATACAAAAACATGCTGGCGCCTATCTCCTGTAGCGGATGAGCGCCGCCTCCGGCGGAGCATAAGCGTCCGGGCAAGTCACCGTTAGCGCTTTATCACTGTCCGCTTTTGGCCGTTAGCTGTCAGGAGTGAAGGGTAGCTTTGGGTCGAAACCGGCCTCTGGTGAGCGGCTGCTTCCGACCCAAAGCAGGCACCTGATGCCAAGGCCGCTTCGCGACCCATCGGTCATTCAGGAATTGATATACCGGCATGAAATAGTGCCGCAATAATAAACGGAGACTTTTTCTCCAGGTATTCAGCCATCCCCCCCGTATTGCTCGCCTCCAATTGTAGCTTCAGCGCTTCATACTGCTGGCGGATCGAGGCATCACGCCTAAGCAAATCTCTGAACCCCAGCATCTGGGTGATCGTAAGGTGGCCACGGGTACAAGCGTGGAGCTTGTGCGTGCGAATTCCATCCACATTGCGCCGGTAGAAATGATGCCCCTCCGATAGATCACTTCCTCGTACATATCCCAAACCCATCAAAATCTCGTCCCGCTCCGAGGCATTGCTATGATCGCGAACTTCGATGAGCACATCGATCTCGGGCTTCGCCGCGAGCCCCTGAACAGAGGTACTACCAACATGGTGTATGGCAATCAGTTCATCGCCAAAGGCCGAAGCGATGATTGGCTTGTCTGCCAGAAAGCGAGCGGGCCACAAGGGGTTGTAGGGAGTGATCTTGCTGGTCAGTGCCATTTCCATTCCTTGGCGGCTAGTATCTAAGCCCTAAATGTTCCCTCAAAAAATGTGCATTCTCCAGGGACTGCTTACGAAAACCTCGGCAGTACGGCTATTCAGCAGATCGAATCAGGACCGTGTCGAGGTCGGGTAGGTATCCTGTCCAGCGTGCGCTTCTGGTCGTATGCTGTCCTCCACCAAGGGCCGCTTTGGGTCGAAAGCCACGGGTCGTGGATGACTGACTTCCTCAAGGTGTGAAGTTGCCCTTCGACTGCCATCTGATTTCCCCTCGCTATTCCAACGACTCAGATTCCTTGAGTCTACGCCATAAGAACTCCAGTGCTCGCTGGAATACGGGATGGCAATCGGCGTAGGGATGAATCGCCCCTGGTTCCGTAGACACCTCCAAGCCTCATAATGAGGCCCAAATAGGAGGTGCCATGAGTCGTCAGCGTTACCCTGAAGAATTCAAGATCGAAGCGGTCAAGCAAGTGACCGAGAAAGGCAAGCCTGTCGCCGACGTTGCCCAGCGCTTGGGCATGTCCGTTCACAGCCTCTACGCCTGGATCAAGCTCTACAGCAAACCCCAAGAGCAGCGTCAGCAAGACGATGACCAGCAAGCCGAACTGCGCAAGCTGCGCGCTGAACTCAAGCGCGTGACGGAAGAGCGAGACATCTTAAAGAAGGCCGCCGCGTACTTTGCCAAGGAGTGCGGCTGAAGTACGCCTTCATCAAAAAGCACTCGACCGATTACCCAGTGCGGCGTCTTTGCCAAACCCTCAAGGTGCATCCCAGCGGCTACTACGCCTGGCTGGCCGAGCCTCAATCTGCCCGAGCAAAAGAAGATCATCGTCTGCTTGGCTTGATCAAACATGCTTGGCTCGAAAGCGGAGGTGTGTACGGCTACCGCAAAATTCATGATGACCTGCGTGAGCTGGGAGAGACATGCGGGCGAAATCGAGTCGGTCGTTTGATGCAGGCAGAGGGGTTGCGTTCGCAAACGGGCTATCGCCGTCGTCCTGGGTTTTATGGCGGAAAGCCAACAGTGGCATCTCCCAACCACCTTGCCCGACAGTTCAAGGTCAGCGAGCCGAACAAGGTCTGGGTGACAGATATCACTTACATCCGCACCTATGAAGGATGGCTTTATCTGGCAGTAGTGCTGGATCTCTTCTCACGCCAAGTAATTGGTTGGTCAATGAAACCAAGGATGTGCAGCGACCTTGCTATCGACGCCATGTTGATGGCCGTTTGGCGACGCAAGCCACAGCAGCAAGTGATGATTCACTCAGACCAAGGCAGTCAGTTCAGTAGCTCAGAATGGCAAAGCTTCCTTAAGGCCAACAATGTGATCAGCAGCATGAGCCGACGGGGAAACTGCCACGACAATGCCGTAGCCGAGAGTTTTTTCCAGCTTTTGAAGCGGGAGCGAATCCGACGAAAGATCTACGCAACGCGTGACGAAGCCCGAAGTGATATTTTCGATTACATCGAGATGTTCTATAACGCAAAACGTCGACACAGCAGTGCAATGCAGCTGTCTCCAGTAGAGTATGAGAAACGCTATTTTCTGAGCTTGGAGAGTGTCTAGGAAGCTAGGGGCGATTCAGCGTCTCCTTAGCCCACACAGGTTTGCGCACTGTGGATCTAGACTAGACGAGAGAGGTGCACCGCAGGCCTATGAATCTGAAGGGAACACAGGTTTTTGGAAGAAAGCTCACAGGATCGTGAAAATGAACAGTGGCGGGTGTCGAAACAAATGCTTAATTTAACATAATACTCATTATGCGCATCTTCGTATGAAGCTACCGGGGCCGAGAGTGGGCAGATTTGAAGCCAGGTCCCTGGCCTCGATCACTGTGCTACAGCTCTTGCTTGGACCTCTGCGATGTAACGCAGCACAAACGGGTCTTGCGAGCCTCGCTCCCTGTAGCAGCCAACCACACTGGTCAACGCCCACCGCAACAATCTCATCAGCACTGGATCGGAAAATTTCCAGCTGCTCGGCTCGTACTGATACCGGCTATTGATGAACACCTCCCGATACCGTTCGACTAAACCTTCCTGGCTGTCCAGGGCCAGGGTTTGGCGAATGGTTGCGGGCATGGCATGAAACAACGTCAACAAGTCGTGAGCGTCATGCTTTTGTTTTGGTGGAATCTTACCGATTGACTGCTGGTGCTGATGAGCCGCTTTGAGCGCTTCGACGTCGAGCTTGTAGGTTTCGCTGGACGTCCCTTGGTGCTGATCTGGCACCGAAATAAAGCATTTCAGCAGGATTTCCATACCGATCGCTGCATTGGCCATGGCAACATGTGGGAGGTTTTGGGCGTCTAGAAGCTCAGCAGCCTTGAGTTAGCTATGGGCGCTTTCAAGCATCCAGCCTGGACAGTGAGTCATTGAATGGTACTCCTTGATGGTGACTGCGGCCGAAGGTAGCTCATTCTTGAACGCTAGCGTGCAAACGTGGGTGTTAGCGATCACGCATGAGCTACCCCTGGTTCAACAGATGAGCTACCCTGCCCTTATAATATGACTCCAATGAATAACTACACTAAATATTCATTTTGTTTAGTTATATAAATTGCTTGTCCTATCTACCCTCCTGACACTCTCAATGCCATTGCAGAATGGGCCACCCCGTCGCGTCAGCATGCGCCCGCAACACGGGATCAGGATTGACTGTATGCGGCTTGGCGACCAGCGAAAGCAACGGCAGGTCATTGCGCGAATCCGAGTAGAAGTAGGCACCGTCCAACCCCTCGCCCTGCTCTTGCAGCCAGCTGTGAAGCCGCGTCACCTTGCCGTCCCGGTAGGTCAATATCCCGCTGGTATTGCCGGTATAGGCGCCCTGCTGGTGTTCAAGGTCAATCGCCAGCACTTCTTCTACGCCAAGTTGTTTGGCGATACGGCTCACCAGGAAGTGCGCAGACGCTGAAATGATCAGCAGGCGGTCCCCCTCTTCGCGATGTCGCGCCAGGCAGGCAACAGCGTCTTTATGGATGCGCGGGGTGATGACATCTTCCACGAAGGGAGCCACCGCCTCGGCCACCTCCTCTATCGTGCGGCCCACCAGGGGTGAGAGGCTGAAGGTCATGTACGCCTCCATGGCCAACTTGCCTTGCGCATAGAGCGCCATGAGTTCGCGGTCGCGCTCGATGAAGCTCGGCCCATCGACCCAACCGAGCGCGGCCATATGGCTGCTCCACAGGCTGGCACAGTCGCCATCGATAAGGGTGTCGTCCAGATCAAACAGTGCGAGGGCCATTGGCCACCTCCAAGGTACGGAATCAAGGGGCGACGGCCTTTTCAGCCATCGCCGGGTGAAATGACAATGGGATCAGCGAGTGGTTTGCGCGGATGTCGCGACACTGCCAGACGTCGTCTTGAATTCACTGACAGTCGCCTGACTTGCTGGGCGGCTGTTCCAGAACGGCACCAGCAGCAAACTGGCGAGCAACGCAGCGCCGGTGAAGACGAAGCACACAGTGAGGGTGTCGAAGTAGCCAGGCAGCAGCCCACCGAGGATCGCACCCACCGAGCCGCACCCGTTGACGAAGCCTGTGGCGGTGCCCGCGGACTCGCTGGTGCCGAAATCAATGGCGGCGGCGCCGCTGATCATCGAGTCTGGGCCATACAGCGTGACACCCATCATGAACAGCAAGCCGACCACCAGGTAGATGTTGCCGCTTTGCATTGTCGGCACGAACAGTATCAGCCACAGGGTCAGCGCCAGCAGGCTGATCACGCAGGCCGGCATGCGCCGAGCGCCAAACAGTCTGTCGGAGACGATGCCGATCAGAATCGGGCCGACCAGGCCCGCGACTTCGAACGCGGACGGCACAATGGCCGAAGCCACTTTGCCGATACTCGGCATGCGCTCGTAGACGATCACCGGCCCCCACATCAGGATTGCATAGCGAGCAGGCTTGAGCAGGAAATACGCTATTCCCAGCACCAGGACCGTACGATTGGCGAGCACCTTGCGCAGCGCCGCCCAGTAGTTCTCCCGTGGAACGTCGGTGCGCCCGGCCGACTGCGCCTCGTCTTCGACGGCGGGCAACCCTACATCCTGCGGGCGGTTGCGTTGCAGCAGGAAGAACAGCACGGCAACCACGAGCACGACGCCCGCCGAGGAGATGAACGCCATGCGCCAATCATGGGAGATCTGGTACGCCCACCACCCGGCGAACGGCGTTGCGACCAGGCCGCCGAACGCGTAGCAGGTGCTCCAGTAGCCCAGCACGCGGCCGCGTTCACGGGTAGCGAAGAAGCATCCGATGTTCTTGCACAGCCCGGACCAGCCCGTGGATTGCGCCAACCCCTGAATCACCATGCAGCTGGCGAAGATCGGTAAAGTCGCGAAGGTGCCCATGGCCAGCGCGGCCAGGGCCGATACCACCAGCCCGCCAAGCACGACGACGCGGGTACCGTAACGGTCAGCGAAGACACCCCATGCGAACTGGCCTACGGCATAGGCGGCCAGATACAGCGCGTCGAGGTTGGCCATGGCCGCTTTGTCGAGCATAAAGCTGGGGTCTTCGGCGATGCCCAGCTTGGCAACCGAAAAGGCCTTGCGGGTGAAATAGAACGCGGCATAGGCCAGCCACGTGATGATGAATATCTGAACGCGCCAGTGTCGAAGGGATTTCCAGTCATGGCGGGCGTTCTCAGGACTCTTGTACATGTTGTTGTCCTCTGTTGATTACCGCGACGTAGGCCTGGCACCCCTGCTCTGCTCGATCAAGGCGCCTGCCGGTAGGTATCCGGAACTTGCGAACCTGATCTTATAGCCTGGTCTAGACCAAGACTTGACCCTGCACGGGCGTGTTCAACGTGCAAAGTCAATTTTCAGTTCAGCAGTCTTCGCTACGCCACTGCCGCGGGCTTACGCCAAACCAGCGGCGAAAAGCCCGGGAGAACGCACTGGTCTCGGAGTATCCGAGCAAACCCGCCAGGTCAGACACCGGCCGTTTGGGCTGTCGCAGGTAGTGCACCGCCAGATCCCGGCGGACCCTTTCGACCAACTGGCTGAAGCTCAAGCCTGCCTCGCGCAGGTGGCGCTGCAGCCCGGCCGGACTGAGCTCCAGTGCCTGCGCGATCCTCTCCAGGCAAGGCTCTCCACAGCTCAGGGCAAGGCGCACCTGAGTGTCCGCCTCATCCAGCAGGTTGCGCCGCTGATCGTGCGCGCCCAGGCGCTGGAGCACGTCCTGTACCAGAAACAGCAAATTGGCATCGCGCTCTGGCATCAGCTGATCTTTCAGGTCAGCCTTGGGGACGAGCATCGAGTTGCAACCGCGACCAAAATAGACAGGCGCGCCGAACGCCTGCTGATGCACTTGCCAGTCCTGTGGGCGAGCGTGCTCGAAGCTGACCGCGAACGGCGCCCAGTCCTTGCCCAGCACGTGGCGTATCAGGTTAAGCGCCATGCCCATGGTCAGTTCGGCATCCTGTCGACGCACCAGAATGGCGCTGTGCCGCACCTGGTAATCGAAGCGATAACACTCGCCGCAGTCGACCAGCCGTACCAAGGTATCGTGCTGGTGGTAAGGAAACGCCGCCGCGAAATTGCGCAGGGCGTCCTCCAGCACATTGGACAACAACCCGACATAGCCCAGCAGCCCTAGGGCTTGGGGCTGAAACTGCAGACCGTAGTGCAAACCGAAGTTATCGCAGTGCGACTGGCGGGCCGCCTCTTCCAGCACCTGGCAGTAATTGGTGAGCGGCAGGCTCAGCGTGGGTTGGCGCAAGCTTTCGGGATTGACCCCGGCCCGTCCCAGTATCAGGTCAATATCGCCTCCGACGCCAGTGACGAACCCCTCCAGCCCACTGGCAGCAGCCGACAGGACGCCGAGGTTGCCCGCAACTGGCGGGACGGTGCAGCAGAGCAGTGGAGAATGCATGGTCTAGTCCAGTTGAGGTTCGGTGCCTGAGTAATGCAAACACCATGCCCTGCCTTCACCCCTCAAAAAAGGCACTTTGCAGCCAGAGCTGCGGCAACGGAACTGGGGTAATGGGTAACATCGCGTAACAATCAGCCACGCGACTGCAAAGAACGCCAGAATACCTGCGACGGGTAGGCATGGTCGGTCTTTGGACAGCAGCCTGCCTGCGGATCCCTTGCGCCTGGATCCGCATAATCAACTGGGCTTGCTTGAACACCTGCGTGCTACTGGTCTAGACCTGTTGGCGAGCTTTCATGCTTTTATGGCTGCCATATGAATGCCCGCCTCTGAACCCAATCCTCAAACAAGGCCGCCAAAACGCTTGTAGAAGCCTTCATTCACATAAGGTAAAGGCCCATCAGCCGTCTCCAGCGCGGTATTCAGCCATTCTTCTGCCTTGGCAAACACCAGGCGATAGAGGTTACGGCACAACTGTCGCGCAGCCCTTCCCTCCCAATCCCCTGGCAGCAGCTCGTCTGGCAGCTGCGGATCGCGCAGCAGCAGCCGGCGGTATTCGTGAATCAGCAGCGTGCGTGCCAGGAAGCAATCCTGGGCATCGAGCTGTTGCTGCTCTTTCAAGCCTTGCCATAGCGGCCTGAACAGCTGGATGAACTCGCTGTACTGCTGCCCCAGTTCGTCGATACGCCAGCTTTCCCGCACCTGGGCGCGCATGGCCTTGGAGGCGAGCACCTCCTGGGTGTGGGTTTCAAAGACGATGCTGTCGTCGCTGGCCTCCAGGTCACGCAAGGTGGCGGCCAGGTCGGCGCGGTCTGCCCGTGGGCAGCCCAGCAGGTTCGGCGCCATGGCCCCAAACCCCTGCCACTCCAGCTCCTCACGCAAAGCCTTGCGCTTGCCGGCCTCCAGTTGCGAGAGCAACACCAGCGTCCAGGCACCGTCCCAGGCAGGCTGGCTGGGGCTGTAGACCCGTTTGAAGGCTTTCTCGAACCGCCGGCGGCCCGTACCGGTCAGGCTGTAGTAGCTGCGCCGGCCAACCTTTTCGGCGGTGAGCCAGCCTTCCTTGGTAAGGCGGAAGATCGACGTGCGAATCAGGCGCTCGTTGATGCCGATCGGCTCCAGCAGGTTGATCAGGCTACCCAGCCAGACGGTTCCGCCGTGGGGCTCGATGGCATCGCCGTACAAGGTGATGATCAGCGAACTGGCGCGGATCGGCGTCTGTTCCTGGAAGCGGGTGATCAGGTGATTCAGTGGGGCGAGATTGCTCATGGGCGAACTGTGCGCGGATAAAGCACCGACTATACCTGCGCGGCGGGCCGCCTGGCCATTGCGTGAGGTAGCCAGGCTCATGCCGATGCCTGGCCTTTGGGCCTGACGCCAGTGTCTACCATGCGTGGGCGCTCGGGCTCGACCTCGGCCAATGGCGGGCATTCGACCATGCTGTTCATGCAGCGTTGCGCCAGGTGCTGGTACTCCGCCGTGCCGCGCTGCTTCCAGGCCAGTTCCTGTTCGGTCAGCGGGCGCTTGACCTGGGCTGGCGAACCCATCACCAGGCTTTGCGCTGCACATTCGAAGCCCGCCTTGACGAATGCCGTGGCTGCGACGATGCAGCGTGGTGCCACATGGGCGCCATCCATCACCACCGCGTTCATGCCGATCAAGGCGTCTTCGCCCACCCGGCAGCCGTGCAGCACGGCACCATGCCCGACATGCCCGTTGCGTTCGACCACCGTGTCGCCACCCGGGAAGCCATGCATCACGCAGGTGTCCTGCAGGTTGGCGCCCTCCTCCAGCACGATACGGCCGAAATCCCCCCGCAGCGATGCCAGTGGGCCGACGTAGCAACGAGGGCCGACGATGACATCACCGATCAGTACGGCACTGGGGTGCACGTAGGCTGTCGGGTGAACCACCGGCGTCAGGCCGTCCAGTCGATAGCAAGGCATGGCAAAGCTCCTGAAATGATTTGAGATGCACATCGATCTTGTATCACAAAGTAATTGAGCGTCAATTGCAAGGCTTGTGTATCGCTTTTGCTGGCGTGATTGAACTCGCATAAACTCACCTAAATTCGCTGAAAAGTAGATGAATAAGCGATTCACCTGAATTAAAAGCCAATCTGCCTAAACCGCAATCAACACAAAAAGGGATACATGAAACAATTTTCAATGTTGCATTGATGTATCGCGTAATGCATATACTGGTTCCACCTGGACGTGATCCCGCATCACGCCCCTGCAAACAATTCCAAGAAATGCCGGCCCCACGATGTGCCGTGCGTGCAGCAAGAGGAACCCGACATGCCGCGATATCTCGATGTGCAGGCGCCTGAACACGGCGTCCAGCTCATTACCCTGCAACGGCCCGAGGCACTCAACGCCCTGTGCACCGAGTTACTGGCAGAGCTGGCCGCTGCACTGGAAGCGGCCGGGCAAGACAAGCAGACCCGCGCGGTGGTCATCACCGGCAGCCGCAAGGCATTCGCCGCAGGCGCCGATATCCGCGAGATGGCCGAGCGCGACCTGGTCGGCATCCTCAACGACCCCCGTGTGGCCCACTGGCAAAGCATCGCCGCTTTCGCCAAGCCGCTGATCGCCGCCGTCAATGGCTACGCCCTGGGTGGCGGCTGCGAACTGGTGATGTGCGCCGACATCGTCATCGCCGGCAGCGACGCCCGTTTCGGCCAGCCGGAAATCAACCTCGGGATCATCCCCGGCGCCGGTGGCACCCAGCGCCTGCTGCGGGCCGTAGGCAAGCCGCTGGCCATGCAAATGGTGCTGACCGGCGAGGCCATCAGCGCCCGGCATGCCTTGCAGGCCGGCCTGGTCAGCGAAATCACCCAGCCGGAACTCACCGTAGAGCGCGCCCTGCACGTCGCCCGCAGCATTGCCGCCAAGGCCCCGCTGGCGGTGCGCCTGGCCAAGGAAGCGCTGCTCAAGGCCGGCGATACCGACCTGGCCAGCGGGCTGCGCTTCGAACGCCATGCCTTCACCTTGCTGGCCGGCACTGCCGACCGCGACGAGGGCATTCGTGCCTTCCAGGAAAAACGCCAGGCCCGCTTCCAAGGCCGCTGATCATCTTTCCCTCGACTGACGGAGCGAGTCTGTCATGACTTTCCAGCACATCCTGTTTTCCATCGAGGACGGCGTCGCCCTCCTTTCGTTGAATCGCCCCGAACAGCTGAACAGCTTCAATACCGCCATGCACCTGGAAGTGCGCGAAGCGCTCAAACAAGTGCGCCAGAGCAGCGAAGCGCGGGTGTTGTTGCTGACTGCCGAAGGCCGTGGTTTCTGCGCCGGCCAGGACCTGTCCGATCGCAACGTCGCGCCAGGCGCCGAGATGCCGGACCTGGGCGAATCGATCGACACGTTCTACAACCCGCTGGTGCGCACCCTGCGCGACCTGCCGCTGCCGGTGATCTGCGCGGTCAACGGCGTGGCTGCCGGCGCCGGTGCCAACATCCCGCTGGCCTGCGACCTGGTGCTGGCCGCCCGCTCGGCCAGCTTCATCCAGGCCTTCTGCAAGATCGGCCTGGTGCCCGACTCCGGCGGTACCTGGCTGCTGCCGCGCCTGGTCGGCATGGCGCGGGCCAAGGCCTTGGCCATGCTGGGCGAGCGCCTGGGCGCCGAACAGGCCCAGCAATGGGGGCTGATCCACCGCGTGGTGGACGATGCCGCACTGCGCGACGAGGCCCTCACCCTCGCCCGCCAGCTCGCCACCCAGCCCACTTACGGCCTGGCCCTGATCAAGCGCAGCCTCAACGCCAGTTTCGACAACGGTTTCGATGAGCAACTGGAGCTGGAGCGCGACCTGCAGCGCCTGGCCGGGCGCAGCGAGGACTACCGCGAAGGCGTGAGTGCCTTCATGAACAAGCGCACACCGGCATTCAAGGGGCGTTGATCATGAGCGCACTCGCAAGCAATGCGCAGGTGGCGGTGATCGGTGCGGGCGCCATGGGCGCAGGCATCGCCCAGGTCGCGGCCCAGGCTGGCCACCCGGTAAAGCTCTACGACAACCGCCCGGGCGCTGCAGCCCAGGCGGTGGCCGGTATTGACCGGCAACTTGCTCGCCTGGTGGAAAAAGGCAAGTTGCAGGCCACCGAACGGGACGCAATCAGCGCCCGGCTGTGCCCGGTGGACGCCCTGGATGCCTTGGCCGATGCCCGCCTGGTGATCGAGGCCATCGTCGAGAACCTGCAGGTCAAGCAGGCGCTGTTCAGCCAGCTGGAAGCCTTGTGCTGCGCTGACTGCATCCTCGCCAGCAACACCTCGTCGTTGTCCATCACCAGCCTGGCTGCCGGGCTGCAACGCCCGCAGCAGGTGGTCGGCATGCACTTCTTCAACCCGGCACCGCTGATGGCCCTGGTCGAAGTGGTCTCAGGCCTGGCCACCGCCCCGGCCGTTGCCGCGTGCATTCACGCCACCGCCCAGGCCTGGGGCAAGCAGCCGGTGCACGCGCGCTCCACGCCGGGCTTCATCGTCAACCGCGTGGCCCGGCCATTCTATGCTGAAAGCCTGCGCCTGCTGCAGGAAGGCGCAGCCGATTGCGCCAGCCTCGATGCGCTGCTGCGTGATGCCGGTGGTTTCCGCATGGGCGCGTTCGAGCTCACCGACCTGATCGGCCACGACGTCAATTACGCCGTCACCTGCTCGGTCTTCGATGCTTTCTATGGTGACTTCCGCTTCCAGCCTTCGCTGGTGCAAAAAGAGCTGGTGGACGCGGGCCGTCTCGGGCGCAAGACCGGCCAAGGTTTCTATAGCTATGCCGAAGGCGCCGAACGCCCGCAACCAGCCGAACTGCATGGCGCCGCCATCGTGGATGCCTGCGTCGTCGAAGGCGACCTGGGGGTGATGCAGCCGCTGGTCCAGCGCCTGCGCCAAAGCGGCGTCGCCGTCACTCAGCGCGCCGGCAGCGGCCTGATCCAGGTGGGCGATGCCACCCTGGCACTGTCCGATGGCCGCCTGGCCAGCCAGCGCGCCCGGGAAGATGGCCTGCGCAACCTGGTGCTGCTCGACCTGGCCCTGGACTACGGCACCGCCACCCGCCTCGCCATCAGCTGGTCGGCCGACACCAGCGACAATGCCCGCGACCAGGCGGTGGCCTTGCTGCGGCGTGCCGGCCTGAAGGTAACCGCAGTCGCCGACCTGCCCGGCCTGGTGGTGCTGCGTACCGTGGCGATGCTCGCCAACGAGGCCGCCGATGCGGTGCTGCACGGCGTCGCCAGCGCCGACGACATCGACCTGGCCATGCGCGCCGGCGTCAATTACCCCCGCGGCCCGCTGGCCTGGGCCGCGAACATCGGTATCCCCCACACCCTGCGCGTGCTCGACAACCTGCAGCGCAGCTACGGCGAGAGCCGCTACCGCCCTTCCCTGCTGTTACGCCGCTGCGAAGCCAAAGGAGGCACCCTGCATGACTGAAGTCGAACTGGCACAAGCCTGTGCCGAGGCCATGTACGCCCGCGACCAGGCCACCCAGGGCCTGGGCATCCGCCTGCTGGAAGCCGGCCCGGGCCAGGCATGCCTGCGCATGCCGGTACGCGCCGACATGATCCAGGGCCATGGCACCTGCCATGGCGGCTTCCTGTTCGCCCTGGCCGACTCGGCGTTTGCCTTTGCCTGCAACAGTTACGACCAGGCCACCGTCGCCCTGGGCTGCAGCATCGACTACCTGGCCCCGGCGCTGCGCGATGACGTGCTTACCGCCCGCGCCAGCGAGGTCAGCCGCAAGGGCCGCACCGGCCTGTACGAGGTCCGCATCGAGAACCAGCGCGGTGAACTGGTGGCGATGTTCCATGGCAAATCCTACAAAGTGCGCGGCACTGTGCTGGCGCAGGAGACGCAAGATGACTGAACACACCCTGGCCGATGCGTTGATCATCGACGCCGTGCGCACACCCATTGGCCGTTATGCCGGGGCCTTGAGCGGCGTGCGCGCCGATGACCTGGCCGCCATCCCGCTCAAGGCCCTGATCCAGCGCCACCCCGAACTGGACTGGAAAGCCATCGACGACGTCATCCTCGGCTGTGCCAACCAGGCTGGCGAGGACAACCGCAACGTGGCGCACATGGCCAGCTTGCTGGCCGGGCTGCCGATCGAAGTGCCGGGCACCACCATCAACCGCCTGTGCGGCTCCGGCCTGGATGCCATCGGCAATGCGGCCCGCGCCCTGCGCTGCGGCGAGGCCGGGCTGATGCTGGCCGGTGGCGTGGAGTCGATGTCACGCGCGCCGTTCGTCATGGGCAAGTCGGAGCAGGCATTCGGCCGCGCAGCCGAGCTGTTCGACACCACCATCGGCTGGCGTTTCGTCAACCCGCTGATGAAGGCGGCCTTCGGTACCGATTCGATGCCGGAAACGGCCGAGAACGTTGCCGAACAGTTCGGTATTTCCCGCGCCGACCAGGACGCCTTCGCCCTGCGCAGCCAGCACAAGGCCGCTGCCGCCCAGGCCCGCGGGCGCCTGGCACGGGAAATCGTGCCGGTCGAGATCCCGCAGCGCAAAGGCCCGGCCAAAGTGGTCGAGCACGACGAACATCCCCGCGGCGACACCACCCTGGAGCAACTGGCCAGGCTCGGCACCCCGTTCCGCGAGGGCGGCAGCGTCACCGCCGGCAATGCTTCCGGGGTCAACGACGGTGCCTGTGCCCTGCTGCTGGCCAGCAGCGCCGCCGCCGACCGCCATGGCCTGAAGGCCCGCGGCCGCATCGTCGGCATGGCGGTGGCCGGGGTCGAACCACGGCTGATGGGCATCGGCCCGGTGCCGGCTACCCGCAAGGTGCTGGCGCTTACCGGGCTGTCGCTGGCCGACATGGACGTCATCGAGCTCAACGAGGCCTTTGCCGCCCAGGGCCTCGCGGTACTGCGCGAGTTAGGCCTGGCCGACGACGACGAGCGGGTCAACCGCAACGGCGGTGCCATCGCCCTCGGCCACCCGCTGGGCATGAGCGGTGCACGCCTGGTAACCACCGCGTTGCACGAGCTGGAAGAAACTGCCGGACGCTACGCCCTGTGCACCATGTGCATCGGCGTTGGCCAGGGCATCGCGATGGTCATCGAACGCCTCTGAGCGGTTCAGACCATCGGCTTGTTACCGAACCGAACGCAGCCGTATATGCTGCGCTCATGACACTCACCACGCGGCCTGCAACCGGGACTGCGCGGCGTACAAGAACAATTCGAGTGAAGCCATGAACATGTACCATGATGCCGATCGTGCCCTGTTGGACCCGATGGAAACCGCCAGTGTCGACGCCCTGCGCCAGCACCAGCTGGAGCGCCTGCGCTGGAGCCTGAAGCACGCCTATGACAACGTGCCGCTGTATCGCCAGCGCTTTGCCGAGTGTGGCGCCCACCCCGACGACCTCAAGTGCCTCGAAGACCTGGCGAAGTTCCCTTTCACCGGCAAGAACGACCTGCGCGACAACTACCCCTACGGCATGTTCGCCGTGCCCCAGCAGGAGGTGGTGCGCCTGCACGCCTCCAGCGGCACCACCGGCAAGCCGACGGTGGTCGGCTACACCCAGAACGACATCGACACCTGGGCCAATGTGGTCGCCCGCTCGATCCGCGCCGCGGGTGGGCGCAAGGGTGACAAGGTGCATGTTTCCTACGGCTACGGCCTGTTCACCGGCGGGCTTGGCGCGCATTACGGTGCCGAACGCCTGGGCTGCACGGTGATCCCCATGTCCGGTGGCCAGACCGAGAAGCAGGTGCAGCTGATTCGCGACTTCCAGCCCGACATCATCATGGTCACCCCCTCCTACATGCTCAACCTGGCCGACGAGATCGAGCGCCAGGGCATCGACCCGCACGACCTCAAGCTGCGCCTGGGCATATTCGGCGCCGAGCCATGGACCGACGAGTTGCGCCGCTCGATCGAGCAACGGCTGGGTATCGATGCCCTCGACATTTATGGCCTGTCGGAAATCATGGGGCCTGGGGTGGCGATGGAGTGCATCGAAACCAAGGATGGCCCGACCATCTGGGAGGATCATTTCTACCCCGAGATCATCGACCCGGTCACCGGCGAGGTGCTGCCGGACGGCCAGCTGGGCGAACTGGTGTTCACCTCGCTGAGCAAGGAAGCGCTGCCAATGGTGCGCTACCGCACCCGCGACCTCACTCGTCTGCTACCCGGTACCGCACGGCCGATGCGCCGGATCGGCAAGATCACTGGCCGCAGCGATGACATGCTGATCATTCGCGGGGTCAACGTGTTCCCGACCCAGATCGAGGAGCAGGTGCTAAAAATAAAACAGCTTTCAGAAATGTATGAGATTCATCTGTATCGCAATGGAAACCTGGACAGCGTCGAGGTGCATGTGGAATTGCGCGCAGAGTGCCAGCACCTCGATGAAGGCCAGCGCAAGCTGTTGACCGCGGAACTGACCAGGCAGATCAAGACCTATATCGGCATCAGCACCCAGGTGCGCCTGCAGCCCTGCGGCACGCTCAAGCGTTCCGAGGGCAAGGCTTGCCACGTGTTCGACAAACGGTTGGCCAGCTGATTCATTCGGCTGCCTTTTCGGCCCCGGCATCGTCCGGGGCTTTTTTTTGCGTTTTTTCGGCTCGCCTCTTCGCCGGTAAACCCGCTCCCACAGGAATCGCATCATGCCTGGGGCTGCACATGACCTGTGGGAGCGGGTTTACCCGCGAAAGGGCCACCAATGTGATACGCAAATCTTATTTGATACACACAAATGTGTTTGACGTTATGTTTTGTATCGCTTACAAATGACTCATGCCTTAGCAGGAGTCGGAACACATGTACGCACAGCTAGTGGAAACCGGAGTAAAGCGCGTCAAGTCGCTGGAAGAGATGTCGCCCGAGGAGCGCAACTTCCAGGAAAAGATCGACGCCGAAATCAAGATCGAAGCCAAGAACTGGATGCCCGAGGCCTATCGCCAGACCCTGATCCGGCAGATCTCCCAGCACGCCCACTCGGAAATCGTCGGCATGCTGCCCGAAGGCAACTGGGTCACCCGCGCCCCAAGCCTCAAGCGCAAACTGCAGCTGATGGCCAAGATCCAGGACGAAGCCGGCCACGGCCTGTACCTGTACAGCGCCATGGAAACCCTGGGCGCCGACCGTGACGAAGAAATTGCCAAGCTGCACAGCGGCAAGGCCAAGTATTCGAGCATCTTCAACTACCCCACCCTCAGCTGGGCCGACATGGGCGCAGTAGGCTGGCTGGTGGATGGCGCTGCCATCGTCAACCAGGTGGTGCTGCAGCGCACCTCCTACGGCCCCTACTCACGCGCGATGATCCGCATCTGCAAGGAAGAGAGCTTCCACCAGCGCCAGGGCTACGAAATCCTCCTGACCATGATGCGCCACGGCACCCAGGCCCAGCGGGACATGGTCCAGGACGCGATCAACCGCCTGTGGTGGCCGGCGCTGATGATGTTCGGCCCCAGCGACGAGCATTCCCCGAACAGCGCCCAGTCCATGGCCTGGAAGATCAAGCGCCAGACCAACGATGAACTGCGCCAGCGCTTCATCGACCAGACCGTGCCGCAGCTCGAACTGCTCGGCTGCACCGCCCCCGACCCCGAACTGAAGTGGAACGCCGAGCGCGGCCACTACGACTTCGGCGAAATCCAGTGGGACGAGTTCTACGAAGTGATCAAGGGCAATGGCCCGTGCAACCAGGAACGTGTCGCCACCCGGCGCAAGGCCATCGAGGACGGCGCCTGGGTACGCGAGGCCGCCGTGGCCTACGCGCGCAAGCAACAGAACAAGAACGCCGCCTGAGCGGCGAATGATGCGGAGATCGAAAATGTCTGTCTGGACCCTCTACGAAGTGTTCGTGCGCAGCAAGCACGGCCTTAACCACAAGCATGTCGGCAGCGTGCACGCCGCCGATGCCGCCATGGCCATCGAAAACGCCCGTGAGCTGTACACCCGCCGCAGCGAAGGCGTCAGCCTGTGGGTGGTGCCCTCGGCACTGATCACCGCCTCTTCCCCCGACGAGAAAGACCCGCTGTTCGCCCCGGCGGACGACAAGGTCTACCGCCATGCCAGCTTCTACGAGCTGCCCGACGAAGTCGGACACATGTGAGGTTGGCCATGCACAACGAAACCCTTATCCCCTACCTGCTGCTGCTCGGCGACAGTGCCCTGGTGCAGGGCCAGCGCCTTTGCGAATGGTGTGGCCGCGCACCGGCCATCGAAGAAGAGCTGGCCCTGATGAACGTCGGCCTCGACCTGGTCGGCCAGGCGCGCAACTGGCTGGAGTACGCCGCCGAGCTGCTCGATGACGGCCGTGACGCCGACGCCCTGGCCTTCCGCCGTGACGAGCGGGCCTATCGCAACCTGCTGCTGGTCGAGCAGCCCAACGGCGATTTCGCCGTGACCATGACCAAGCAGTTTTTCTATGACGCCTGGCATTTCGCCGTGCTTCAGGGCCTGGTCAGCTCGAACGACGAACGTATCGCCGGTATCGCCGCCAAGGCCCTGAAGGAGGTCACCTACCACCTGCGCCGCTCCAGCGAGTGGGTGCAACGCCTGGGCGGTGGCACCGAAGAAAGCCGCCAACGCATGCTCGCGGCCATCCCTGCACTGTGGCGCTTCACCGTCGAGTTGGCCGCCGGCAGCGACAATGAAGTGCACCTGGCGCAAGCGGGTGTCGCCGCCGACCCGGCTGCCGTCGGCGCTGCCTGGCTCAAGCAGGTTGGCGAGACGTTCTCTTCGGTCGAGCTGCCGCTGCCCAAGGCCGCCAGCCACTTTTACCTGGACGGTCGCAAAGGCCTGCACACCGAGCACCTCGGCCTGCTGCTGGCCGAAATGCAGTTCCTGCCAAGGGCGTACCCCGATGCAACCTGGTGAGCTGATTGCCGGCGACCGTGGCGCCCGCGCACAGCAAAGCGACGACCTGGCCCGGGCCTGGGCGGTACTGGCCCAGGTCATGGACCCGGAAGTGCCCGTGGTCAGCGTGGTCGACCTGGGAATCGTGCGTGACCTCGACTGGCACGCCGGCCACCTGCACCTGGTGGTCACGCCGACCTACTCCGGCTGCCCGGCCACCGAGGTGATCGAGGGTGATATCCGCCAGGCGCTGGAACAGGCCGGTTTTCCCGCGCCAGCCCTGGAGCGCCGGCTGACCCCGGCCTGGAGCACTGACTGGATCAGCGAACTGGGCCGCGAGCGACTGCGCGCCTATGGCATCGCCCCGCCACAGGGCAGCACCAGCAAGCGCAGCCTGCTCGGCGAGGCGCCCCAGGTGTGCTGCCCGCAGTGCGGCAGCGCCCATACCGAATTGCTCAGCCAGTTCGGCTCCACCGCCTGCAAGGCGCTGTACCGCTGCCGCGAGTGCCTGGAGCCGTTCGACTATTTCAAATGCATTTGAGCCGTGGAGAACGCCATGAGCCAGTTTCACAGCCTGACCATCAAGCAAGTGCGCAACGAGACCCGCGATGCGGTGTCGATTGCCTTCGACGTGCCCGAGCACCTGCAGGCGCAGTTCCGTTTCACCCAGGGCCAGTACCTGGTCATGCGTACCCGGCTGGACAACGAAGAAGTCCGCCGTTCCTACTCCATCTGCAGCGCCGTGCAGGACGGCGAGCTGCGTGTGGCGGTAAAGCGGGTGCCTGGCGGGCGCTTCTCGGCATTTGCCAATGACATGCTCAAGGCCGGCCAGCAGCTGGAAGTGATGCCGCCATCGGGCAGCTTCTTCGTGCCGTTGGACCCGGCCCGCCAGGGCAACTATCTGGGCGTGGCTGCCGGCAGCGGCATTACCCCGATCCTGTCGATCATCGCCACTACCCTGGCCAGCGAGCCACACAGCCGCTTCACCCTGCTGTATGGCAACCGCTCAAGCTCCGGCGCACTGTTCCGCGACAAGCTGGAAGACCTGAAGAACCGTTACCTCGACCGCCTGAACCTGATTTTCGTGTTCAGCCGCGAGCAGCAGGATGTCGACCTGTACAACGGCCGCATCGACGCCGACAAGTGCGGCCAGTTGTTCTCCCGCTGGATGGACGTTGCCAGCCTGGATGCTGCGTTCATCTGCGGCCCGCAGGCGATGACCGAGACGGTGCGCGACAGCCTGCGGGCCAATGGTATGGCCAAGGAACGCATCCATTTCGAGTTGTTTGCCGCCGCTGGCAGCGAAACCCGTCGTGAAGCCCGCGAGGCGGCGCGCCAGGTGGACTCGGCGCTCAGCCACATCACCGTGATCAGCGACGGCCGCGCCCTCACCTTCGACCTGCCACGCAACACCCGGAACGTGCTGGACGCCGGCAATGCCATCGGCGCCGAGCTGCCTTATTCGTGCAAGGCCGGCGTGTGCTCGACCTGCAAGTGCCGGGTAATCGAGGGCGAAGTGGAAATGGACAGCAACCATGCCCTGGAGGACTACGAAGTGGCGGCCGGGTATGTGCTGTCGTGCCAGACCTACCCGGTGAGCGACAAGGTAGTGCTCGATTTCGACCAGCTCTGAGACCGAGTCGCCTGCTTCGCGGGCGCGCCCGCTCCCACAGGGACTACACAAGACCTGAGAGCAGCGCCCTACCTGTGGGAGCGGGTTCACCCGCGAAGAGGCCATCAGCAACACCGCAACACCCGCGTGACCTCAACAAAACAATTACAACACCCAGAGATCGCAACCCATGACACCCGAACGCATCGAAAGCATCGTCAACCACCCCGACTTCCAGCACCTGGTACAGCGCAAACGCCGCCTCAACGGCAGCCTGACCCTGGCCATGCTGGTGATCTACTACGGCTTCGTCCTGCTGGTGGCGTTTTCCCCCAGCACCCTCGGCCAGTCCCTCAGCGGTGGCGTCACCACCGTCGGCATGCTGGTGGGCGTGCTGATGGTACTGCTGTCCTTCGCCCTGACCGGCATCTATGTGCACCGCGCCAACAACGTGCTCGACCCGCTCAACGACAAGGTCAAGCAGGAGTGCGCACAATGAACTGGACCGCCATCTCGATGTTCATGGTGTTCGTCTGCTTCACCCTGCTGGTCACCCGCTGGGCTGCCATGCGCACCCGCTCGGCCAGCGACTTCTACACCGCCGGCGGGGGCCTGACCGGCATGCAGAACGGCCTGGCGATCGCCGGCGACATGATCAGCGCCGCCTCGTTCCTGGGCATTTCGGCAATGATGTTCATGAACGGTTACGACGGCCTGCTGTATGCACTTGGCGTACTGGCCGGCTGGCCGATCATCCTGTTCCTGATCGCCGAACGCCTGCGCAACCTGGGCAAGTACACCTTTGCCGACGTGGTCAGCTACCGCCTGGCGCAGACCCCGGTGCGCCTGACCTCGGCCTTCGGCACCCTGGTGGTGGCGCTGATGTACCTGGTGGCGCAGATGGTCGGTGCCGGCAAGCTGATCGAACTGCTGTTCGGCATCAGCTACCTGTACGCGGTGATGCTGGTGGGCGTGCTGATGGTCGCCTACGTCACCTTCGGCGGCATGCTTGCCACCACCTGGGTGCAGATCATCAAGGCGGTGATGCTGCTGTCGGGTACCAGCTTCATGGCCTTCATGGTGCTCAAGCATTTCGGCTTCAGCACTGAGGCGATGTTCGCCAGCGCCGTGGCCGTACATGCCAAGGGCCAGGCGATCATGGCCCCCGGCGGCCTGCTGTCCAACCCGGTGGACGCTATTTCCCTGGGCCTGGGCATGATGTTCGGTACCGCCGGCCTGCCGCATATCCTGATGCGCTTCTTCACAGTCAGCGATGCCAAGGAAGCGCGCAAGAGCGTGTTCTATGCCACCGGGTTCATCGGCTACTTCTACCTGCTGCTGATCGTCATCGGCTTTGGTGCCATCGTCATGGTCGGTACCGAACCGTCCTACCGTGACGCCACCGGCGCGATCATCGGCGGCGGCAACATGGTCGCCGTGCACCTGGCCCAGGCGGTAGGTGGCAATCTGTTCCTCGGCTTCATCTCCGCCGTGGCCTTCGCCACCATCCTGGCGGTGGTCGCCGGCCTGGCGCTGTCCGGCGCTTCGGCGGTTTCCCACGACCTGTATGCCTGCGTGGTGCGCCAGGGCAAGGCCAGCGAACAGGAAGAAATGCGCGTGTCGCGTATCGCCACCCTGCTGATCGGCCTGCTGGCGGTCATCCTCGGCCTGATGTTCGAATCGCAGAACATCGCCTTCCTCTCCGGCCTGGTGCTGGCTGTGGCCGCCTCGGTCAACTTCCCGGTGCTGCTGCTCTCGATGTTCTGGAAAGGCCTGACCACCCGCGGCGCGGTGTGCGGCAGCATGGCTGGCCTGGTCTCGGCGGTGCTGCTGGTGGTACTGGGCCCGGCGGTGTGGGTCAACGTGCTGCATAACGAAAAGGCGCTGTTCCCCTACAGCAACCCGGCGCTGTTCTCCATGAGCCTGGCCTTCCTCGGCGCCTGGGTGTTCTCCGTCACCGACAGTTCCGAACGCGCCAATCAGGAACGTGGCCGCTACCTGGCCCAGTTCATCCGCTCCATGACCGGAATCGGCGCTGCCGGCGCCAGCAAGCACTGACTACCAGGGAAGAACAACCATGTCGGGTAAAACAACAACAATGAACCGCACGCACTTCATTTCGGCCGCCTGGCTGGCCACCCTCGCCCTGCCGATGCCGGCCATGGCGGATTTCATCGGCGACAGCCACGCCCGGCTGGAGCTGCGCAACCACTACCTCAATCGCGACTTCCGTCAGAGCAATGCACCGCAGGCCAAGGCCGAGGAATGGGGCCAGGGCTTTACCGCCAAGCTGGAGTCGGGCTTCACCGAAGGCCCGGTCGGTTTTGGTGTCGACGCCATGGGCCAACTGGGCATCAAGCTCGACTCCAGCCGCGACCGCCGCAATACCGGCCTGCTGCCCTTCGGCCCGAACAGCCATGAACCGGTCGATGACTACAGCGAACTGGGCCTGACCGGCAAGGTGCGGGTGTCCAAGAGCACCCTGCGCCTGGGCACCTTGCAACCGATCCTGCCGGTGGTGGTGTACAACGACACCCGCCTGCTCGCCTCCACCTTCCAGGGCGGCCTGCTCACCAGCCAGGACCTGGCCGGCCTGACCTTCAACGCCGGCCGCCTGACCAAGGCCAACCTGCGTGATTCCTCGGGCCGCGACGACATCGGCTATGGCGCCGCCAGCAGCGACCACCTGGACTTCGGCGGCGGCAGCTACGCCCTCACCCCGCAAACCAGCGTCAGCTACTACTACGCCAAGCTCGAGGACATCTACCGCCAGCAGTTCGTCGGCCTGATCGATACCCGCCCGCTGGGTGAAGGCCTGAGCCTGCGCACCGACCTGCGCTACTTCGACAGCCGCAACGACGGTGCCGAACGCGCTGGCAACATCGACAACCGCAACTTCAACGCCATGTTCACCCTCGGCGTACGGGCCCACAAGTTCACCGCCACCTGGCAGCAGATGTCCGGCGACAGTGCCTTCCCGTTCGTGAACGGCGGCGACCCGTTCACCGTCAACCTGGTGACCTACAACACCTTTACCCGCGCCGGGCTGGACTCCTGGCAGGTGCGCTACGACTACGACTTCGTCGCCATGGGCATCCCTGGCCTGAGCTTCATGACCCGCTACACCGATGGCCGCCACGCCGAAACCGCCACCGTCAGCAATGGCCGTGAGCGCGAGCGCGACACCGACATCACCTATGTCATCCAGAGCGGCCCGTTCAAGGACGTCAGCCTGCGCTGGCGCAACGTCACCTTCCGTTCCGGCAATGGCCTGACCAACGCCGTGGACGAAAACCGCCTGATCATCGGCTATACCGTGGCGCTGTGGTAACAGCGCCCCTCTACATTGGAGAACAGCATGTCTGCCGCCCCTACCCTGCAAAGCTTCATCGCTGGCCGCTGGCTTGGCCAGCAAGGCGCCCAGGCCCTGCGCAGCGCCCTGGACGGCCACGTCCTGGCCTACAGCCACGAAGAACGTCCGGATTTCGCCGAGGCCGTGGACTTTGCCCGCGGCCGTGGCCTGGCCGCGCTGATGGCCATGGACTTCCAGCAACGCGCTGCCCGCCTGAAGGCGCTGGCCCTGTACCTGGCCGAGCGCAAGGAACAGCTCTACGCCCTGTCCCACCACAGCGGCGCCACCCGTGCCGACAGCTGGATCGACATCGAAGGCGGCAACGCCACGCTGTTCTCCTATGCAGGTATTGGCAGCCGTGAGTTGCCGTCGGGCAACCTGGTGCACGAAGGCCCGGCGATCCCGCTGGGCAAGCAAGGCCATTTTGCCGGCAGCCACATCCTGGTGCCGCGCGCCGGCGTGGCGGTGCACATCAACGCCTTCAACTTCCCCATCTGGGGCATGCTGGAGAAGTTCGCCCCGACCTTCCTGGCGGGCATGCCGTGCATCGTCAAGCCTGCGACCTCGACCAGCTACCTGACCGAGGCCGTGGTGCGGCTGATGAACGCATCCGGCCTGTTGCCCGAAGGCAGCCTGCAACTGGTGATCGGCAGCACCGGCGACCTGCTCGACCGCCTGCAAGGCCAGGACGTGGTGACCTTCACCGGTTCAGCCGACACCGCCGCCAGGTTGCGCGTCACACCGAACCTGGTCCGCAACTCGGTGCCGTTCACCGCCGAAGCCGATTCGCTGAACTGCGCCATCCTCGGCCCGGACGTGACCCCCGACAGCGAAGAGTTCGACCTGTACATCAAGGAGGTGGTCCGCGAAATGACCACCAAGGCCGGGCAGAAATGCACCGCCATCCGCCGCGCCATCGTACCGGCCAGGCACATCGACGCCGTTGCCACACGCCTGCGCGAGCGGCTGAGCAAGGTGGTGGTCGGTGACCCGTCGCTGGAGGGTGTGCGCATGGGCGCCCTGGCATCCCACGACCAGCAACACGATGTGGCCGAGCGGGTGCGCAGCCTGCTGCAGAGCTGCGACCAACTGTTCGGCGCCAGCGACGGTTTCGCACCGCGTGGCGAGGGTGTGGCCGAGGGCGCGTTCTTCGCCCCGACCCTGCTGCAGGCCCGTGACCCGCATGCCGAAGGCGGTGCCCATGATATCGAAGCGTTCGGCCCGGTCAGCACGCTGATGGCCTATGACGACCTCGATGAAGCCCTGGCGCTGGCCGCGCGTGGCAAAGGCAGCCTGGTGGCGACCCTGGTCACCGCCGACCGTAGCGTAGCGGCCAAGGCCATCCCGGTGGCCGCTGCCTGGCATGGCCGGCTGCTGGTACTCGACAGCGAGGCGGCCAAGGAATCCACGGGGCATGGCTCGCCATTGCCACAACTCAAGCACGGCGGCCCGGGCCGCGCTGGTGGTGGTGAAGAGTTGGGTGGCCTGCGTGCGGTCAAGCATTACCTGCAACGCGCTGCAGTACAGGGTTCGCCGAGCATGCTCACGGCGGTAACCGGCGAATACGTGCGCGGTGGCGAAGTGATCGAAACCGAAGTACACCCGTTCCGCCGCTATTTCGAGCAACTGCGCATCGGCGAGTCGCTGCTCACCCACCGCCGTACCGTGACCGAAGCCGACCTGGTCAACTTCGGCTGCCTGTCGGGCGACCATTTCTACATGCACTTCGACGAGATCGCCGCCAAGCAATCGCAGTTCGGCAAGCGCATCGCCCACGGCTACTTCGTGTTGTCGGCAGCGGCCGGGCTGTTCGTCTCGCCAGGTGAAGGCCCGGTACTGGCCAACTACGGCCTGGATACCCTGCGCTTCATCAACCCGGTGGGCATCGGCGACACCATCCAGGCACGCCTGACCTGCAAGCGCAAGATCGACCAGGGCAAGACCAGCCCGCTGGGCCAGCCCCAGGGCGTGGTGGCGTGGGATGTGGAGGTGACCAACCAGTTGGGTGAACTGGTCGCCAGCTACGACATCCTCACCCTGGTGCTGAAAAAGCCCTGACGCGGCCGTTGGTCAGGGGCGGTCGGCATTCAACCGACCTCACCTGGCCGTTGCCACTCTCATTCAATGAGCACCAAGCATTCCTGTGGGAGCGGCTTTAGCCGCGAAGAATCCAACGCGGTGCATGGCACCGGCTACGCCGGTGTTCGCGGCTAAAGCCGCTCCAACAGGGGCCGCGCAAGGTCGTGCAGCTCGGGGAATCACATTGTCGCCGCCGGCCCCCCCGCCGACGGGTTCGGCTTGCTCCCCGACACCCGCCAGCTCACTGCGGTAATCCCGTAGCGCTCTGCCATTGGCCTGCTGACTTTCCTTATCTTCTCCCGGCCGAACCTGGGAATGATGCCGATGCCCGCATCGCAACTTGCCCAATGCCAGGCCTCGACATTGTCCAGCTGCTCCAGGCGGATGATGAAACTGCGCGGCTGGCCATGCAGCTGGTAATCGATGATGTAGAGCTGTGGGCTAGGCATCGCAGGGGCCTCCTCTTCTCCATGGATGACACCCTGATTGATCGGGGTATGCGCCGAAAATTCAAAAAATCACTGATGGCGACCTTTGCCGTGGCTGTTTTGCCCACCCTTGCGGCCGGCGTCCGAAGCCCGCTGGCGGTCATTGGCAAAATTGCCGCCAGAAACCTGACCACCCTTGTGCCCGGCGCGGGAAGCCCGTTCCCGGTCGTTGGCGAAGTTGCCTGGGTTGGTTTCCTTGTTGCCGCCACGGTGGCTGGTGCGGTCTTGGTCCTGCGCCATGTCGTTTCTCCTTGCGATGGTTTGGCGGGATGCATGGATCTGCGCCTTACCTTGGTTCCGAACACTCGAACGCTGGCTCTGCTCAATGGTTTTGCCCTCAGCCGACGTGTGGCGCGAAACACATGCGGGCACAATATTGGTGCCACGGCGACCGTTCGCGGGCTTGCGCGCGTAGAGGCCAGCACAGGCAACCGCTAGGCATGCACACTCCAATGACACGCCTCCAGCTCGATCGGCATCTCGTCAATGGCCTGGATCATGCCGCTCTCCAGGGCTTCCCGTGGCCCGAGTATGCGCGGGTAGGCCATCAGGTAGCGCGGCACATCCAGTACCTCGGCCGCGCCCTCGGTCCGCTCGGCGACGATCTGTGCATACAGCCGCAGGTCATAGTCCAGGCTCATCGCATATTCGGCCATGCGTGAATGGTCCACCGAGCCGTGCAAGGTCCAGTGGAAAGGATGGAACAGGAACTTGCTGCAACTGCACGCCGTGCGCCGGTCCCCGGCCAGGAACAGGATGTTGCCCATGGATTCCACCGTGCCCAGGTTGTGGGTATGCACCTCGACCGGTAATGCCCGCAGAAAGTTGTACAAGGTAAACCCGTAACTGCACTCGCCGCCCATGGTGGCGATGTTCAGCTGCAGGACCTCGGCGCCCTGCTGCAACGCCCGCGAACAGGTGTTGATCAGGTTGCCACAGGTGGACGAATTGATCGGCCCGGTGAAGTGGACGATATGTCTGGCCATGCTTGCCTCCAGGGTGGCAGGTCATTCCTTGGTCTTCTGCGCATCGTCACCCTGCCCGGCCATCTGCCGGTACTGCTTGCGCAAGGCATGCAACTCGGCCGGGTCCATGTCTTCAAGGTCCAGCAGCGCTTTGTGCGCCCGTTGCGTGGTGCGCAGCAGTTCGTCGATCTTGATGTGCAGTTCGTCGTTGTCGCGGTTCTGGGTGTTCTGGATGAGGAACACCATGAGGAAGGTGATGATGGTGGTCGAGGTGTTGATCACCAGTTGCCAGGTGTCGTTGAAGCCGAACAACGGCCCGGTCAATGCCCAGCTCAGGATCAGCAGGCAGGCGATGCCGAAGGTCAGCGGGCGGCCGGACCAATTGGCCAGCCACTGGGCAAAACGGTCGAATTTCATCCTGGCGCCCTTCCTCCGCAGCAGATATGCGGTGGAAACGTCGCGCGCTGCAAAGTTCAACGCGGTATGGCCTTTTCCGTTGGTCAACCGTGCTGAACCCTGGCCGCTGTTCACCAGTCGCACCTTCAGAGTGACCGAACAAGGACCCGGTAATGAGGAAGGCAGCGTGAGCGATATCCGCATCGGCATCTCCGGTTGGCGCTACGGTCCGTGGCGCAAGGATTTCTACCCGAAGGGCCTGCCCCAGGACGACGAACTGGCGTTCGCTTCGCGGGCGGTCAACAGCATCGAGATCAACGGCTCGTTCTACAGCCTGCAAACGCCCGAACGCTACCAGGGCTGGCGTGACGACACCCCGCCCGGCTTCGTGTTCGCGGTCAAGGCCCCGCGTTACATCACCCATGTGCGTCGGCTAAGGGATATCGAAGAACCCATGGCCAATTTCTTCGCTTCCGGGCCGCTGCTGCTCGGCAAGAAGCTAGGGCCATTCCTCTGGCAGTTTCCACCGAACATGAAGTTCGACGAGGCCCGCTTCAGCCGTTTTCTCGAGCTGCTGCCACACAGCCGCAAGGCCGCCCGCGACTGCGCGCTGGGGTGTGCGCAACGCCTGAGGGACAACGGCAGTACCGATATCAAGGGCAACGCACGGCTACGCCACGCCGTGGAAATTCGTAATGAGAGTTTTTTGTGCGAAGCCTTCATCAAGCTGCTGCGCAAACACCGGGTGGCGCTGGTGGTGGCCGACAGCGCCGGGAAATGGCCTTACGTCGAAGATGTCACCGCCGACTTCGTGTACATGCGCCTGCATGGCGATGTCGAGCTGTACAGCAGTGGCTATACCGCCCAGGCGCTGCGGCGCTGGAAGCAGCGCATCCAGCACTGGAGCCAGGGGCGGCAGGCCGACGATGCCCAGCTGGTCGTGCCGGGGCCGCCACCACGGCGCGCGACCCGTGACGTCTACTGCTATTTCGACAACGACCAGAAAGTCCATGCACCCTATGACGCCCGGCGCCTGCTGCAGAAGCTGTCGCTGGACCATGAGCTGATGACCGAGCCTGGCGTGGTGCCGGAGGTGGCGCTGTGAACAGGACCCTGCCTGCCCCGCACTGCATCTTCGACAAGGTTACCGCCGTGCATCGGCTGAATGTACTGACGCTGAACGTGCACAAGGGCTTCACCTTCTTCAATCGGCGCTTCATCCTGCCCGAGTTGCGCGAAGCCGTGCGCGCCACCGGCGCCGACCTGGTGTTCCTGCAGGAGGTGCACGGTAGCCACCAGCAACACGCCTTGCGCCACCCGGCCTGGCCGGATACGCCCCAGTACGAGTTCCTGGCCGACAGCATGTGGCCACAGTACGCTTACGGCCGCAATGCCGTGTACCCCCACGGGGACCACGGCAATGCCCTGCTGTCGAAATTCCCCATCAGATGCTTCGACAACCTGGACGTTTCGGTACAGGGCAACGAGCAGCGCGGCCTGCTGCATTGCCAACTGGAGGTGCCAGGCCATGACCAGGTGCATGCGGTGTGCGTGCACCTGGGCCTGCGCGAGGCGCACCGGCAACGCCAGGTGAGGCTGCTGCTGGACCTGCTCGACAGCCTGCCGCCCAAGGCGCCGGTGATCGTTGCCGGCGATTTCAATGATTGGCGGCTGAAGGCCGATACGGTGCTGAGCGAACACCTGGTAGAAGCCTTCGGCGAGCATTTCGGCACCCCGGCTCGCAGCTTTCCGGCGCGTCTGCCACTGCTGCGCCTGGACCGCATCTACCTGCGCAACGCCATGCCCGGCACTGCCCGGGTGCTGTCGAAGTACCCGTGGTCGCACCTCTCCGACCACGCCCCTTTGGCTGCGGAGATCAACCTGTGAACCGACCCTGGGTAGACGGCAACAGCGTGCAGTTGCTGATCAATGGCGAGCAATACTACCCCCGTGTGTTCGAGGCCATGGCCCACGCTCGGGAGGAAATCCTGCTGGAGACCTTCATCATCTTCGATGACAAGGTCGGCCAGCAGTTGCAGCAGGTACTGATCGATGCCGCCCGGCGCGGCGTGCGTGTCGAAGTGGCCGTGGATGGCTACGGTACGGCCGACCTGCCTGCGCCGTTCATTGCCGCCATGACCGATGCCGGGGTCAGTTTCCACGCCTTCGACCCGCAGCCGCGGCTGGTGGGCATGCGCACCAACCTGTTCCGGCGCCTGCACCGCAAGATCGTGGTGGTCGACGGTGAGCGGGCATTCATCGGCGGCATCAACTACAGCGCCGACCACCTGGGCGACTTTGGTGCCATGGCCAAGCAGGACTATGCCGTCGAAGTCACCGGCCCGGTGGTGGCGCAAGTGCATGCCGCCAGCAAGCGCCTGATGTCGCCGGTGCTGCAGCCACCCAGCGCGGTGCGGCCGCTGACCGAGCCTGCCGGTGCCAGCAGCGCGGTGCTGATCGAGCGCGACAACGGGCTGCGCAGTACCGATATCGAAGCCCACTACCTGCAGGCGTTCCGCAGTGCCCGGCAGCGCATCGTGGTGGCCAACGCCTATTTCTTCCCGGGCTACCGGCTGATGCGCGAACTGCGCAATGCGTCCCGGCGTGGCGTGGAGGTGCAGCTGATCCTGCAGGGTCAGCCGGACATGCGCTGGGTACGGGCGCTGTCGCGGCTGCTGTACAACTACCTGCTGCGCGACGGTGTGGCCATTCACGAGTACTGCCAGCGGCCCTTGCACGGCAAGGTGGCGCTGGTGGACGACCAGTGGGCCACCGTCGGCTCCAGCAACCTGGACCCGTTGAGCCTGTCGTTCAACCTGGAAGCCAACCTGTTCATCCGTGATCGTGCCTTCAACCATCAACTCAACCAGCACCTGCAGGCGCTGGCCCGCGATCAATGCAAGCCGGTCACCCTGGAGCGCATGGTCCGTGGCTACTGGTGGCGGGCGCCGCTGATCTTCGTGTGTTTCCACGTGATCCGCCATTTCCCGCGGATTGCCGGCTGGTTCCCGGCGCACCGCCAGCGCTTGCGCTCGGTGCAGCCGGAGGCCGAGGTACAGGGTGACTATCACGAGGGCAAGACCTGATGGCGCGAAAACACTGGCAAACCTGGGGCAAACGGCTGTTCACCCTGGCATTCCTGATCCTGATCCCTGCGCTGCTGTACCTGCTGGCGCGCAACCTGGACTGGAACGAGGTGCGCCAGTCATTGCTGGCCTACAAGCCTGGCAACCTGGCCATCGGCCTGGCGCTGGCCGGGTGCAGCTACCTGACGTTCGCGAGTTACGATCTGCTGGCGCGGGCCTACACCGGCCACCACCTGCCGGCTCGCCAGGTTTTGCCGGTGGCCTTCGTGTGCTACGCCTTCAACCTCAATTTCACCACCTGGGTGGGTGGCGTTGCCTTGCGCTACCGGCTATACAGCCGCCTGGGCCTGGACACACCGACCATCACCCGCATCCTCACCCTGGGCCTGCTGACCAACTGGATGGGCTACATGCTGCTGGCTGGCACGGTGTTCGCCTTGCGCCTGGTCGAGCTACCCGCCAACTGGGCGGTGGGCGCCACCGGCCTGCAACTGATCGGCCTGGTATTGCTGGCGATTTCTGCAGGCTACCTGCTGGCCTGTGGTTTCGCCAAAAAGCGCACCTGGCGCTGGCGCGACCATGAGGTAACGCTGCCGTCGCTGCGCCTGGCGCTGTGCCAGGTCGTGCTGGGTGCCAGCAACTGGGCGCTGATGGCACTGCTGATCTTCTGGCTGCTGCCTGGCGAAGCCTTCTACCCGTCGATACTTGGCATCCTGCTGATCAGCTGTGTGGCAGGTGTGGTCGCGCATATCCCGGCCGGGCTGGGTGTGCTGGAAACGGTATTCCTGGCCCTGCTGCACGGGCAGCTGGCCCAGGGTTCGCTGGTGGCGGCCCTGCTGGGCTACCGTACGCTGTACTACCTGGTGCCGCTGTTGCTGGCGGTGCTTGTCTACCTGGTCCTGGAGAAACGCGCCAAAGCCATGCGCCGGCGCGACAAGCCCGCCTGAACCTGACAAGGGCCTGTGGCCCCGGAGGTGGCAAATGCGTGTCGCTGTCCTGATATTGATGGGGGCCAGCCTGGTCAGTGGCCAGGCCCTGGCCGAAGCCTGCAACGTGCTGACGCGGTCCTCCAGCGAGGCGGTCAAGCCGGTGGAGCGACACAGCTGTTACAGCTACAGCAACCTGCCCGCCGAAGCGATCAACTGGTCGTGCAGCAACGAGAGCAAGGACATGCTCAACAGCGAAAAGCACAAGGTCCACCGTTGCGCGGACGGCAGCGTTGGCAGTTGCATCGCACCGTTGACCCGGGAGGCATTGGCCAACCCCAAGGCAGCTGGCGGTGACAAGCCGGCGTTGCCCAAGGATGCGCGGGTAATCACCTAGTACTACGACACCCCAAGCCTCGGCCAGGCCCGCACCGATTGCGAGCGTAGCAACGGCATCTGGCAGACTCACTGATTCTGCAGGCCTGCGCGCTGCTTTGTGTGGGAGGGGCCTTTCGCGACGCAAGGCCGCTCCCACAGGACCATCACCGCCCCATAAACCTATGCAGAAGCTATGGGACGGCGTTGTTTCAGGGTGAAATCGGGTCACTCGCCGGGAAAGTCTCGTCCAGCGCATTGTCCACCGCGCTCTCCCCGGTCTTTTCGCCACAGTGGCAATCCGGCATCCGGCACGGCTCGCCATTGCGATGCCCGCTGGCACAGGCCTCGCAGCAATACACCTTGCCTTCGAGCTGCAAGGCGTTGGCATCCACGGTGCAGGAACAATGCGCACAGGCACAACGCAGTTCGTTCATGGCTTGCTCTCCTCGTCATCGATTACATCATCAGTCCACGGTTCGCCATCCAGCGGTGCGGAGCGGGCCAGTTCGGCTTCGTCCAGGCCTATGCCGCCGCCGATTTCATGGGCCTCCACCCGGCGCAGGGTCTTGTCTGCCGGTCCGCCGGTGCTGCCAGGCTCATGCGGGTCGCGGGCGCCGGTCTCATCCAGCAGGGTGTCCGGGCTCAGGTCGTCGTAGGTAACGTTGTCTTCGTGCAAACTGTCGCTCAGCGCTTCGCCGCCGGTCATGCCGCTTTCGGCCACGCGCCGGGGCGGGAACTCGCGGGCCACGTCCGCGGCCGGGCGCTCGTCGCCCACACGCCCCTCGCGCTCATCCAGGCGCTCGTCGAAGTCCAGTTCATGTACGCTGCCCATGCGGTCTTCGGTGTCGTCGATTTCGCTCGGGGTATACGGCTTCGGTTCATCTGCTCGGGCCATGTGTGTTCTCCGTCAAGTGGCTTCATTCGGTCGACTGCACCTGATCGTTGAAGATTCAGAGTTTTTTTGAACTACCGCCCGGGCCGCTGGCTCCCACCATAGAGACTCAGAACCGCCCGGAGCCGTCATGGCCAAGCCCCTAGAGGAATACGCGCGCAAGCGCGACTTCAACGCCACGCCCGAGCCCAGCGGCAAGCGCAGCCATGGCAAGCGGGCCCATGCGCTGCAGTTCTGCATCCAGAAGCATGACGCCAGTCACCTGCACTACGACTTCCGCCTGGAGCTCGATGGCACGCTGAAAAGCTGGGCAATCCCCAAAGGGCCCTCGCTGGACCCGAAGGTGCGCCGCCTGGCCGTGCACGTAGAGGACCACCCGCTGGACTACGCCGATTTCGAAGGCCATATCCCCGAAGGCCATTACGGCGCGGGCGACGTGATCGTCTGGGACCGGGGCATCTGGGAGCCCGAAGGCGATGCGCACGAAGCCTATGCCAAGGGCAAGTTGCGCTTCCGCCTGCAAGGCGAAAAGCTTGGCGGCGTGTGGAATCTGTTTCGCACCCACCTGGCCGGCAAGAAGGAACAGTGGATGCTGGTCAAGTCGCAAGACAGCCAGGCGCGTAGCGAAGCCGACTACAGCATCGTCGACGCCCAGCCCGACAGCGTCCTCAGCGACCGCACGCTGGTGCCGCGCAAGCCAGCAGCAAAAAAAGCCGCTGCACCACGTCGCAAACCGGCCAGCAAAGGCCGGAAGGTGCCGTTGCCGACGCAACTGCAGCCACAATTGGCGACCTTGGTCGACTCCCCGCCCGGCGGCGACTGGCGCTACGAAGTCAAGTTCGACGGTTATCGCATCCTTGCCCGCATCGACGGCGATGACGTCCGCCTGTTCACCCGCAATGGCCACGACTGGAGCAGCAAGCTGCCCAGGCAGGTTGCCGCCTTGCGTGCGCTGGGCATCGACGCGGCCTGGCTCGATGGCGAGGTGGTGGTGGCCGGCGAGAACGGCGCGGCGGACTTCCAGGCGCTGCAGAACGCCTTCGACACCGAACATGACGAGCACATCACCTATTACCTGTTCGACCTGCCCTTCCTCGGCGGCCAGGACCTGCGCCAGTTACCGCTGCAGGACCGGCGCCGCACCTTGCAGCACTTGCTGGAACACAATGAATCGGACGTACTCCGGTACTCCGCCGACTTTGACCAGCCCGTCGAATCCCTGCTCGACAGCGCCTGCCAGCTGCAACTCGAAGGCCTGATCGGCAAGCGCGTCGACAGCCCCTACAGCGGCCGTCGCAGCCCCGACTGGATCAAGCTCAAGTGCAAGCAGCGCCAGGAGTTCGTGATCGTCGGCTACACCGACCCGAAAGGCAGCCGCAGCGGTTTCGGCGCACTGCTGCTGGCCTTGCACGACAACGACAGCGGCGAGTTGCGCTATGCCGGCAAGGTCGGTACCGGCTTCAGTGCCACCACCCTGGCAAGCATCCATGCCCGGCTGGAACCGTTGGAAATCGACACGCCGGCTCTGCCCAAGCCGCCCGCGGGAGCCGAAGCCCGCGGCGTGCACTGGCTGAAACCGCAGCTGCTGGCCGAAGTCGCCTATGCCCAGATGACCCGTGACGGCATCGTGCGCCATTCGGTGTTCCACGGCCTGCGTGATGACAAACCGGCTACCGCCATCGACCTGGAGCGCAGCATGCCCGCCAAGACCCTGCCCAAGCGCAAGCAGGCCAAGGCCCCAGAGGTCTTGGGCGAGCTGCGCCTGACCCACCCCGAGCGGATAATCGACGCCACCCGCGGCGTGACCAAGCGCGAGGTCGCCGAGTACTACGCCGCCGTCAGCCAGTGGATCCTGCCCCAGCTCAAGGATCGCCCGGTGGCACTGGTGCGCGCGCCGGACGGCCTGACCGGCGAGCTGTTCTTCCAGAAGAACGCAGGCCAGCTGCATATACCCCACGTGCTCAGCTACGACAAGGCCGAGGCCGGCCAGGCAGCGATGGTCATCAACCGCGCCGATACCCTGCTGGGAGCGGTGCAGATGAACATGCTCGAGCTGCACACCTGGAACGCCACCGACAAGGATTTCGACAAGCCCGACCGCTTCGTCCTCGACCTCGATCCGGACCCGGCACTGCCGTGGAAGGCCATGCTCGAAGCCACCCAACTGGCCCTGACGTTGCTGGATGAACTGGGCTTGAGGGTGTTCCTCAAGACCAGTGGCGGCAAAGGCATGCACCTGGTCGTGCCCCTGACCCGGCGGGCCAGCTGGGATGAAGTCAAGGCGTTCAGCCATGCCATCGTCGATTACCTGGCCAGGCTCTTCCCCGACAGGCTGAGTGCCGTTTCCGGGCCCAAGAACCGCGTCGGGCGCATCTTCATCGACTACCTGCGCAACGGCAAGGGCGCGACCACCGCCTGCGCCTACACCCTGCGCGCGCGTGAAGGCCTGCCGGTATCCGTGCCGATCTGGCGCGAGGAACTGCCGCAACTCAAGGGCGCCAACCAGTGGAACATCGACAATGTGCTTGAGCGTCTGGACGATGTGGACGACCCCTGGGCCGATTATGGCAAGACAAGGCAATCGATCACCGTGGGCATGCGCAAGCAGCTGGGGCTGGCCTGATGAGGGCTTGCCTGAAACGCTGCGCCCGCAGTGCCTGAACAAGGAGCCAGGCCCATGGTTCTGGCATGGCGGCGCTGGCATTGCGGCCTGCTGGTACGGCGCCGCCGAAGCCCTGGCCGATTATCTGGCGAGCCTGCGCACCCTGTGGGAGCGGGTTCACCCGCGAAACATCCAGCGCGGTGCATGGCACCGGCTTCGCCGGTGTTCGCGGGTAAACCCGCTCCCACAAGGTCCCTGCCAGCGCAACAAGTCCTGTGCAGCGCCCTGCGTTGCTGGCTTGCGTCAAGCGCCAGGGTTCACGACGCTTTGCGTGTCTTCTTCGCCGGCTTTTTGCCACCCAGGCTGCGCTTGAGCAGTTCGGTGAGGTCGAGGATATCTGCACCTTTGCCCGCTTCCGTCGCCTCGCCCTTCTCCACCGTCTCGATCTTGCCCTTGCTGGCCTTCTCCTCCACCAGGTCCAGGATGGTCTGGCGGAACACATCCTGGTAATCCGCCGGTTTCCACGGCCCGCTCATGTCTGCCACCAGTCGCTTGGCCATGTCCAGTTCGCGCTTGTCCACCTTGGCCTCGGTCACACTGCTGTCCAGCTCCAGCGTTTCCAGCCCGCGCACCTCCTCCGGCCAGCGCAGGGTAATCATCACCAGTGCGTCATCCAGCGGTCGCAGCAGCGCCAGGTGCTGGCGGGTGTGCAGCACCACCGTGGCCAGCGCCACCTTGCCGGTCTTGGCCAGGGTTTCGCGCAGCAAGGCATACACCTTGCCGCCACGACGGTCCGGGGTAAGGTAGTACGGCGTATCAAAGTACTGCAGCGGGATCTCGCCGGCCTCGACGAAGGAAAAGATATCGATCGTCTGGGTCGCCTCGGGCCGGGCCTTGCGGATTTCCTCCTCGCTGATCACCACGTAGCGGCCCTTCTCGAACTCAACGCCCTTGACGATGTTGTCCTTGTCGATCTCCTTGCCGGTGACCTTGTTCACCCGCTTGTAGCCCACCGGTTCCATGCTGCGCTTGTCGAGCCAGTCGAAATCGACCCGCTCGGTGCGCACTGCGGTATTGAGGGCCACGGGGATGTGCACGAGGCCGAAACTGATGGCGCCTTTCCAGATTGCCCGAGCCATTAGCGGTGCTCCCAAGGTTGCCTGCCAATACCTGAATCGACTGCACCGGGCGGCGAAGGTTTAGCTGCCCTGCCCTATGGCAGCGGGTTGCCACCCGTCACACCGAATACCTCGCCGGTGATATAGCTGGACTCCTGGCTGGCCAGCAACACATACACCGGCGCACATTCGGCGGGCTGCCCTGGGCGCTTCATGGGCGTGTGCGCACCAAAGTCGGGGATTTTCTCCGGTGGTTGGCCACCACTGGGTTGCAGCACTGTCCAGATAGGCCCCGGGGCCACGGCGTTGACCCGGATACCGCGCTCGATCACCTGTTTGGCCAGGGCCTTGGTGAAGGCGACGATCGCCGCCTTGGTGGTGGCATAGTCGAGCAAGGTGGCTGAAGGCTGGTAAGACTGGATCGAAGCGGTGTTGATGATGGTCGCCCCCGCCGGCATCAGCGGCACGGCCGCCTGGCACAACCAGAACAGCGCGTAGACATTGGTCTTCAGAGTGTGGTCGAACTGTTCGTGACTGATCTGGCTGATGTCCTTGCGCGCTTCCTGCTTGCCGGCGACGTTGACCAGGATGTCCAGGCCGCCGAGTTGCTCGTGGGCCTGGTCGACCAGTTCCTTGCAGAACTGCTCATCCTTCAGGTCACCGGCAATGGCCACCACCTTGCGGCCTTCGGCTTCGATCAGTTTGATGACTTTGCGCGCGTCAGGTTGTTCGATGGGCAGATAGTTGAGGGCTATGTCGGCACCCTCGCGGGCGAAGGCGATGGCCACGGCCCGGCCGATGCCCGAGTCCGCACCGGTGATCAGCGCCTTGCGCCCTGCCAGGCGGCCAAAGCCCTTGTAGGTGGTTTCGCCGTGGTCTGGCTCGGGCTGCATGTTGGCGTCCAGCCCCGGTGCCGGCTGGCCTTGGGCAGGGAATGGCGGGTGCGGGTACTGGGTCAGCGGGTTCTGCATGCTGAACTGGTCGTGGGGTTTGCTGGACATGGGGCCACTCCTCTGGTGAAACCGGTATTGGCCCAATCGCGGGCTTGCCCGCTCCTACAGGTATTGAAGCTGGTGGTAGTCCTGTGGGAGCGGGCAAGCCCGCGAAGGCCGCTCTACCGATTTCGAGGTAAACCGCCATGGATGGTTTTTTCCAACTGGCCCATACACCGACCAGCGGTCGATACGTCACTCAAAGCGACTAGTTCCGTACCTCAACTGCGTCCACATCCGGTGCATCTGGCGCGTCTGGCGCGTCGTCCACATCAGCCCTTGCAGCGTCTCTGGCTGCATTGGCAGCGACTTTGGCTTCGTCCCTGGCGGCATCTGCCGTAGCCCTGGCAGCATCTCTGGCTGCATCAGCTTGGTCTCTGGCTGCGTCGCGGGCAGCATCTGCCGCGTCCCTGGCAGCTTCTCTGGCGTCATCTGCGCCGGCTACGCCAGCAGCTTTTGCGGCGTCGCGGGCGGCATCCGCCTCGGCTCTGGCAGCGTCTCTGGCTGCATCTGCGGTAGCTTTTGCCGCATCCCGGGCAGCATCGGCCTCAGCCCTTGCAGCGTCTCTGGCCGCATCAGCATCGTCTCGGGCGGCGTCCCTGGCGGCATCCGCCGCATCGTTGTCGTTGTCATGCGCATCGCCTGGGCCTTTGCCGGCCATGCCACCATGGTCACCATCGCCGGCCCCCGGGCCGCCATGACCGCCATGACCGCCACCGCCATCACCACCGTGACCACTGCCTCCGCTACCACCACCGTGACCGCCGCCTCCAGAGCCACCGCTGCCACCACCGTGACCGCCACCGCCTCCAGAGCCACCGCCGCCATTACCGTGGCCGCCACCGCCTCCAGAACCGCCGCCACCGCCGTGACCACCACCGCCGCCGCTGCCACCGTCTTTGGCATACACGCTGGAGAAACTACCGATGTAGTCGGGCACCAGAACGGTCGATGCCGACAGGACGCCACCAATTGCCAATGCCAACAAACATTTCTTGAGCAACATGATGCACCTCCGCTTGGCGTTGCGTCGTCATCTCCGTAACAAACGCAATGACCAATGAGTTCGCAACCGCCCATGGAGCGGCCAGCCAACCGGCGCGGCCATAGATCTGCAGTGTCAGCGAGCAACTGCGGTTTTCGCACGATCCCTGAGAGCCAGTCAGCCTCTTTGCGTGGGAAATATTCCCACATATTAAGACTAGTACTGTATGCCTGAGTTCCAGATACCGAATGTCAGGCCAAGGCACGTTTCAGACTTGCCAGCAGTCACGACTGGCTGAACAGCACCCGCCGGAAAGCCTCGGCCGCCAGGTGCACCTGCACCGCCCAGTCCTGCGCCGCGTCACTGCCGGCATCATCGGAAATGTACTTCAGGCACACGAACGGGATACCTTCGCCGCGTGCGATCAGCGCCAGCACGTAGGCTTCCATGTCGACCACGTCATAAGGTGCATTGCCATGGTTGATCTCGAAGCTGTCGCCACTGCCGCAGGTTTCCAGGGCCAGGCCGGGGATCTGCGCACCATGCTCCAACACCACCGGGATGTCCGACAAAGGCGTCTGGTAGCGGTCGAAGCCCAGCGGGGTCACGTCCATGTCGCGCTGCACGAAGCGGGTGCAGCACACCACCTCGCCCTTGCCATGGCGCTGGCTGCCGGCCGAGCCAAGGTTGACGATCAGCCTGGGCCGACGCGTGGCAATGGCCTTGGTCAGCGCGATGGCGGCATTGACCTTGCCGATGCCGGTGAACACGGTGTTGACGTCAGCGAATACCTCGCCGGCCTCGGCTTCGAGGGCGAAGACAAACAGCGTGTCATCCAGGGAAATGTCGGGGAATTGCTTGATCAGCATCATGGCGCAGGTGGTTCCGAGTGGCTGCGAAAGGCGCGGCCATTTTCGGCCAACCCCGGCTAATTGCAAGCCCCGGCGGCCACCACGGCCCGTAACGCCTGCGCCCTGCCCAGGCCAGCAGCGCGGGCCTGGGCCAGGCACTGCAGTTGCTGGTCGGCATGGGTGCCGTCGCGCAGCAGGTGGTGTGCATGGTGGAAGGCGCGTTCGGCGTCTGCGGTGTCGACCGGCAAATGCTCCTGCAACTGGGCCAGCCAGCCTTCGGCCGTAACCGGCTGTTGCCCGTGCAGGCCGATGAACTCACCGTGGCGCCCATGGCGCATGGCACGCCAGTAGTTTTCCTGGGTGATCCAGCGCTGCTCGCGGTTGCAGGCCGCGGGGTCATGCCGGTACACGATGCTGTGCTCGATCAGGTGGCGAAACAGTGCAGCGATGCACAGCGCGTCCTCCAGCCGCGGGCAGCCATCGCAGATGCGCAGTTCGACCGTCGGGAAGCGTCGCGAAGGCCGGATCGCCCACCAGAAGTCGCCGTCCGCGGCCAGCGAACCGGTGCGCTGCAGCAAGGCACGGTAGCGCTCGTAGGCGGCCCAGTCCGGCAAAGGCTCGGGCAGCCCCATGTGTGGCCACTCCCCGCAAACCACTCGCCGGTAGCTCATGTAGCCGGTGCACTGGCCTGCCCACAGCGGGGATGACGTACTCAGTACCAGCAACAAGGGCAGCCAGCCCAGTACGCGGTTGATCAGTTGCATGCGGTCGCAGCCTGGCGGAACGCCCACGTGTACGTGCAGGCCGTTGAGCAGGCTGCGCCGCGCCACATGCCGGTAGTCCGCGAACAGTTGCCGGTAGTGCGCCGGGGTGGCTGGTTGCTGCCGCAGCCAGGCGGCATTGGGGTGGCTTGCCGCGCCGTACAGGCCCATGCCCTCTTCGGCCAGCGCGGTGCCCAGCCGCTGGCGGCTGTGCTGGAAGAACTCGCGTGCCTCGAACAGGTTGGCAAACACCGGCGAGGCCACTTCGATCTGGCTGCGGAACATTTCCTGGGCAAAATGCTGGCCCAGCGCCTCGCGACAACGCCCGATCACGGCTGGCGAAGGTGTGGCTGGCACCCGCCCCGAGTCCAGGTTCACCAGCAGGTATTCTTCCTCGATGCCGAACGTGCAGGGTCGTGCCATGCTGCCTCAGCTGTTGCGGGTGACTGTAAGCACCACGGCGGCGATGCGTTCGACCTGCTCGTAACCGGGTTCGCTCAGTTGTTCGCCAAACACATCCGGGTCGATTTCCCGATACACCCAGGACCACGCCGGGCCCGCCAGGCGCAGGCGGACGGCGTCGAGCAAGGCGTCCCGGCCGTCGATGATCGCCACGCCGGTATACAACAGTAGCGAGCCGCCTGAACCCAGCCGCTCGCAGGCCTGTTCGACGATCCGCAGCGACAGCTGCGCGCCGAGCGAACCACCGCCATGCCGATAGGTACGTTCGCTGGCATCCAGCATGTACGGCGGGTTGGCAACGATAAGGTCGAACAGCCCGGTAATGCCGTCGAGGATATCACTCGGTTCCACGGACACATTGCTCAGGCCCGCCAGTGCCGCGTTGATCGCGGTGTAACGCAGCGCGAGCGGGTTGATGTCCACGGCGCTGACTTGGGCATGGGGCGCCGCCCGGGCAATCAGCAAGGCGCCGACACCAGTGCCGCAACCAATATCCACGGCATGCTCGACGCGCTTCGGAGTGCGTTGCAGATGATCATGGATGACCTGGGCGAAACGGTAACTGTCCGGGCCGAAAAATACCGCGTCGGCTTCCTGGGTGGGGTACGCGGAGTGCACCAGCAGCAGGTCGTCGATTGTGGACCAGCGCACGGTGCTGAGCAGCAACTCCCCGTGCGCCTTCAGCACCTGGGCACGCCGCATCTGATCCAGCTCATCGGCAGAAACCAATGACGAACGGAACGGACGGTTCCAGCCGAACACATCGCGTGCGGTGCTGGCCTGCTCGGCTTCCGGGCGCGCATTCACCCGAGCATGAGTTGCCGGGGTGACACTGGTGAAGCGGTAGCCGTCGGCACGCAGGCGCTTGCCCAATTGCAGCATGGCCTGGTCAGCCTGGATCTGTAGTGGATCGAGCAGCATCAGCGGGTTGCCTCCTGAATCAGGCCGGTAGCCTGCAGGTAGCGCCGGGTGGCCAGCAGTCCTTCCGGTGTCGCATGGCGGTTACCGGACAGCCTGTCGATCAAGGTCTCGATATCGGCGTCCGGGGCAGGAATCGTAAGCGCATCATCCAATTGCACATGCACCTCCCAGCTGCCAGGCAGCACGCGGCGACCCCGGGCTTGCCAGCCTGCCGCGATCCAGTCGTGCCACAGTTGTTTTTCATAGGCGGTGAACACGCCATACATCGGTGCCGAGGGGCCGTCGATGAGCGCCCACCAGCGGCTGTTGGCAGGCTCCTCACCGCGGCGGATCCAGCCCTGCGCCTGCAGGGCCAGCAAAAACGCGGGCATGGCACCGGGCTCGGCCAGCCATTGGTTGACGGTGCGCTTTTGCACGCGGCAATGGTCGGCGTGCATGAATTGGCCAAAGGAGCGCTTGTGCTCCAGTGCCGACAGCAGTTCGGTTTCAAGATCGAAGCTGCTGATCAGGCTGGGTGTATCAAGCCCCAGGCCATTCAAGCGGTACCCACTGCGCACCCGCTGGTAGAACTGGCCAGCGTCGTCGACCGGGCAGAGTTGGCGTAGCGCCTGGATGGACAGATGCGCATGCCCGCTGGCCGCGTTGTCGATGGTCACGTGAAGCTGAAAGTAATGACCATCGATGCCCAGCTCCGCCAGTTCGTAGGTGGTGATCAACAGATGCAGCGGCGGTTGTTCGTAGCCCAGGTTGTAGCCGATCACCTCGGCAAGAAAATCATCGCCGTAGCGCCCCAGTGCCAGCTGCAAGGCGCCTTGCAGGTAACGCTGGTCGTCCAGCTCAGGCAGCACCAGGCAACCCAGCCGGCTCAACAGCCGTTGGTAGATCAGCACGTGGTTGCAACGCGGATCGCCGCCGCCCAGCTCTTCCATGTAGGTGCGGATAAGCCCGTGATAGCGGGGATCGCCCCAATGTCGCAAGGTGCTGTGCAGCCATGCCCCGTCCACTGCCTTGGTGGGCGCCACCTGTTGCAGGAACCACAGCGCCTGGGCGCGGTTGGCAAAATAGCGCCTTGGTGCACCTTGGCGGCGTTGCTCAAGGTAATACGCATAGGCTTCAGCCACCTAGCTGGCATGGCGAGCGCTCCAGGCGTCCAGTTGAGCAGGATCGGCAGGCAGGTCATCCGGCAAATGTTGCGCACGTGACAACTGTTCGCTGAGCCACGCGGCGCTCGTGGTGTCGGGGCCTTCGAGCAACGTCTTGTAACGCTCGGTCAGGCCTGGCCCATTTGCCGAAGCCGGTACCACCGCGTCGGTCTTGCGGGTCATTGCCGTCATGCGGTAGTCCTTGTCCACGTTTTATTGGCTGGGTTTCTGACCGGGCATCGGTTCAGGGTCTGGAGCAGGTTGCGGAGCAGGTTTGTCGCCGGGTTGCTGCATCTGCAGCGAGGGTTTGCTTTGGTCGGCATCCTTTGCCGGGTGGTCGTTATCCCGGTCGAAACAGCCAGCCAGCAAGCCAAGGGTGCCCACCAGGGCTATCAGAGGGATCAATCGCATGGGGTTCTCCTTCTGTGCAAGATCGCAGCGCCCGGTCGCCCGGGCACTGCGTAGCCTCATTTACGAACGACCGCCCTTGCGGCCCGATTCGCTGGTACGGTCGCCACCGGATTGCTGGCCGCCCTTGCGCCCAGCTTCGGAGGCTTTTTCGCGGTCATTGGCAAAGTTGCCCGGGTTCTTGTTGCCACCTTGGCTGCCCTGCTGGTTGCCGGTGCGGCTGTTCTCTTTGTTGGCCATGGTCTTAAACCTCGTATGACTTCGGAATGCACGGCATTACCTGCCGTACACCTGTTGGGAGTTCGGTCATTCCGGCGGATTCGGTTTAATGCGAAGCGTTCGGACCAGCGGCATTAAATAAGCGGCACCAGCATATTTGGCGCGCCTGTCAGTCGCGCGGCGTGCTATCCAGGCGCGCCTGGCGCCGTCCCAGCCAACCTCCGGTCGTCGCCCAACCCAAGGCAAGCAGCGTACCGATCAGCATCGCCAGTTGCGGATGCTCACCCATCACGTCCAGCGCCCGTTTGAGCCAGCCACTCAAGGCGTCGCCGCCACGATAGACCACGGTGTCGATGAAGTTCTTGGCCTTGTACTTGTCCTCGGCGGGCAGCACGGTGAACAGCATCTCCCGCCCCGGCCGCACCAACGCGTACTCACCGGCCCGGCGCACCACCATCACCACCGCGAAAACGGCGAACACCGGGGCCAGTGCCAGCCACAGGAAGCCCGCTGCCATCACCAGCGGCACCGCCACCAGCAGCACGCCCACCCCCATACGGCGAGCCAGGCGACCGGTAAGGAACACTTGAGTGAGGATCGCCAGGGCCTGAACCACCGTGTCGATCAGGCCGAACACCTGGGTTTGTCGGGTACGCTCGGTGAAGGTTTCGCTGACGATGCGCGCCTGTTCGAAATACAGGAAGGTGCTGACACTGGCGAGCAATACCACGAACAGCGCAATGCCCAGCAGGTAGGGCGAGCGCAGTACGGCAGTGGCACCGGCAAACGGGTTGCCGCCCAGTGGTCGGGAGTCCGGCCGCTCGGCTTGTACCGGCAGTGGATGGCGCGTTCGCCAGCGTTGCAGGAACAACGTCGCGCCGATGCTGCCCAGCAGAAGCGCCCCGGCCAGCACCAGCAAACCGGCATGGCCCAGCGGTACCACCAGCAGCGTACCCAGGATGGGACCACTGAGCCCGCCCAGGCTGGCCCCGGCCGCCAGCAGGCCGAACAGGCGCTTGCCCTGGGCGGTGGAAAACAGGTCGGCGAGTACGCTCCAGGCCAGCGAGATGCTCAGCAGATTGAACACCGACAACCAGATGTAGAAGGCTCGGGCCGTCCATGACGCTTCCGGGTCGCGGGCGAACAGCACGGCAAAAAGCAACAGGTTGCTGGCGAAGAAGCCGTAGGTCCAGGGCAGGATGTGCCGGCGCTGCACCTTGGAGGCCAGCCAGCCAAACAACGGCAGACACGCCAGGGTGGCGATGAAGGTGCCGGTAAACAGCCATTGCAGGTTGTCCACGCCACCGGCAACGCCCATGGTTTCACGCACCGGGCGCAGCATGAAATAGCCAGTGAACAACTGGTAGAACAGCAGCACACCGGCGATCACCGCCGGCCCCTCGCCGGGCTGGATGTTCAGCCCCTGGTCCAGGCGCCGCCGCCAGGCTGCCATGGTGTCAGGCAAACAGCTCGATCAGCGCCTGTTGCTGAGGCTGGGTCAGCAACGGCCCGTGTCCGGCCTTGAGCTGGTCAAGTTGGCGCTCGGGCCGGCTGGTCGCAGGGATGACCGTGGTCACCGCCGGGTGGCTGATGGCGAATTTGAGAAACAACTGTGCCCAGCTGCCGATACCCGCCTCTGCGGCCCAGCCGGGCAAGGCCTGGTCCTTGACCCGGGCAAACAGGCGGCCGTCGTCGAAAGCCCGGTTGATCAGCACGCCAACGCCCTTGTCCTGGCACAGGGGCAGCAGTTCGCGGGCGGCGCCGGGGGCATTGACCGAGTAATTGATCTGGATGAAATCCAGCGGTTCGCTGCGCACGATGCGGGCGACCTCGTCCTGGCCACTGTTCAGGTAATGGGTGATGCCGACATAGCGGACTTTGCCCTGCTGCTTCAATTCGCGGGCATAGGGCAGCTGGGTCTGCCAGTCGCGCAGGTTGTGGATTTGCAGCAAGTCGACCTTGTCGGTGCGCAGGCTCTTGAGGCTACCGGCCCATTGCGCTTCGGCGTCTGCCCGGCTGTCGGCGGCGATCTTGGTGGCGATGAAGCACTGCCGGTGCCAACCGCCCTCTTCCAGTAGCTGGCCGAGAATGCTGTCGGCGCCGCCGTAGTTGGGCGAGGTGTCGATGACCCGGGCACCGCCTTCGAAGAACGCCTTCAGTACGACTTTCAGCTGCTGGTACTGGGCCGAGCCGGCTTCCACTTCGAAACTGCCGGAGGTACCGGCACCGATCACCGGCAGCGCTTCACCGGTGGACGGCACCTTGCGGGTCAGCAAACCTGCCGGGGCGGCGGCGTGCAACCACGGGCTGGCGGCCAGCAAGCCCAGGGTTGCACCCGCGCGTAGGACATCGCGACGTGCGTACATGGAAAGCTCCGTCATGGCGCGGAAACTTTCAAGGCTAGCCGCTGTACCCCGCTGCAGCCGGTGTTTCTGTATCTGGATGTGTAGCGATCAGGCCTGCATCAGCAGGCTCAGGTCGACACCCGCCTCGCTCATGGGTGGGCACCAGTAGTAACCACCGGTCAGTGGCCGGCTGAAGCGGTACAGGCCGTCGATGATGCCGTCCTCCAGGCCGCTCATGCGCCGCAGCTGCACTTCGAATGCCTCGAAGCTGTGGCCCAGGGCCACGAAGGCCAGGCCAGCGCCACGTTGGTCAGCCCAGGCCACCGAACGACGGACGATGAACGCTTCTGGCTCGAAGCTTTCCTGGGCCGTGCGCTTGACATGGGCCGACTCGGGGGCGTCGTCGAGCTCTTCGTTGTCGCTCAGGCGGCGGCCGATGATGTTGTCCTGGTCGGCCTGGGGCAGCGACTTGAAGTACTCCAGGTCGTGCTTCCACAGCTGGAACGCGGCAAAGCTGGAGCCGTCGGCGGCAATGGCCGCCTGCACGGCCTCTTCGTCCACCGGGTTTTCGGTGCCGTCTTCATAACCGGTCAGGTCATGGCCGCCACGGTGCAGGAAGCCGTCGACGCTGTCGGCCAGGCGCAGGGCTGGTGCCAACGCCAGCTCCAGGGCCTGGGCACGCAGCAGCAGGTCGCCGCGCTCGTTACCGCGCAGCCACAGCCACAGGGCGTGTTGGGTGCTGGGGTTCTCCACGGCGGCATCCAGCTGCGGGAAGGCGCGCAAGCCAGGTACTTCACGGCCCAGGGCCCTGGCCAGCGGGGCGCCGACACCCAGGATCAGCTGTTCGCCATCAACCTGCGACAGCAGGGCATCCAGGGCGGCAGGCAGGGCCTCGGGCGACTGCAGGGTGAAGAACAGGTGACGGGCGTGAGCCGGCACCGGGGTGGCAAGCAGACCTTGCTGGAAAGGCATGACAGGCTAATCCTCGGCTAAAACAGGAATGCTACTGCGCCCGCAAGCCTACTGCAACGCGGCATGCAGCCTCACTGGCCGCAGCGCTTGGTAACAACCGGTTACCAAGCGCTGGCGCTTTGCAATTAGCTATCAATCAGGGCCGGCCTACACTCTTCGGGATCCTTCGCCCGAGAGACCGCCCATGACTGCCTCACCTTTGCTCACCGCGTTTCTGCCGCTGGCCCTGGGTATCATCATGCTCGGCCTCGGGTTATCGCTGACCTTGGCCGACTTCGCCCGCGTGGTGAAGTACCCCAAGCCGGTAGTGGTAGGCCTGGTTTGCCAGATCCTGCTACTGCCGCTGGTGTGCTTCCTGATTGCCAACGGGTTTGGCCTGGAGTCGGCCCTGGCGGTGGGGCTGATGCTGCTGGCCGCCTCGCCTGGCGGCACCACGGCCAACCTGTTCAGCCACCTGGCCCATGGCGATGTGGCATTGAATATCACCCTGACGGCGGTCAACTCGTTGATCGCGATCCTGACCATGCCGCTGCTGGTGAACCTGTCGCTGAGCTGGTTCATGGCATCGGACCAGGCCATCCCGCTGCAGTTTGCCAAGGTGATGCAGGTGTTCGCCATCGTCCTGCTGCCGGTGGCGCTGGGCATGCTGATTCGCCGCTTCGCCCCCGCTTTCGCCGCACGCATGGAGAAGCCGATGAAGCTGGTGGCCGCGTTGTTCCTGGCGTTCACCATCGTCCTGGCCCTGGCCAAGGACTGGCAGACCGTGGTTGCGTACGCGCCGGTGGTGGGCCTGGCCGCGCTGCTGTTCAACCTGCTGAGCCTGGGCGTGGGCTACTGGGTGCCGCGCCTGCTGAGCATCCCCAAGCGCCAGGCGATTGCCATCGGCATGGAGATCGGCATTCACAACGGGACCTTGGCGATTGCCCTGGCGTTGAGCCCTTCACTGCTGAACAACGCCACCATGGCGGTGCCGGCGGCGCTGTACAGCCTGATCATGTTCTTCACGGCGGCGGGGTTTGGCTGGTGGGTGAGCCGCGGGCATGTGGCGGTGCAAGCCAAGGGTGAAACAGTGAACTGAGGCGAGTTCCCTGTGGGAGCCCCTGTCACAACTGGCTGCGCTTACGCCGCAACTGCTGCTTCAGTACCTTCAACGGCGGTGCATAGAAGAACCCGAACGACACACTCCCCGTGCGCCCCTTCACCGCATGATGCAACCGGTGCGCGCGATGCAAACGCTTGAGGTAGCGGTTGACCGGCCGTGGCTTGCGCGGCCAGTGCCGGTGAAAGAACCCGTCGTGGGCCACGACATACAGCACGCCGTACCCCGCCACCCCGCCGCCCACCCACTGCAAGGGCGCATGACCACCTTTGCCCAGGGCTACCAGCACCGTGGCGATCAGCCCCAGGGCCACCAGGTACAGGTCATTGGTTTCGAGCATGCCCAGTTGCGGCTCATGGTGCGAGCGGTGCAGCCACCAGCCCCAGCCATGCATGATGTACTTGTGAGCCAGCGTGCCAACGCCCTCCATGGCCACAAGGGTGCCGAACAGCACGGCGAGATTGAACAGCATGGAAGGGTCCGGGTGATGGCAAGTGAAGGCGCAAGGGTACCGATTGCCCGTGTTTTTTTCCATGCAGGCGTGACCGGTAGCAAGTCCGGTGCGGATGAAGCCCGTTGTCATGTTTTCACCCTTGACCTGGCCTGCCACGGGGCGTAAGGTCCGCGACGCAATTTTGCATCCCTGAACAGGAGACCTGCATTGGACAGTAGCCCCAGTCGCATGCGACAGGCCCACTTGGCGCGCTAGTCCGGCAGTGTCCTGCACTGTCTGGCCGGCCTGGCAAGACGGTGGTTTCTTGTAACCCCCTCTTCTTCCTTCCCCTTCGTGGTCCTGCGCATTTTCTGGTTTTTCAACCGCGCCAGTTGATGGCGTTCATGCGGGCGTGTGCCCGTGGAAGAGGTTTGCTATGGATTGGAAAGTATTTCTGCTGCGTGTCAGCATCGCCCTGCTGCTGGGGGCGCTGATTGGCGCCGAACGTCAACTGCGCCAGCGCCTGACCGGGCTGCGCACCAATGCACTGGTCAGCACCGGTGCCTGCCTGTTCGTGCTGATGACCCAGGCAGTGCCGGGCATGGCACCCACCGATGCGTCGCGCATCGCCGCGTATGTGGTGTCGGGCATCGGCTTTCTTGGTGGCGGTGTGATCATGCGCGACGGGTTCAACGTACGTGGCCTGAACACCGCCGCCACGCTGTGGTGCACGGCTGCGGTGGGCGTGCTGTGCAGCCTCGGGCTGCTGCTGGAGGCGACGCTGGGTAGCCTGGTGGTGCTGTGCGCCAATATCCTGCTGCGCGACATTGCCCAGCGCCTGGACCGCCAGGAAGTGGTGCCGGCCAGCGAGGCGGAGCAGCACTTCGAAGTGCGCATCGTCTGCCGCGCCGAGGACGAGATCCAGGTTCGCAGCCTGATGTTGCACAGCCTGGGCGACCCGCAACTGCGCCTGCAATCACTGCACAGCGAAGATTTGGCCAACCCTGCACGCCTGGAAGTGCGCGCCGAACTGCTGGGCACCGCGCAGGCACCAGCGCAACTGGAGCGGTTGGTCAGCCGGGTCAGCCTGGAGAAAGGTGTAAGCTCGGTGCGCTGGCAATTGCAGCCACAAGTGCTGGCGGCAGATTAGGATGGACAACTAGAAAAGGACTGGCTCATGCGCATCCGCCCTACCCTTGAGCGCGACATTCAATGGCTCCCGGACGTCGAACGTTCGGCGGCCCAGGCCTTTGCCGCCTGGCCGGCGCTGGCATGGCTGGCGCAGGGTGATGTGATGAGCCGTGAGACACACCGGGCATTCGTCGACGCAGGCGGTAGCTGGGTGGCTGAGGATCTGGAGGGGCGCATTCTGGGGTTTGCCTGTGCCCGGCTTGAGGATCACGCGCTGCATCTTCATGAAATTTCGGTGCGCCGGGAGGCCCAGGGGCAAGGTGTCGGGCGCAGGCTGCTGCTGCAGGTGGTCGATACGGCACGACAGATGGGGGGGCGGGAGCTGACCTTGACCACCTTTGCCGAGGTGCCGTGGAATGCGCCGTTCTATGCGCGGCTCGGGTTCGAGGTGGTTGATGAGGGGCTGCTGGATGCGCGGCTGCGGGGCATTCTGGCCAAGGAGCTTGCCCATGGGCTCACGGGGCGCTGTGCAATGCGCCTTTATGTAGGGCCTTGAGCGCTTGGGCGCCGGCAAGCCAGCGCCCACCTCGATAGCGTTGAGCTCAAGCCATGCGCAAACCCTGTGGGAGCGGCTTTAGCCGCGAAGAATCCAACGCGGTGCATGGCACCGGCTGCGCCGGTGTTCGCGGCTAAAGCCGCTCCCACAGGGCCCCTGCTAATTCAATGAGTTATGTGCAGTTCCATGAGAGCCGGCTTGCCGGTGCAGGCAATTGAAGGAATCATTCTTCCCCTCCCACTACCACACGCCCCGCCACACAATACCCATCCCGCCCCTGGCGCTTGGCCTGGTACAGCGCCGCATCCGCCGCCACCATCAGGTTCTCGGGCGTCACCCCCTCCCGTGCCAGGTCACCCACGGCAATCCCCGCACTGAACGATACCCGTCCCAGTGGGCTGCCTGCATGCTCCAGCAGATGCCGACGCAACAGCTGTTGCACTTCCTGCACCAGCAGCTCCGCCCCGCGTGCATCGGTATCGGGCAGCAGCAGTGTGAACTCCTCGCCCCCATAGCGCACAGCCAGGTCGGCCGGCCGCTTCAGCGCCTGTTGCAGCAACTCGGCAAAGCGCCGCAGGCACTGGTCGCCCGCTGGGTGCCCGTAACGGTCGTTGTAGGCCTTGAAGTAATCCAGGTCGAGCATCACCAGCGCCAGTGGATAGCCCTGGCGCCTTGCCCGGCGCAGCTCCGGCTCGAACACCGCATCCAGCCGCCGGCGGTTACCCAGCCCGGTCAGGCTGTCGGTCAGTGCCAGGGCCTTCAGGGTCTGGTGTGCCTGGTGCAGGGCCCGCTCGATGACAATACGCTCGCGCAACTGGCGCAGCACCACACCACCAAAGGCCGCCAGCCCCACCAGTAACAGCAGCAGTACCGACACCGACTTGATTGCGTCTTGCCGCCAGGGCGCGACGATCGACTCCCGCGACAAGCCCGCCTCCACCACCAACGGGTAGCTGGACAGCGCGCGAAAGCCATACAGCCTTGGCGTGCCGTCGACCACGGCGACCGCCTCGGCCACCCCTTCCGTTGCATACGGCAAGTGGTTGCGGAAGATCTCGCTGTTGCTCAGGCTACGGCCCACTACCTGCTCGACGAACGGCCGCCTGACCAGGATGGTGCCGTCGCGCTTGGCCAGTACCAGCGCGCCACGTTCGTCGATCTTGAAGTCGCCGTAGTAACGCACGAACCACTCCACCTTGATGGTGCCCAGCAACACCCCGGCGAAGCTGCCATCGGCATATTCCAGGCGCCGTGAAATGGGGATGATCAGGTCGCCAGTCGAGCGGCTGCGCACCACGGAGCCGATGTGTACTCCACGGTCGGGATGGTCGCGGTGGTAAATGAAGTAGTCGCGGTCGGCATTGTTGGCATTGGGCGGGACTACCGCCTGGTCGGTAACGATCCAGCTGCCATCGGGGCCATACACGAACAGTCCGTGCAACTGCGGCATGATGCGCTTCTGCTGGACCAGCAAGGTATGCAGGCGCGGCCGGTCGATGTGCTCGAAGCCGTCGCCTTCCAGGCGTTCGGCCAGCGCCGCGGTGATGACGTCGACCTGGCGGATGGCGTCTTCGGCATGCTGCGCCGTGGCTCGGGCCAGGTTGGTAACCATGTTTTCGGCATTGGTGAAGGCGTGCCGGTAGTCGCGCCAGATACGCCAGCCTTCCACCAGGACAAAGGCCAGCATCACCACCAGCATGAACGCCAGTACCAGGCGGAACAGCGCCACGGCACGGCCCTCGCCGGTTATCGCAAAGAGGCCGTCTTCATCCTGCTTCCTGGCTGCACACATTGAAATCCCTAGGTATACCGCGTTTGCCGTCTTTCACTATAGTTGAGCGCCACCTGGGCGCTGCCGCCCAGGAAAAAGATTAAACCTTTGCCGCCCGTGCCCCCTCAACCGTACGCGACACTGAGGTCGCGTCAAGGTTTAAGGAGTGAAGCATGAGCAGTCTCTTCATCAAGCGCGTCGGTTTTTCCATGGTGTTGGGCCTGGCATCGGTACACGCACTGGCGGCTAGTTCCGATGACTTCGTTGAGGCGGCCACCGAGGCCGGCATTGCCGAGGTGGTCACTGGCAACCTGGCCCTGGAAAAAAGCCAGAATACAGCGATCAAGGCATTCGCCCAGCAAATGGTCACTGACCACACCCAGGCCAACCAGAAACTGGGGGACATCGCCCGCAAGCTGGACATTTCCGTGCCCGACGAGGCGGCAATGACCGACAAGGTCAAGAAAGTGATCCTGGAATGGCGAGAAGAGTCGTTCGACAAGTCCTACATCAACAACCAGGTCGATGCGCACGAAAAGGCGGTGGAGCTGTTCAAGAAGGAGGCGGCCTCGTCAGACAAGGCTGAGCTCAAGGCCTTTGCGAGCGAAACCCTGCCCAAGCTCGAACAGCATCTGGAGCATGCCAAGGCGCTTCAGGCCAAGCATGGCAAGTGAGGCCCTCCATGAGTAACGATGCATTGAAAACCGAAGTGCTGACTCGCCTCTTGCACGCCCACCCTCAGGGGCTGGGCAAGGAAGTGCTGGACAACTACCGTGGGGAAAAGGCGGTGGCCGGCATGCTCAAGACACTGCAGGAAGCCGGCTTGATCCAGGATGGCAGCGTGGCGGTAAGCAGCGACCACCAAATCAGCGTGAACTACCCCATCAAGCTATCGGCGGCAGGTGTGGAGGCAGCCAGACAAGCCGAAAACTGAGCGCGCTCGGTAACAGCGGCCTTGTATCGCGATCGGGCTGTGGAACAGCCCTACGATGTCGACATTGACGCAAAAAACCGCCGGGGCTGCCCGGCGGCCCGATCGCGACACTGCAAAGGCAGCGCTGGTCTGTGACTTACTGCGCCGCGTTAGCGGCAGACAACTGCGACCGACATTCACGCAGCTCCTCGTCTCGTGCCTTGAGCTGCTCCTCAAGCTGCCGTAACTGGCGAGCCTGTTCCGCGCACACGTCGCGCCTCGCTTCCAGGCTCTGTGCCTGCATATCCAGCTGCCGACGCATTTCCTCGCTGGCACCCTGCGCCTGGGCCAGGATCGTGCGCAAGCCCTGGATCTGCGCATCACGCTGTTCCAGCAATTCATCCTGCGCCCTGCAGGCGCTGGCGGCCTGACGATGCTCACCCAGCAAACGCTCGTTGTCGCGGTGCAGGCGGGTCAGCTCGTCCTGCTTGACGATCATGCCCTGCTGCAGTTGGCGTACTTCCACTTGCAACTGTTGCAACTGTGCTTCATGCCGGCGCTGTTCCTGCTCACGCTGTTCGCGGCTGGCGTTGCGGTAGTGCTCCAGTGCATCGCGGGCATGGCGATGCTTGTCTTCCAGTGATTTTACCTGCTCGTCCTTGTCGGCCAGGCGCACCTGCAGCTCGCCCAGCGACTGGTTGAGGCTGGCACTGCGCAACTGTTCGGCTTGCAGGGTGCTTTGGGTGGAAAGCAGTTTTTCCGATTCGGCGGCCAGTGCGGCCACATCGATCTGATGCTGCTGATGCGCCGCAGCCAGTGCCTGCTGGGCGATCGCCAGCTGCGCTTCCAGCTGCTCGCGCTGTTGAGTGAAGGTGCTTTCGGCCTGCTCGATCTTCAGGTCGGCCTCGTCCTGCAACTGGGTTGCCAGTTGCCCGACCATTCGGCTCAGCACGTCGCTCAGCGCAATGCCGCCCTCGGCGGCCACGGGCTGCTGGCCGGTCAACTCTTTCAGATAGCGGTGAATGGTGGTCTTGGAGCCGGTGTTGCCCAGCTCGATACGTATGGCATCGATGCTGGGGTTTTCGCCCCGGGCAATCAGCGCCTGACGCGCCTGCTGCACTACAACCTTGTTTATACCGCCCCGGGCCATGCTTGCTCCTACGATTTTGTACCGTATTATGTACCATGTAATTACATACCAATTATGAAGACAAGCAACCAACCCTGCAAACATTTCCTAAGATGGAATAATCACGGCTTATCGCATGTGAGATGGAAAATCGGGCTGTTTTCGAACCGGGCAACCGTACCGGCCCTGCCCGTAGCTGCCTTGTGTCAGTTGCGCTTTGCCGCCACCATGGGTGTCCAGCACCCGATCACCGACAGAAAATGACCCTGGAAAACTACAAGGCAATCGCCGACAGCATCGCACTGCTGCTGTACCCGCACGCAGAAGCCATCGTTCATGACCTGCGCAGCCAGACCGTCGTGCACATCGCCAACAATTTCTCCCAGCGCAAACTGGGCGATGACTCGGCGATCGATCACGAACTGGGGAACCTGCTCAACGGTGCCAACCTGGGGCCCTACGAGAAGCTCAACTGGAATGGCCAGAAAATCCGCTCCATCAGCACCGTGCTGCGCAACCAGGACGGTGAAGCCGAGTACCTGCTGTGCATCAATCTGAATGTGTCGGTACTGGAGCAGGCCCGCGCGGCGCTGGATGCGTTTTTCCAGATGAGCCGGCTGGTGCCGCAGCCGGATTCACTGTTCCGCAATGACTGGCAGGAACGCATCAATACCTTCCTGCATGCCTGGCTGCAGGAACGCAACCTGTCACTGCAAACGCTGCAGATAAAAGACAAGCGCAGCCTTGTGCAGGCATTGCATGCCGAGGGTGCGTTCGAAGGGCGCAGTGGCGCCGACTACATCGCCAGCGTGCTCAACATGGGTCGGGCCACGGTGTACAAATACCTGAAGGAGTTCCGGGCCTAAGCCCCCTTTACTTCACAGCGCTGGCGACCAGATGGGGGCGCCGACGGTTTCGCTCGCCCTATTGCCATGAATAGACCATTAGTCTACGGTGGACATATATTCCATGAATAGACAGGAGTGCAGCCATGCCAGCCGCCACAGGTTCCCCCACCGTTGTCGATGCCGATTACCTCGATGCGCTATACGAAGCGATCAAGGAAGCCCATGGGGCGCTGCGCCCGGCCGTCAGCATCACCCCGTTGACCTACAGCGCCCGGTTGTCGGCAATCAGCGGCTGCAACGTGCTGCTCAAGTGTGAACACCTGCAGCACACCGGCTCGTTCAAGTTTCGTGGGGCCAGCAACAAGATCCGTCTGTTGCCGGTCGATCAACACCAGCAGGGGGTGATTGCCGCCTCTTCCGGTAACCACGGGCAAGCGCTGGCGCTGGCGGGTAAGCGGGCTGGCGTACCCGTCACCGTTTACACCACCACTTCCGCCTCTGCGTACAAGGTGGAAGCCATGCGTGCACTGGGCGCCGAAGTGGTCTGCCTGCCCACCGACCCGCTGAGTACGGAACTGGAGGCGGCCAGGCAGGCCAAGGCCCAGGGCAAGCCGTTCGTGTCGCCCTACAACGACCCGCAAGTCATCGCGGGCCAAGGCACCATCGGCATCGAGCTGTTCGAGCAGGCGCCAGAGCTTGACGCCGTGTTCGTTGCCGTGGGCGGTGGCGGAATGATTGCCGGCATCGCTGCCGCCCTGCGGGTACTCAAACCTGGCACCGACATCATCGGTTGCTGGCCAGAAAATGATCCGGCTCTGCAGCAGTCGCTCAAGGCCGGCGAAATCATCGACGTGGACGCTACTGACACGCTGTCCGATGGCACGGCCGGCGGTGTCGAGCCCGGTAGCATCACCTTCCCGCTGTGCCAGGCGCTGCTGACCGATACCGTGCTGGTCAGCGAGGCCGAGATCAGGGCGGCCATGCGCGATATCGCCAGCAGTGAACGCTGGATCATCGAAGGTGCCGCCGGCGTTGCTGTCGCCGGCATGCAAAAGCTTGCCGAGCGCTACCGTGGCAAACGCGTCGCGGTCATCCTGTGTGGCCGCAACATCCTGCTGGACAAGTTCCTCGAGGCCGTCCAATGAAGGTCTTCAGCAAAGCGCAGATCATCGCCAGCCTGGACCGGGAAGCTGCGGTACGCTGCCTGGAGCAAGGTTTCATCGCCTACTCCGAGGGCAAGGCGCAGGTCCCGACAGTCCAGGGCTTTGCCTTCCCCGGGGCCAACGGTGACTGCTGCGTCAAATCGGCCTATATAGAGGGCAGCGCCACCTTCACGGTCAAACTCTCGACCGGCTTCTATGACAACCCGTCCAAGGGCTTGCCGAGCAATGATGGCTTGATGCTGGTGCTGTCTGCACACACCGGGCAGCCGCTGGCCCTGCTGCAGGACGAGGGCTGGCTGACCGGTATGCGCACAGCCCTGGCCGGGCGTATCGCTGCGCGCTTGCTGGCGCCGGCACAGGTCACCGCCATTGGCATCCTGGGTACCGGCATGCAGGCGCGGATGCAGCTTGAGCAGCTGGGTGCGGTGACCGACTGCCGCCGGGTCGTTGTCTGGGGTCGCCACGACAGCGGGCTGGTCGCCTATAGCGCTTTTGCCCGCGAGCTGGGTTACGAGGTGCGGACCACGCGTGACCCTGCAGAGGTCGCCGCGGCGGCAAACCTGATCGTCTGCACGACCCCGTCCCGCCAGCCGTTGTTGCGCAGCGAGTGGGTCCGGCCCGGCACGCACATCACCGCTGTCGGGGCCGATGCGCCAGGCAAGCAGGAGCTGGACCCGGCGCTGGTGGCCAGGGCAGATCGCATCATCGTCGACTCGATGGCCCAGTGCAGCCAGTACGGCGAGGTTGCCCACGCCTTGAACAGCGGCCGGATCGACGCCAGCCAGTTGATCGAACTGGGTACGCTGCTGGCTGGCCGCGCCAAAGGGCGTGAGCATGATCGCCAGATCACCCTGGCGGACCTGACCGGTGTAGCCGTGCAGGATGCGCAGATCTCAAGCTGCGCCCTGGCTGCGATGGCCGCCTGAGACCACGCCGGCGTCAGACAAAGCGCTGGACCTGCGCCGGCGTCCGCTGCATCAGCACCTTACCGTTGCGTACCGACACCAGCGCATGCCCCTGGCTGCGCACCATCTCGTAATCGTCCGGCGCCGACAGCAGCAACAGGTTCGCCGGCCGCCCCACCTCGATGCCGTAGCGCTCGCCCAGGTTCAGGGTGCGGGCGCTGTTGTCGGTGATCAGGTCCAGGCAGCGCTGCAGGTCTTCGTAACCAAGCATATGGCAGATGTGCAGGCCGGCCTCGAGAATACGCAGGATGTTGCCGTTGCCCAGCGGGTACCAAGGGTCGACGATGGAATCCTGGCCAAAGCATACGTTCATCCCGGCGCGGTCGAGTTCGGCCACGCGGGTGACACCGCGGCGTTTCGGAAAGTTGTCGAAACGCCCTTGCAGGTGAATGCTCTCGGTCGGGCAGGAGACGAAGTTGATACCCGACTGCTTGAGCAAGCGAAACAGCTTGTAGCAGTAGGCATTGTCGTACGAGCCCATGGCCACGGTATGGCTGGCTGTGACCCGAGCCCCCATGTCGCGCACCCGGGCCTCTTCGGCCAGCACTTCGAGGAAGCGTGACTGCGGGTCGTCGGTCTCGTCGCAATGCACATCCACCAGGCAGCCGGTGCGCTCGGCCAGGTCCATCAGGAACTTCACCGACGACACGCCCTGGTCGCGGGTGTTTTCGAAATGCGGGATACCACCGACCACATCGGCGCCAATGGCCACCGCTTCGCTCATCAGCGCCCGGCCGTTGGGGTACGACTCGATACCCTCCTGGGGGAAGGCGACGATCTGCAGATCAAGCAGGTCGCGCACTTCGTCACGCACTTCAACCATGGCCTTGAGCGCGGTCAGGGTGGGGTCGGTGACATCGACATGGGTGCGCACATGCTGGATGCCATGGTCCACCAACATGCCGATGGTCTTTTTCGCGCGGCGCTTGATGTCGTCGTGGGTGGTGATTGCCTTGCGCTCGGCCCAGCGCTCGATGCCTTCGAACAGGGTGCCGCTCATGTTCCACTGCGGCTCGCCAGCAGTCAGCGTGGCGTCCAGATGAATGTGCGGTTCGATAAAGGGTGCCACCACCAGGTTCTGGCCGGCATCCAGGTCATCGGCAGCGCGCGGCGCCACCCCGTCGGCCTGGGGCTTGATGGCGGCTATGCGTTCGTCGCTCAGTTCGATGCGGAACAGGCCAGGCTTGCCGCGCAGGCGTGCGTTGATGATGTTCATGAGGCTTCTCCCTGGGCTTGGCTGATGGCCCTACCAGCATAGTGGCGCAAGCCCTGTGGTATTTGCTACTGGCCCTATCGCCGGTGCAGGCAGCAAATCAGGCTCCGTCCAAGCCCATCTGCCAGAAGTCCGCCTCCAGGCTGGACGCCTGGCCGAAAATCCCCACCAGTTCGGCAAACCGTTGCTCGGTCATGCTCCGTGCTGCCAGCTCGTCCAGATGCTTGCGCGCCGCGGTGGCGACACCCTGGTAGCCCTCGCCGGCATACTCTGCGATCCATTCACGGTACGGGTGACTGCTCAAATCGCCAATGCGCTCGGACAGCGTTCGGCCGATCTCGGCATAGCCGATCACGCAGGGTGCCAACGCCACATGCAGCTCCAGCAGGTCACCCGCAGCGCCGCAGTCCAGCACGTAGCGGGTATAGGCAACCGTGGCCTGGTGTTCTGGCGCCGCCTCGATATCGGCCTGGGTCAGGCCCCAGCGTGCACATAGGCGCAAGTGCAGCTCGGTTTCGTCCAGAATCGCCGCCAGCCCGGCCTGCGCAGCGCGGATGTCGGCCGGGCGACGGCTCTTGTAGGCAGCCAGCGCCCAGGCGCGGGCGAACTGGATGAGAAACAGGTAATCCTGTACCAGGTAGGTGCGGAAGGCGGCATCGCTCAGCGTACCCTCGCCCATCTGGCGCACGAAGTCGTGGTCGACATAACTGTTCCACTGCGGCGTGGCAGCGGCCTTGAGGCGATCGAAGATATCCATGCCCAGTTGTCCTCCGGGTAGACGGCGTTGAAGAAAGCCCGCTCCAGCGCCACGGTGCGCTGGCAGAAGTCACCGGCCAGCACGGCTTCCTGTGGGCCGACGCGGTCGAGTTCGGCTTGCAGGAAGGCAACGAAGTCCTGGTATGTCGGCCGGTTCACTGCCTTGGCATGGACGAGCCTCACAGCAAGGCCGGCAAAAGACAGGTTACAAGGCACATCCCTTCGCCGGCCTGATCCGGATCAGGTTCGTGGGGGCACCGCGCTGCAGCGTCCAGCGGTTCATCAGCCCATTGCCGGGCGCCCCTTGGTGGCGCTCAGGTATACCCCAGGGCGCCGGTGCTGTCACTACCCAATCAGTGGGCAATGGGTGACCCACTAGTGGGGACCTTCACCCATTTTTGACGCTACGGCATTTTACGCACATCAGGCACTACAAGGATTTGTTTGGAAAGGTATTCCCCCAATTTGGGTTGGCACAACCGTTGCTCTAGCCCCATAAACGGGCAAAACGCCATCGATAGCGTAAAGCCATAAGGCCGCGAGCGAGGCACAAGGCTATGAAAACATCTGCCGTGATCCACCCAGCCAGGCACGCATTCCAGCTGTCCACCGTCATTACGCTGATGCTCGGCCTCGGGCTGGTCACGGCTACCGCTGCTCCCCTCGACGACAACAGCATGCCACCGCCGACCGACCCGTCAGCCTACACCAACCAGCCGGCCGACCCGACCCAGGCCTTGCTAGACCTCTACAACATGCCGCCGACCAACCAAGGTGCGCTGGAGCTGACCAATGGCGTGTACGGCGACCGCGACACGGTACGCGCCAACAACGTGCTGCCGCCGGCCCTGCAAACCGGTAACAAATACCCCACCAACGGCAAGCCCAGCCCGCTGTTCGGGGCACTGCCGTTTACCCAGCAGTTGCTGCTGTTCGAGGAATTCGGCACGGAAAAGCTCGACCCCACGCTGCCGCCGCCCCCTGACCTTCCCCGTGCCCACCTTGGGCGCAGCACCGGCGCAGGACCCTAACGTGGTAGCTCGCAGCGGCCCCAGCGGCACGGCCCTGGAAGCCTTCCTCAAACAGCCGGGCCTGTACCCGTTCCCGACCCAGTATTCCAACGTGCTCGACCGCAACCCGTGGAAGGCGCAGATCGAGATGTTCCTCAACCGCCAGCCGGTCGGTTCGCCGGCGGAAGGCCGGCCACCAGGAAAAGGCTGGTCGCACCAGCGCTGGAACGAGTTCACCCCGCAGGCGGGGTTCAAGACCGCCCAGGCCGGTGCGCGCATCAACCTTGGCCTGCGTGACCGCAGGCAACTGCACAACTACGCGGTTGGCGAGTTCGCCCCGGGCGGCCTGTACTACCAGACCTCCGACATCCCGACCACGCTGGGCACCACCAAGGGTATCGACACCCGCTTCCACCCGAAAATGCCACTGCAAAACCACAAGTCGCTATGGACCTTCGACGGCACCTTCCCGCCCAAGTTGCTGATGGTGCGCTATGGCCAACCGATCCTGATGCGCCACTACAACGCCTTGCCGATCGACCCTTCGGCCAACGCCGGCTTTGGCCTGCACACCCTTTCGACCCACGAGCACAACGGCCACTCACCGGCCGAGAGTGACGGCTTTGCCAACGCCTATTTCTTCCCAGGGCAGTACTACGACTACCGCTGGCCGCTGCAACTGGCCGGTTACGACACCATCAACACCCGGGCCCAGGACCCGCGTGCAGCGTTCCCCTGCTCGCCGGGTGAAACCCTGTTCGTCAATGACGCCTCGCCAGGCCTGAAAACCTGCCAGAACGGCAGCATCAAGATTCGTGGTGACTGGCGCGAAACCATGAGCACCCACTGGTTCCACGACCACATGCTGGATTTCACGGCGCAGAACGTCTACAAAGGCAACGCCACCATGATGAACTACTACAGCGCCCTGGACCGTGGCAACGAGGCGCTGCAGGATGGCGTGAACCTGCGCTTCCCCAGTGGTTCGGGCATGCCGTGGGGTAACCGCGACTATGACGTCAACCTGGTGATCGCCGACAAGGCCTGGGATGCCAGCGGCCAGCTGTGGTTCAACCCGTTCAACACCGATGGTTTCCTCGGCGACCAGATCCTGGTCAACTGGCAGTACCGGCCCGTGCTCAAGGTACGGGCACGCAGCTACCGCTTCCGTATCCTCAACGGCTCGGTGTCGCGCTACTTCAAGTTCGCCGTGGTGCGGGAAATTGCCGGCACCAGTGGCGAATTCAAAGGCCCGACCGGCTCCAACGTATCGTATGCGCGGGTGCCGTTCCACATGATCGCCAACGACGGCAACATCATGGAGCACACCGTGCCGTTCGACGGCACCCTGGACCTCAACGGTGACGGCAACCTGCAGGACAACAACGGCATCCTGCCACTGCAAGGTATCGCCGAGCGTTACGACATCATCATCAACTTCGCCAAGAACGGCATCAAGGTCGGCGACAAGCTGTACTTCGTCAACCTGGAAGAGCACCTGAGCGGCAAGGGGCCGGAAGGCGCCATCGCGCTGGCCGACGTGCTCTCGGAAAAGTACAAGCCAGTGATCAAGCAGACCACCAGCGGCCCGCGCTGGGAAAACGGCGACCCAGGGATCGGCAAGTTCCTGCAGCTTGTGGTACAGCCCTACAGTGGCCAGGACCTGAGCATGAACCCCGCAGACTATGAGCCGGCCAAACCGGGCAAGGCCGAAGGCCTGAAGATGCTACCACTGCCGATTGACCGCAACTCTGCCACCGACCAGGCCAAGCTCAAGGCGGCTCGCCACCGCGAGTTCATCTTCGGTCGCTCCGACGGTACCGACACCCAGCCCTGGACCATCAAGACCGATGGCGGCTTTGGCTACAGCATGGACCCACGGCGTATCGGTGCGGCGCCACAGCTGGCCCAGCAGTCCACCGACGGCGGTTTCAGCGGCGACGGCACCCTGGAAGTGTGGAAAATCGTCAACGGCGGCAATGGCTGGAGCCACCCGGTGCATGTGCACTTCGAGGAAGGTGTGATCCTCAGCCGCGACGGCAAGGCACCGCCAGAATGGGAAAAGTGGGCGCGCAAGGACGTGTACCGCATCGGGCCGGATGTCGATTCGTCGGAGGAAGTGGAAATGGCCATCCGCTTCCGCGAATTTGCCGGCACCTACATGGAGCACTGCCACAACACCCAGCATGAGGACACCTCGATGCTGCTGCGCTGGGACCTGGAACACCCGGGCCAGTTCCAGGTGATGCCGACCCCGCTGCCGGGCTGGGATGGCGTGGAGTACGTGGCTTCGGTTGGCCTGCCGACGTTCCGCACCAAAGACCAAGGCGAAGACCCGGTCAACAAGCCGCCGGTCGCGGCCAACGACAGCGCCGCAACCACGGCCGGCAAGCCGATCACCCTGAATGTACTGGCCAACGACACCGACCCGGAAGGCAACCTGCCGCTGAAGGTCGTCGGTCTCAGCCAACCGGACTCCGGCCAGGGCACCACCAGCACCGATGGCACCACGGTGACCTACACCCCGCCGGCCACGGTTGCCACGCCGTTCACCGCCAGCTTCAACTACTCGGCGCGTGACGCCAAGGGCGCCGAATCGGTAACACCGGCCACGGTCAGCATCGCGGTAGGCGCAGCGGCGATCGACCAGATCCAGGTCACCACTGCCACGGTGCAGGTGCTCAGCAGCAACCGTTTCACCTGGGAGGTCGCAGGCACTACCTCGGTGGCCACGGGCAACAGCATCACTGTGACCGTGGCTACCACCGGCGGCCCGGTGAACCTGGGCACCGCCACAATGACCGCCACGGGCAGCGGTGCCAGCTGGCGGTTGGTGGCAACCACCAGCGGCTATGGCCCGGCCACGCCGGCGACGGTGACCGTGAAATCGGCGCTGGGGCAGAGCGTGACCGCGCCAGTCAGATACAAGTGAGGGTAAAGCGGGGGCCGCTTGGCGGCCCATCGCCGGCAAGCCAGTTGCTCCCACCTCGACCGCATCGGCTCCGAGCCTTGTGCAGTACCTGTGGGAGCTGGCCCAGCCCTTTGGGGCGTAGATAACTGCACTTGCAAGCAGTCCGCATACCCTGTGGGAGCGGCTTTAGCCGCGAAGAATCCAACGCGGTGCATGGCACCGGCTTCGCCGGTGTTCGCGGCTAAAGCCGCTCCCACAGGGCCCCTGCCAACTCAATGAGTGATGTGCAGTTCTGTGGGGGCTGGCTTGCCGGTGATGGGCTGCGTGGCAGCCTCAATACCGTTACGAGGACCGCATCATGTCCGGCTCATGGCGTTTCCTGCTGGTGCTCTCGCTGTTCGCCGCCAGCATCCCGTTCTGGCCGCTGCAACCGCAACAACCCGTGGCCGAGGAAGCAGCAACCCCTTGGGGCGCCGACTACTTTCCCAACATCCCCCTGCTCACCCAGGACGGGGAAAAAGTGCATTTTTTCGACGACCTGATCAAGGACAAGGTGGTCGCCATCAACTTCATCTTTACCGGCTGCTCCGACTCCTGCCCAGTGGAAACCGCCCGCCTGCGCCAGGTGCAGAAAATCCTCGGTGATCGGGTCGGCAAGGACATCTTCCTCTATTCCATCAGCATCGACCCCTACAACGACACCCCCGCCACCCTCAAGCGCTACGCCGAAAAGTTCGGCATCGGCCCTGGCTGGACGCTGCTCACCGGCGAGCCGGCCGATATCGAGCAATTGCGCCGCAGCCTCGGCCTGTACATCGAAGGCCTGGAAAACGGCCGCTCCAAGGACCACAACCTGAGCCTGATCATCGGCAACCAGGCCACCGGCCGCTGGATGAAGGCCTCGCCCTTCGAAAGTCCTTACATCCTCGCCGACCGCCTGGGCAACAGCCTGCACAACTGGAAACAGGCCAGTGCCATGGCCAATGACTACGCCCAGGCGCCCAAGGTACGCCCACCCAGCAGCGGCGAGCAGCTTTTCCGTACCCGCTGTTCGTCCTGCCACACCCTTGGCAACGCCGAGCCAGGGCAACCCGGCATCGGTCCTGACCTGCTGGGCGTTACCCGCCAGCGTGACGCCAACTGGCTGACCCGCTGGCTTAAGGAACCCGACCAGATGCTGGCACAAAAAGACCCCCTGGCCATGCTTCTGTACGAACAATACAACCGCCTGGCCATGCCCAACATGCGCCTGGGCGATGCCGAAGTCAGCGCGCTGATGAGCTACATAGAGGAAGAAACCGCGCGCCTGCAGACGCCCCTGGCAGAAAAGGGAAACCCTTAAAGGCAACGCGCTATCAGTCATGCTGAAACCACAGCCGGGACAGGCAACCCATTTCGGTTTATCGTGTGCCCATCGCCCACCGACACCCGCACCATGACCGACATCGAGCGCTACCTCCGCGCCGCCACCCGTGACAACACCCGGCGCAGCTACCAGGCCGCCATCGAGCATTTCGAAACCCACTGGGGCGGCTTTCTCCCTGCCACGGCCGAGAGCATTGCCCGCTACCTGGCCGATCACGCAGACCAGCATGCAGTCAGCACCCTGCGCCAGCGCCTGGCCGCGCTCAGCCAATGGCACGTGGCCCAAGGTTTCCCCGACCCGACCAAGGCACCGCTGGTGCGCCAGGTACTACGCGGCATCCGCACCCTGCACCCGGCACCGCCCAGGCAAGCCGCGCCGCTGTTGCTGCAGCACCTGCAAAGCGCAGTGGAATGTTTTGAAGAAGAAGCCCGCCAGGCCCGGGAACACCATGACCTGGCCGCCTTGCGCCGGGCGCGCCGCGACGCTGCCCTGTTGTTGCTGGGCTTCTGGCGCGGTTTTCGGGGTGATGAACTGGCACGCCTGCGCGTCGAGCACATCCAGGCCGAGGCCGGTGTCGGCATTACCCTGTTCCTGCCGCGCAGCAAGGGCGACCGCGAAGCCCTGGGCGTACAACACCGCACCCCGGCCCTCAAGGCCTTGTGCCCGGTCACGGCCTACCTGCAATGGCTGGAAGTCGCCGGCATCGCCCATGGGCCGGTGTTCCGCAAACTCGACCGCTGGGGCAACCTCAGCGACGCCGCGCTCAACAGCAACAGCCTGGTCGGCCTGTTGCGGCGCATGCTGGAACGCGCCGGGGTACCAGCGGCGCTGTATACCGGCCACTCGCTGCGCCGTGGCTTTGCCACCTGGGCCACGGCCAACGGCTGGGAGTTGAAGTCGCTGATGAGCTACGTGGGGTGGAAAGACGCCAAGTCGGCGTTACGTTACATCGACGCGGCGCAGCGCTTTGGCGAACTGGCCGTGCTACCGGCCAGCCAGGCGCAAAAGCTTATTCCTTAGGTACACCGCCCCAGCAGGCAATACCCTTTGGGAATTTACACCGTGCAGCATCCAATGGGTGCATGGCACCGGCTTCGCAGGTGCTCGCGGTGAACCCGCTCCCACAGCGCTCACCGGTCAACCTGCTCAAATCTGCTTCGCGCAACGCCACATGCGCCCGATATCACAAGCTCGCGCCCGCAGCAGCCCGGCGGCATTGGCACATGCCTGCTCCAGGCTCATCGGCCCGCTGGCCAGGGCAAAGGCGGCATCGACCCCATGGGCATACAGCTGCTGGTAGCCCTCACCCAAGGTCCCGGCCAGCACCACCACCGGCACCCCATGGCGCTTGGCAACCCTGGCCACACCCATTGGCGTCTTGCCACGCAAGGTCTGGGCGTCGAAGCGCCCTTCGCCGGTCACCACCAGGTCCGCGCCTTGCACCAAGGCATCCAGGCCGGCCAGTTCGGCTACCACTTCCACCCCGGGACGGAACTGCGCGCCCATGAATGCCCGGGCCGCGAACCCCATGCCGCCGGCAGCGCCGCAGCCAGGGTAGTCGCGCACATCCTCCCCCAGCAACTGCGCACAATGGTCGGCAAAATGACCCAGGGCCTGGTCCAGCGCCTGCACCTGCTGCGGGTTGGCGCCCTTCTGCGGGCCGAAGATCGCCGAGGCGCCATTGGCGCCACACAGCGGGTTGTCGACGTCTGCCGCAACTTCGAATTGCACCTCGGCCAGGCGCGGGTCGAGGTCGCTGGCATCGATGCGGGCCAGTTTGGCCAAGGCCAGGCCGCCCTCTTCCAGTGCTTGCCCGTCGGCGTCCAGCAGGCGCAAGCCCAGCGCCCGCAACATGCCGCTGCCCGCGTCGTTGGTGGCACTGCCGCCGATGGCCAGCACTACCCGTTGCGCGCCGGCGGCCAGGGCGGCGGCGATCAGCTCGCCGGTGCCCCAGGTGCTGCTGCGACAGGCATCGCGCAGGCCAGTCGGCACCAGCTGCAGGCCACTGGCCTGGGCCATTTCGATGATTGCCGTGCGGCTTTGCGGTAGCCAGCCCCAACCGGCCTCGACGCTTTGCCCCAGTGGCCCGCGCACGGTCTGACGACGCAGTTCGCCGTGGCTGGCGGCAAGAATCGCATCCATGGTGCCTTCGCCACCGTCGGCCATCGGGCACTCGACCAGCTCGGCCTCCGGCCAGGCCTCGCCCAGGCCCGTCGCAATGGCGCGGGCGACACCGGCAGCGTCGAGGCTGTCCTTGAACGAGTCGGGGGCAATGACGATCTTCATGGGGTTTCTCCTGTCCAGATGAGCGGCATGCTGACAGGTGCCTGCCAAGGTGGCCTCGGTCAAATGCACAAAACGCCGGGCGGGTTGTTTGGGCAGATGCCTTTCGCCTGTATTGGCCCTATCGCCGGTGCAGGCAACCCTTCAGTCGGCAGGCAGCAGCTGCAACCCCAGGTACAAGCTAAGCATGCCTTCCATGCGCAGCGGGTCCACCTCGCCCAGTTCGGCAATCCGTTCCAGGCGGTAGCGCAGGCTGTTGCGGTGGATGCCCAGGGCATCGGCACAGGCCTGGCTCTGGCCATCGTGGGCACACCAGGCGCGCAGGGTGGTGAGCAACTGCCCACTGCTGTCCTTGCTGCGAATTCGCTGCAAAGGCTCCAGCAATTCATCCAGCGCATCATCGTTGCGATGCCGCCACAGCAAGGCTGGCAACCGGTAGCGCTGCAAGCTGAGCAGGCGCTCGCCGGGCAGTACCTCGCGCCCATAGGCCAACAGGTCGCGCACCCGGCGATAACCCCGGCGCAGTTGTTCCAGGCTTTGCGCGGCACCGCCCAGGGCCAGCCGTTCCACTTCCCAGCCATGGCGTTGCAGGCGTTCCAGCAGGCGCGGTTCGTCCAGCACCACGCTGGCCGGGCGACACCACAACAACGACTGGCGGGCCGGGCTGACACACCAACTGTCCGGGTAGCGGCTCATCAACCACGCCGACAGCGTTTCGGCGGGTGGCCCCGAGGCCAGCTCGAACAGGCACGGTACCCGTGGCAACTGGGGTTTCAGGCCCAGTTGCCGAGCCTCGTCGAGCAACCGGGGAGAATCGCCGCTGCCGCCCAGCAGCAGGGCCAGCAAATCGTCACAGCGCTGCCGTCGCCATTGCTGGTCGGCCTGCAAATGGCGCTGGGCCAGCAGCATTTCGGCGGTCATGCGCACCAGCTCGCCATAGGTGCGCACTTGCTGCGGGTCACCGGTCAGGCCAAGTACGCCCATCAATCGGCCATCGAGCATCAGCGGCAGGTTCACCCCGGGTTGCACGCCCTTCAGGCATTTGGCCGCGTCGGTGTCCAGCTCGACGATCCGGCCGTTGGCCAGTACCAGCTGCGCGCCCTCGTGACGGGTATTGATGCGCTCCGGTTCGCCACTGCCGAGGATCAAACCTTGGCTGTCCATGACATTGACGTTGCAGGGCAGAATGGCCATCGCCCGGTCCACGATATCCTGTGCCAGGTCATGGTCGAGTTCGAACATTGAACGGTCCTTTGGGTGTCAGGTTTTGGGCTCGGGCACAGCAGCCCGGTGCAAGTGCTGTGCAAAAGCACAAAGACAGGCACGCCGCAGTCCCCGAGACTCGTCAGGGCGAGCGCCGGAACAGGCGACGCGGCGACAACCATAACAACAGAGAACCCGATCATGGCATACAGCCCCGCCCCTGACCAAGGCACGGATACCACCCGCAACGCGCTGTACCGGCGCATTACCTTGCGGCTGATTCCGTTCATTTTCATCTGCTACCTGTTCAACTACCTGGACCGCGTCAACGTCGGCTTTGCCAAGCTGCAGATGCTCGACGCCCTGAAGTTCAGCGAAACGGTGTACGGCCTTGGCGCCGGCATCTTCTTCATCGGCTACGTGCTCTGCGGCCTGCCGAGCAACCTGGCGCTCAACCGCTTCGGCCCGCGGCGCTGGATCGCGTTGATGATGATCGCCTGGGGCAGCCTCTCCACCTGTCTGCTGTTCGTCACCACACCCACCGAATTCTACGCCCTGCGCCTGCTGACCGGCGCCGCCGAAGCCGGCTTTTTCCCCGGCGTGGTGCTGTACCTTTCGCGCTGGTTCCCGGCGGCCCGCCGCGGCCGCATCATGGCCCTGTTCATGTCGGCGATCCCGGTGTCGGGCCTGCTCGGCGGGCCGTTCTCCGGCTGGATCCTGCAGCACTTCGCCGCCGGCCAGCACGGCCTGGCCGGCTGGCAATGGATGTTCCTGATCCAGGGCCTGCCGACCGTTGCCTTGGGGGTACTGGCAGTGTTCCTGCTCAGTGACGGCTACCAGAAAGCCGCCTGGCTAAGCCCGGCCGAACGCCAGCTGATTGCCGCCGACCTCGACGCCGATGCCGCCAGCAAGCCGAGCACCACCGGCGACAGCGTGCTCGCCGTGTTGACCAACCCGTTGATCTGGACCTTCGGCTTTGTCTACTTCTGCATCCAGAGCGGTGTGTACGCAATCAACTTCTGGCTGCCGTCGATCATCAAGAACATGGGCTTCGACAACCCGCTGCTGATCGGCTGGCTCAGCGCCATCCCGTACCTGCTGGCCGGTGTGTTCATGATCCTCTGCGGGCGCTCGGCCGACCTGCGCAACGAGCGCCGCTGGCACCTTGTGGTACCGATGCTGATGGGCGCCATCGGTCTGCTGATCGCGGTGAATTTCGCCAGCAACCCGGCCATCGCCATCCTCGGCCTGTCGATTGCCACCATGGGCGCCCTCACCGGCCTGCCGATGTTCTGGCCGATGCCCACCGCGCTGCTCAGCGCCGGCGCAGCTGTCGCCGGCCTTGCGATCATCAACTCGGTGGGCCAGATGGCCGGCTTCCTCAGCCCGTATCTGGTCGGCTTCATCAAGGACCAGACAGGCTCGACCGATGCCGCGCTGTATTCGCTGGCGGCGTTGATCGTGCTGGGTAGCCTGGTGGCCTTGCGGGTAACCCGGGCCGGTGCGCTGAGTACTGCACGGGCCAGTTGAGGCATTCGCGGGTAAACCCGCTCCCACAGGATCACCACCAACTGGAAGATTGTGGGATCCATGTGGGAGCGGGTTCACCCGCGAAGAGGCCCGACCAGGCCACACACAATCCACACCCTCCACCGGTCGTCAGCTCAACGCATCCCCTCCCCAGCCCAGGCGTCAAATGGTTCCAAAGCCCCCTTTGGAGAACCTCCATGACCCAGTACGCCGTGGCCCGCCTGGCCCAGCTCGACGAACACCGCCCCCTGCGCGTCCAGGCCGGCAGCGAGGAGATCATCCTCATCCGCCAGGGCGACCAGGTGCACGCCTACCAGGGCAACTGCCCCCACGAAGGCGCACCACTCAATGAGGGCGTGGTCTGTGGCGGTCTGCTGGTCTGCCCCTGGCACAAGGCCGCGTTCGCCGTGGACGAGGGCGCGGTCTGCGAGCCGCCGGCGCTGGCCGACCTGCGCCGCTACAGCACCTGGGTAAAAGGCGACGAGGTCTGGGTCGACGACCAACCCCTGCCCAGAACCGAGCCGCCCCGCCACAGCGATGCCCGCTGTTTCGTGGTGGTCGGCGCCGGTGCCGCCGGCAGTGCCGCAGTCGCCACCCTGCTGGACCATGGCTTCGCCGGCCACCTGGTCTGGGTCGATCAGGAGCGTCAGCCGGCCTACGATCGTACTTCCCTCAGCAAGTTCGTGATCGCCGGGCAGATGCCGCCCGATGAAGTGCCAGCCCTGCTCGACGCCGACGCCCTGCGCAAGGGCCAACTGCAGCGCAAGCATGGCAAGGTGCGCACCCTGAACGCTCAGAAGCGCCAGGTCACCCTGGCCGACGGCCAGCAGATCGACTATGACGCCTGCCTGCTGGCCACCGGCGGCAAGGCACTGCGGCCCGATATCCCGGGAGTCGATCTGCCCGGGGTATTTACCCTGCGTTCACGGGAGGATGCCGCGCACCTGCTGGACGCTGCCGAGCCCGGCCAGCCGGTCGTGATCGTCGGCGACGGGTTCATCGGCCTGGAAGCCGCCTCTGCCTTGCGCAAGTACGGCCTGCAGGTGCACCTGGTCACTCGCCACGAAGTCCCCCTGGCCCGGCAGTTGGGTGAGCGCATCGGCCGTAGCATCCGCGAGCTGCACGAACGCAAGGGGGTCACCTTCCACGGCCCCACCGAGGTCGAACGGATCGAGGGCCAGGGCAAGATCGAAGCCGTGCTGCTGGCCAACGGTGAGCGGCTACAGACACCATTGGTGCTGTTGGGCACCGGGGTAGAACCGGCGACCACTTTCATCCAGGGCGTGCTGCTGACCGAAGACAAGTCGGTGCAAGTCGATGCCGAAATGCGCGCGGCAGATGGCCTATGGGCTGCGGGGGATATCGCCACCTTTCCGCTCAGCGGGCGCCCGGTGCGTATCGAACACTGGCGCCTGGCCCAGCAACACGGGGTGATCGCCGCCGCCAACATGCTCGGCGAGCAACGCCGCTATGCCGACGTGCCGTTCTTCTGGACCTACCAGCACGGCCGCACCTACGAAGTACTGGGTCACGCGCGGGACTGGAACCGTATCGAATTCGTCGGCGAGCCGGAAAAAGGCGACTTCATCGCTTTGCAATGCGTGGATGAGCGGGTCGAGGCGGTCATCGCCAAGGGCTATTCCGATGCCATGGCGACACTGTCACAACGCCTGAAGCGCCCGTTGAGCCTGCAAGAGGCCTTGGCGCTGATCGGTTGAGGCCGCCTTTCATTGCGCCCCGGTTGTGTGTAAAACAGGTAGATCAGCCAACTGTCAAAGGACCCACGCGCATGATCTACCGCCCCCTCGGCCACAGTGGCCTGCAGGTTTCCGCCCTTACCCTGGGCAGCATGATGTTCGGCGAGCAGACCAGCACCGAGGACGCCCTGCGCATTATCGACAAGGCCTGGGACCAGGGCATCAACTTCATCGACACTGCTGACGTGTACAACGCCGGGCGCGCAGAGGAAATCGTCGGCGAAGCGGTGGCCCGCCATCGGCAGGACTGGATCGTGGCCAGCAAGGTCGGCTTCGGCCCGGCCGATGGCCTGCCCAACCGCAGCGGGCTGTCGCGCAAACACATCTTGAATGCCCTCGATGCCACGCTGACGCGCATGGACATGGACTACCTGGACATCTACTACCTGCACCGCGAAGACCACAAAGTGCCGCTGGAAGAGAGCGTGCAGGCCATCGGCGACCTGCTGCGCCAGGGCAAGATCCGCTACTGGGGCCTGTCCAACTTCCGTGGCTGGCGCATCGCCGAGGCCTGCCACATTGCCGAGCGGCTGGGCGTGCCGAGGCCGGTGGTGAGCCAACCGCTGTACAACATCGTCAACCGCCAGGCCGAACCGGAGCAGCTCACCGCTGCGGCTGCCCACGGCCTTGGTGTAGTGCCATACAGCCCGCTCGCGCGGGGCGTGCTCAGTGGCAAGTATGCGCCAGGTGCAGTGCCAGATGCCGATAGCCGTGCCGGGCGCCAGGACAAACGCATCATGGAGGTGGAATGGCGCCAGGAGTCGCTGGCCACCGCCCGGCAGATCCAGGCCTATGCTGAAGCCAAGGGCGTGGGTATCGTCGAGTTCGCTATCGCCTGGGTGCTGAACAACCAGCTGGTCAGTTCGGCGATTGTCGGGCCGCGTACGGAAGAACAGTGGGATACCTATGGCGGTGCGCTGGCGGTGAAGATCACGGCAGAGGATGAGGCGTTCATCGATTCATTGGTGACGCCGGGGCATGCGTCGACGCCGGGGTTCAATGATGTGGCTCATTATGTGACTGGGCGGTTGGCCCGCAGCTGATCACCCTCCTGTTCCGGCCTCTTCGCGGGTAAACCCGCTTCCACAGGATTACCTATGCCTCAGGGCCTGTGCAATCCCTGTGGGAGCGGGTTTACCCGCGAAGAGGCTGGCAGGGTTTAGCTCAGTTCAGCCAAGGCTCGCGCGGCATAGGCATGCGAACGCTGCCGCGACAGCGGGTCGTGGATGCGGCAGTCAATCATCAGTTCATCTGCGGCGGTCTGCTCGATCAGCGAGCGCAACCCTTCCCTTACCCGCTCCGGCCCACCGGCCACGGTGCAGGCCATGACTTGCTCAAGTACCGCGCGCTCATGGTCCGGCAGGCTCTCGACATAACCTTCCTGTGGCTTGGGCAACAGGCCGAAGCGCCCCACATGCAAGTCCAGCATCCACTTGCGATGGGAGCTGGCCAGGTAGTCCGCCTCGGCATCGCTGTCGGCGGCGAACAGGTTCATGCCCACCATCACGTAAGGCTTGGCCAGTTGTGCCGAAGGCTGGAAGTTGGCCCGGTAATGGGCGATGGCCTGCAGCAGGTAGCGCGGGGCAAAGTGCGAGGCAAAGGCATAGGGCAAGCCCAGTTTCGCCGCCAGGTCGGCGCCGAACAGGCTGGAGCCGAGGATCCATACCGGCACATCGTGGCTGCCAGGTACGCCACGCACCCGGCGCTTGCCGTTGTCGGCCAGATAATCGCGCAGCTCGGCGATGTCCTGGCTGAAATCACGCTCTGGTGCGGCACCACGCAAGGCACGCACGGTTGGCCCTGAGGTGCCTGGCGCACGGCCCAGCCCTAGGTCGATACGGCCTGGGTGCAGGGTGTCTAGCGTGCCGAACTGCTCGGCCACCACCAGTGGCGCATGGTTGGGCAGCATGATGCCACCGGCGCCGACGCGGATATGCCGGGTGGCGTTTGCGATTTCGTTGATGACCAGTGACGTGGCGGCCGAGCCGATGCCCGGCATGTCGTGGTGTTCGGCGATCCAGTAGCGGCTGTATTGCTGTTGCTCGACATGGCGCGCCAGTTGGCGGGACTCTTCGATCGCGTCGGCGAAGGTCTTGCCTTCGCCGATCATGACCAGGTCCAGTACGGACAGTGCAGTCATGGGGTCTCCACGGGGATTCTCGGTGACTGCCAGTTTCCCTGCTGCGCAGCCAGTGATAAACCCGGCTTCAGGCCCGGCACAGGGGCCTGCCAGTCCCCAATCAGTATTCCCAGGGCACGCCCGGTTCCCAGCTGGCTACCAGCAGGTCGATGAAGCCGCGTACCCGTGGCGACAGATGGCGCTTGCTTGGATAGACGATGCGAATCGGGTCCGCTGGCGGCCGATAGGCTTGCAGCACCTCCACCAGGGTGCCGGCGCGCAAGTCGTCGCCGGTGATGTAGGTAGGCAGGTGAATCAGCCCGAAACCCGCCCGCGCGCCATCGAGCATCGCCTCGGAACTGTCGATGTTCAGCCGCCCAGGGTCTTCGCACAGGTGCAGCCCCGCTTCGGTATGGAAGCGCCACGGCATGGTCTTTTCGCCGGCCAGGAAGGCGATCTTGTCGTGGCCATAGAGGTCGCCGGGCACCTGCGGTACGCCGCGCGCGTCCAGGTAAGCGGGCGAGGCGCAGGTGACAAACTGCTGCCAGGCCACCGTGCGGGTCAACAGTTGCGAGTCTTCCTTCGGTGCACCGATACGCACCGCAACGTCGATACCCTCCTCGACCAGGTCGACGAAACGGTCGGTGAAGCGGATGTCGGCGCGCAGCTCGGGCCACTGCTTCAGGTAGCGGTCAAGCATCGGCAACACATGGCGCTGGCCGAATGACAGGGGGGCTGTCAGGCGCAGGGTGCCGGTGGGCTTGCCACGGCGCTGGGCCATGGTGCTTTCCACTTCGTCCAGGTCATCCAGAATCTGCCGCCAGCGCTCGTAGGCCACCAGGCCCTCGTCGGTCAGGCTCAGCTTGCGCGTGGTGCGATTGAGCAGGCGTACGGCCATGCGCGCTTCCAGACGGGCGATGCTCTTGCCCACCGCCGAGCGCGTCAGGCCGAGGGTGGCAGCGGCGGCGGTAAAACTGCCGGCCTTCACCGCACTGACGAAGGCGGCGATGTCGCCGAAGCGGTTGGGTTCCATGGGCGGTTCCTGAGTCCGGTGCGGCCGGCCTAGATGGGTATGAATCTGTGAAATACAAGCGGGGGCTGCTTTGCAGCCCTTCGCGGCCCCGATTACTGGTTCAGGATAATCCTTTGATGACCAGCAGATGCACCGGATAAAACAGGTAACCCCAACGTCCCACCGCAGGCACCCGCCAACCCTCATGGCGCAGCAGCGACCACCCGAGGGGAATCGCCGAGGCTGCGGCCATCAGCGTCAGCACGGTAATTGGCGCCAGCAGATGCTCCCTTAACCAGCTGTTGGTCAGATTCCCGCCCATGGCCAACAGGCAAGGCAACAACCAGGCCGCCCCTCCCTTGCTGCGCGCCATCAACCAGGCGCCCGGCAGCATCACCCCCGCCAGCCCGTACATCAACTGTTCACTGAACAGCCACCCCGCAAGCAGACTGGCAAGGCCAATCACTCGCGCCGATCTCAATGAGTGATGCACACCCCAGGCGACCAGCAACCCCAACACCAGGGTCGGCATCACGCTGAACGTTGGCGAACCACTGTCCAGCCAACGATACACAGGCTCCGACAGCCCCGCGAACACCAGCATCAGCACCACATAACGCAGGTTGCCACGGGTGTACAGCGCCTCTGCCCTGCCGCGCCCCACATTCACCGCAATCGCCAGGCAAAACAGCGGAAATGCCAACCGGCCAAGTACGAACAGGCCATCGGCATCAGGCCAAAGGAAGCGTAGGTGGTCGGCGACCATGGTCAGCATCGCCGTCCACTTGACCAGGTCCAGCCCGGCTGAGCGCATGCCTCAGTGCCCGCGCTCGACTGGGCCGGCCCCCAGGTGGCGATCGGTCCAGGCAGCCAGTGGCAATGGTGGCTGCTGCTCGACGATCCGTCGCCAGATCAGCACCAGGTCGTCGCCATTGAACGCCGAACCTGGCCCGGCGCCCTTCCACATTGATGGCACATCGGCAATCCAGTGCCCCTGGCTGTCACGGTGGGCCATGCTGAAGCGGAACGTGTAGTTTCCCGGTATGCCCATACGCAGGTCGCTGACCACCAGCGCATCACCTACCTGGTCGTAGCGCAGCCAGTCATCGGTAAACCAGCGCAAGCGCTGGTGCAACGGGTGCCCGGCCAGCGCTTGCGCCAGCTGCAGATTACGCGGCAAACGCTGCATTTCTGGCGCCTGCTGGTCAAACCCGCTGCTGATGCCTTCGTAGTAATCGCCGTCCGGGGTCTTGGCCAGCACCCGCCAGACCAGGCTGTTGAAGGCGATCGGCACGGCACGTACCTGGCTGACGGCAATACCTTGCTGGTCGAGGGCCGCCTGGAAACGCTGCTCGGCCGCCATGCGTCCGGCCAGGCCGAAACCCAGGTAGGCTGCGCTGAACACCAAGGCCAAGGTCAGAAACTGCGTGGCCCGGCTCGTCAGCCCTTTGATGATTGCGTAGGTCACCGCCGCCAGCAGCGGCACGGTGTACACCGGGTCGATGATGAACACCGCTGCCCAGCTTTCCGGGGTGGCCTGCAAGGGCCAGAACAACTGCGTGCCGTAGACCGTGAAGGCGTCGAGCAACGGGTGGGTGACCAGCACCAGCCAGAACGCCAGGAACAGCCTGGGCAAGGTATAGCCTTTGCCTGGCCAGCACTTGTGGACCAGCCAGGCCAGCAGCAAGGCCAGCCCGGTGAGCACGAACAGGGAATGAGAAAAACCGCGGTGGTAGGTCATCTGCGACACCGGATCGGCGTAGCGGATGATCACGTCAAGGTCGGGCAGCGTGCCCAGCGCCGCGCCATACAGCAGCGAGCGGCGGCCCTGGATACGGCCGAGTACGGTGCCTTGAAGGGCAGCGCCGAGAACGGCTTGGGTGATGGAGTCCAAGGGTGGCGATCCTGAAAAGGTGGTTTCAGGAAACTACCCTCATCTCAGAACAACTGCCAGGTGTACACCAGCGTCAAGCGGTTCTCGTCGATGTCGCTGCGGTAATTGGACCGGGCCATGGCATTGCGTACCCGGATCCCCAGCCCCTTCAGCACCCCGCTCTGCACCGCGTAACCAATGTCCAGGTCACGCTCGCGGTCACGCCCTTCATAACCCAGCCCGGTATCGACATTGTTACCCGTGATGTAACGCACCGTCGCGGTCAGCCCCGGCACGCCCATGGCCGCAAAGTTGTAGTCGTAGCGCACCTGGTATGAGCGTTCGTCGGTATAGGCGAACTCATAAGTGGGCACTTCGTTACCCAGCGGCGAAATGTTGGCGAACACCCGTGGGAACGGGCTGTCGCCATAAATGCCCTGGTAGCCGGCGTGCAAGCTGTGCCCGCCATGCCGGGCGGTAAACATCGAGAAGAACGCCTGGTTGTCGATGTTGCCGAGCAACGCATCGCCATCCTCACGCGCGGTGAAATACCCCAGGTTGGCGCTGAGCACCCAGTTGCCTACGGGCTTGCTGTGCTTGAGGCCGACAAAGCCCTGTTCGTAGATGTCCTCCAGCTGCCCGTACCACAGGCTGACACTGCTCTGGTTGGCATTGAATGCATAGTCCCCGCCCAGGTAGTTGAAGGCATCGCTTTCTACCTGGCGCATCGGCACATGGCCGAGCATGGGGTTCATCTTGCCGTCGCCGCCTTCGTTGCGCAGGTGGGTGCTCTTCAGGTGCCCGGTCTGCACGGTCAGGCCGTCGATTTCCGCAGAGCTCAGGCTGACGCCTTGATAGGTCGGTGGCAGCAGGCGGATGTCGCTGAAAGTCAGCACCGGCAGGTTGGGTTGCAGTTCGCCGACGCGCAGTTCGGTCTTCGACAAGCGGGCCTTGAAAGTGGGTGCCAGGCGGCTGTATTCGTCGGCGGCGCGGCCGTCGCCGTGCACCGGCAGCAACCCGGTGTTGGTGCGGTCGGGGCTGCTGTCGAGCTTGATGCCCAGCAGGCCCAGCGCATCCAAGCCAAAGCCGACCGTGCCCGGGGTGTAGCCGGACTTGAAGTCGAGGATGAAACCCTGGGCCCACTCCTCGGCCCTGGATTGCCGGTTGGCCCCGACAATGTCGGAGAAGTCGCGGCTGAAGTAGTAGTTACGGGCACTCAGGGTAGCCTTCGAATCCTCGAAGAGGCCGCCTTCGGCGGCCAGCAACGGTTGGCTGAGCAAAGTCAGACCCAGGGCGACGCAAGGGGTGTGGTTCATTCCGAAGCTCTCTTGATCTTGTTTTTATGGGTTAAGCGTTGGAAACACAGCGGTTCATGGGGTACGGGGCAGCACCTCCCGGGCACGTGGCTGGCCCAGCCTCAGCAGCGCATGGGCCAGCAGGCCGAACAGCAAGCCCCAGAACGCCGCCGAAAGGCCCAGGAAGGCCACCCCCGAAGCGGTGACCAGGAAGGTGAACAACCCGGCATCGCGCTCGGCCGGGTCCGCCAGGCTGCGGGCCAGGGCCTCGCTGATGGCGCCATACAGGGCCAGCCCGGCCAGGGCGGCGATCAGGGCGGCGGGAAAAGCCGCGAACAGCGACATCAGCGTTGCTCCGGCGACGCCCAGCAACAGGTACAGCGCACTGCCAGCCACCGCCGCGACATAGCGCCGCCGTGGGTTTTCATGGGCTTCATGGCCGGTACACAGGCTGGCGGTGACTGCCGCCAGGTTCAGCCCGTGGCAACCGAACGGCGCCAGCGCGGCACCGGCCAGGGCACTGGCACCGATGATCGGGCTGGCCGACGTGGGGTAGCCGGCGTTGCGCAGTACCGCCATGCCCGGCATGAACTGCCCGGTCAGGGCCACCAGCACCAGCGGTAGTGCCAGGCTGAATACCGCTGCCAGGCTGAACTGCGGGGTGACCCACTGCGGTGACGCCAGCTCCAGCACCAACGCCTCGCTGCGAAACGCCCCGCTGGCCACGGTCATCACCGTGCCCACGCACAGCACCGCCGCCACGGCGTAGCGCGGCTGCACCCGGCGCATCAGCAGGTAGGTGACGAACATTGCCAGTACCAGCAGTGGTTGCACCGGCAAGGCGCGGAACACCTCGATGCCGAAGCTGAACAGGATGCCGGCCTGCATGCCGGCGGCGATGGAGCCCGGCAGGCGCGCGATGATGCGGTCGAAGGCCCCGCTGATGCCGATCAGCAACAGGACCAGGTTGGCCACCAGGTAGGCACCCACGGCCTGCTCCAGGCCCAGTAGCGGCAAGGCGGTGACCAGCAGCGCCGAGCCAGGGATCGACCAGGCGATTACCACCGGCACCCGGTAGCGCAGGCTGAGCAGCGCGCCGAGCACGGCGCTGCCCATGGACACTGCCCAGACCCAGGAGGACAGTTGCCGATGAGACAGGCCGGCGGCTTCGGCGGCGTGAAAGATGATCACCAGTGGGCCGGCGTAGGAGATCATCGTGGCGATGCAGCCAGCGACGATGGCCGACAGGGAGCAGTCCTTGATCAGGGTTTTCATGACGCTTCTCGCAAGGCAGCGGCCGGCCTTTGTGGCTGGCTCTTGTTCTGGTGTTGGCTTTTTCGCGGGTGAACCCGCTCCCACAGGGACTGCGCAGGTTTCAGCATTTGCGCCGTACCTGTGGGAGCGGGCGCGCCCGCGAAGAAACCAACCTGGTGGATCAGGCCTCCTGCAAAGCCCGTGGCCGGCTGCTGCGCTGCTCATCGGCGCTGCCCTGGGCCCGCTGCAACTGGAAGTCGAACTTCAGCTCGGCATGCCGCCCCGCCTCACCCTCGACGAACACCACCTCGCCCACCAGCCCATCCCGCGTGGCATAGGCAAAGTCGTCCCACAGGTACTTGTCCCCGGCCAGGTTGATCTGCGTGGTCAGGTGCCGGTGCCCCGGCGCCGAGATGAAGAAGTGCACATGCGCCGGGCGCTGGCCATGGCGGCCCAGCAGGTCCAGGCACTCCTGGGTCGGCCCCTGCGGGTCGCAGCCATAGCCCGATGGCACGATGGAGCGCGCGCGATAGCGCCCTTCGGCATCGGTGACGATGCGCCGGCGCAGGTTGTACTCGGACTGGCTCTGGTCGAAGAACGAATAGGTGCCGCGGGTATTGGCATGCCACAGGTCCACCGTGGCACCTGGCAGCGGCCGGCCCTCCGGGTCGAGCACCTGGCCCTCCAGGTACATGAGCGTGGCCACGCCCTCCTCGCTGCCGTCGTCCATGCGTACTTCACCTTCGGCGATGGGCGCACCGGCCACGTACAGCGGGCCTTCGATGGTGCGCGGGGTACCGCCGCCCAGCCCAGCCTCGGCGTCCTTGGCATCCTGCAGCAGGTCGAGAAAGTGCTCGATGCCCAGCCCTGCCACCAGCAGCCCGGCCTCGCCGCGCCCGCCCAGGCGGTTGAGGTAGTCGACGGCATGCCAGAACTCGTCCTCGCTGATTTCCAGGTCTTCGATCAGCCGCGCGGTGTCCTGCAGCACGCGCTGCACGATGCGCTTCAGGCGTGGGCTGCCGGCATCGTTGCCGAAGCCTGCGGCCTCTTCGAAGAACTGCTGCACCTCGGCAGTGTGGGAAATTTTCACGGTCATGGTGGGTCACCTCATGTTGTTGTTCTGGAATTACGCCTGCGCTGCAATGGCCTGGGCATGCCGACGGCCGCTGGCCAGGTGCACGGCCATGGCCAGCGCGGCGATCGCGCCAGGTATGGCGAAGGCGATGAAATTGAGTTGCAGGGGCAAGTTGATGCCCATCAGTGCACCACCCAGCAGCGGGCCGACGATGGCACCGTTGCGGCCGATGCCCGAGGCCCAGCCCAGCCCGGTGGAGCGCACCGACAACCCGTACATTTGCGCAGCGCCGGCATACAGCAGGATCTGGGTGCCGATGGTGGTGGCGCCGGCAATGAAGATCAGCAGGTACAGCACCGGCATCGGGCTATTGACACCCAGCAGGCTGATCGACAGCGCGGCAGCCATGAAGAACGCGACCTTGACCTTGACCAGGTTGTAGCGGTCGCCCAGCCAGCCGCCGAGGATCGCCCCAGCCATGCCACCGAAGTTCAGCGCCAGCAGGAACGACAGGCTCGAGCCCAGGCTGTAGCCGGCGTTGGCCATCAGCTTTGGTAGCCAGGAGCTGAGCGCGTAGACCATCAGCAGGCAGCAGAAGAACGCCAGCCACAGCGCCAGGGTACGAATGGCCAGGCCGTTGCGGAACAGTTCCAGCACCGACGCCCCGCTGCCTTTGCGGTCGGCTGCCTGCAGCACATCATCCGCCTGCACGTTGCAATCCGGGTCCAGCCGCTTGAGCAGCTTGCGGGCCTCGTCGGTCCGGCCCTTGCGCACCAGGAAACCGATCGATTCCGGGAGGTGGTAGAGGATCACCGGCAACAGCAGCAGTGGTACCGCTGCGGCGAAGAACATCGATTCCCAGCCGAAACGCGGCAGCATGAAGATGCCGACGCCCGCCGAGAGCATGCCGCCGAGCGAGTAGCCACTGAACATGATCGCTACCAGCGTGCTGCGCAGGCGCTTGGGCGCGTACTCGTTCATCAGTGCCACGGCATTGGGCATCAGGCCGCCGCAGCCCAGGCCGGCGATGAAGCGGTAGATGCCGAACTCGCTCGGGCTGCTGGCAAACCCGTTGAGGATGGTCGCCCCGGAGAACAAGGCGAAACAGATGGCGATGCCCTTCTTGCGCCCGATGCGGTCGGCCAGGCTACCGAATGCCAGGGCGCCGAACATCATGCCGAACAGCGCATAGCTGCCCAGCGCACCGGCCTGCAGCGGGGTCAGGCCCCACTCTTTCATGATGACCGGCAGTACCACGCCGTAGATGAACAGGTCATAGCCGTCGAAGATCAGCAGCAGGCCGCACCAGGCCATGACCATCCAGTGGAACGGGGTAAAGCGCGCGTTATCGATGATCGGGTGTACGTCAAGGGTTCGCATGGCATCTGTCGCTCTTGTTTTTGTTGTGAAAGAAAGCTCTTGCCTTTGGGGTGTCGCTCAGCCGAGGTCACCGCCCCCTACCGGCAAGGTCACGCCGGTGATGTACGAGGCTTCGTCGGAGGCGAGGAACAGAATCGCGCCCACCTGCTCGTCGATGCTGCCGTAGCGGTGCATCAGGCTGCTGTCGAGGGTCTGGTCGACGATCTGCTGGTACCAGTGCTTTTCCTGTTCGGTCTGCTCGGCACTGTTGCGCGGCACGCGCCGGGGTGGCGCTTCGGTGCCGCCGGGGGCGGTGGCGTTGACACGGATGCCACGGCCGGCGGTTTCGAAAGCCAGGCACGCGGTCAGCGCGTTGACGCCGCCCTTGGCCGCGCCGTAGGGCACGCGGTTGACGCCACGGGTGGCGATGGACGAGACGTTGACGATGGCGCCACTGCCACGTTCGAGCATGTACGGCAGTGCGGCATGGCAGCACCACAGGGTGGGGAACAACGAGCGGCGCACTTCGGCTTCGATCTGGTCCACTTCGTAGTGTTCGAAGGGCTTGGCCCAGATAGTGCCGCCAACGTTGTTGACCAGGATGTCGAGGCGGCCGAATGCTTCAACCGCGCTGGCCATGACCCGGGTGCAGTCGCCATGTTGTTCAAGGTCGGCGGTGAGGGTGAGCATGCCCTCGCCGGCCAGTTCGTGAACCAGTTCGGAGCGGTCTACCGCGACCACTTGCGCGCCTTCGGCCTTGAGCCGCCAGCACACGCCACGGCCGATGCCCTGGGCGGCACCGGTGACCAGGGCGACCTTGCCTTGGAATCGGTTGTTCATATGCAAATCTCCACTTGCCCGCTGTCCCTGTGGGAGCGGGTTTACCCGCGAATGCGTCCGACAAGACAAAACCGCTGTACCGGCTGGCCTCTTCGCGGGTGAACCCGCTCCCACAGAAGCGGTGTCATGTTCGGATGAAAGGAATCAAGCCGCCGCCGCGAACTTCTCGTAGTAGAAGTTCGCCGGGGTAATGCCCTGCTCGCGCACGTACTGGCTGACCGCTTCGACCATCGGTGGCGGGCCGCACAGGTACACGTCGACATCGCCATCGTTGAGGTGGCGCGGCTCGATGTGCTGGGTCACGTAGCCCTTTTGCGGGTACTGGCTGTCCGGGTTGGCCACGCAGGCGCTGAAGGTGAAGTTGGGGATGCGCGCCGCCAGCGCCTGCAGGCGGTCGAGCTCGACCAGGTCGAAGTCGTTGGTCACGCCGTAGATCAGGTGCAGCGGGTGCTCGCTGCCCTGCTCGGCGATCTTCTCCAGCATCGCCGTGAACGGTGCCAGGCCGGTGCCACCGGCCAGCAGCAGCAGCGGGCGCTGGATCGGCCGCAGGTAGAAGCTACCCAGCGGCCCGGCCAGGGTCATGCGGTCGCCGGCCTTGGCCAGGTTGGTCAGGAAGCTGCTCATCAGCCCGCCCGGCACGTTGCGGATCAGGAAACTGACTTCGCCATCCTTCTGCAGCGAGCTGAACGAATAGGCGCGGCTCTGCTCGCTGCCTGGCACCTTGAGGTTGACATACTGGCCTGGCAGGAAGGCCAGGCGGCTGAGGGCCTCGCCCTTGATCGACAGGGCAATGGTGCTGGCCGACAGCTGGCGGACATCGCTGATGGCGGCCACGAAACTGGCCTGTTCGGTCTTGCACAGCTGCGACGAGGCCGGGATGCGAATGACGCAGTCGCTCTCGGCGCGCATCTGGCAGGTCAGGACGAAGCCTTCGGCGACTTCGTCTTCGCTCAGGGCGTCTTCGATGAAGTTGTCGCCCAGGTCGTAGCGGCCGGACTCGGCCTTGCACTTGCAGGTACCGCAGGCGCCGTCGCGGCAGTCCAGCGGGATGTTGATGCCCTGGCGGTAGGCGGCGTCGGCCACGGTTTCATGGCCGGCGGCTTCGATGAAGCGGGTAACCCCGTCTTCGAAATTCAGTGCGATCTGGTAGCTCATGTTGCACCTCGCGGGCGAGCCTGGCCACGGCGCGTCGCAGGACGCACCGGGCAGCGCTCGCAAAAACCCTGGATCAGATGTGATAGATGTCGATGACCTGGCGCACGTAGTCGTTCTTCAGCACCACCTTCTTGGCCTTGATCAGCGGCTGCTCACCGCGCAGGTCGAGGGTGTAGAAGCTGGTGCCGAAGTAACTGTCGGTGGTCTTGTAGCGGAAGCTCAGGGTGTGCCAGTTGAAGCGCACCTGGCACTCACCTTCACCCTGCTCGACGATCTCGATGTTGCTGATGTTGTGCGAGGTGCGGGTATCGGGCACGGTCGCACTGGAGCGCTCGGTCTTGATGCGGAACACGCGGTCTTCCAGGCCGCCACGGTTGCCGTACCAGATCAGCGAGATTTCGCTTTGTGGGTCTTCGGTAAGGGTGTCGTCATCGTCCCAGCTCGGCATCCAGAAGCTGGCGTCGCTGGCGTACAGTTCCAGCCACTGATCCCACTGGGCATCGTCGAGGTAACGTGCTTCACGGTAGAGGAAGTCGCGCACGGTTTCATACAGGCTCATTGCACGGCCTCCACGGGGATCAGTTGCTGTTCGTCCTTCAGGGCCTGGATCATGGTGTCCTGCCAGTACTTGTGCTGCAGCACGAACAGGCCTTCGTCCTCGGTGCGTACACCGGACAGCAAAGGCTTGAGTTCGATTTCCCTGGCCGCCTCGTCGGCACCCTCCACCCAGTGCGCAGCGCCGCGGGACATGTCGTTCCAGCCGGTGCCGCCGCCGTAGCCGGTCTGACACGAGCGGAACTCCTCCAGGTCATCCGGGGTGGCCATGCCGCTGACGTTGAAGAAGTCTTCGTACTGGCGAATGCGCTTGGCGCGGGCATCGGCACTCTCGCCTTTCGGCGCGATGCAATAGATGGTGATTTCGGTCTTGTTCACCGAAATCGGCCGGGCGATGCGGATCTGCGAGCTGAACTGGTCCATCAGGTACACGTTCGGGTACAGGCACAGGTTGCGCGAGTTCTCGATCATCCAGTCGGCACGGGCCTGGCCGAAGTCGGCTGCCAGCTGGTCACGGCGCTCGTAGGCCGGGCGGTCCTCGGGATTGGCCCAGCGGGTCCACAGCAGCAGGTGACCGTGGTCGAAGGAGTAGAAGCCACCGCCCTGCTTGGCCCAGGCGCCGGCGCTCATGGTCTTGATCTCGTCACCCGCCTCACGCTGCTTGCGCTGGTTCTGGGTGGCGGCGTAGTTCCAGTGCACCGAGCTGACGTGGTAGCCGTCGGCGCCATTCTCGGCGGTGAGCTTCCAGTTGCCTTCGTAGATGTACGAACTGGCACCGCGCAGCACTTCCAGGCCTTCCGGCGACTGGTCGACGATCATGTCGATGATCTTGGCCGACTCGCCCAGGTGCTCGACCAGCGGCTTGACGTTGGCATTCAGGCTGCCGAACAGGAAGCCACGGTACGACTCGAAGCGCGCCACCTTGGTCAGGTCGTGGGAGCCGTCGCAGTTGAAGCTGTCGGGGTAGCCGGCGTTGCTGGGGTCTTTGACCTTGAGCAGCTTGCCGCTGTTGTTGAAGGTCCAGCCGTGGAACGGGCAGGTGTAGCTGGAGCGGTTGCCACGCTTGTGCCGGCACAGCATGGCGCCGCGGTGGCTGCAGGCGTTGAGGAAGGCGTTGAGCTCACCGTCCTTGTTGCGCGCGATGAAGATCGGCTGGCGCCCCATGGTCAGGGTGAGGAAGTCGTTTTTCTCGGGGATCTGGCTTTCATGGGCCAGGTAGATCCAGTTGCCCTCGAAGATGTGTTTCATCTCCAGGTCGAACAGGCGTGGGTCGGTGAACATCTCGCGCTTGCAGCGGTAGATGCCCTTTTCACGGTCGTCCTCGAGCAAGGCATTGAGGTAGTCGAATCCCAGGGACATGGCCAGGGTCTCCCTTGTTATTGTTTAGACCTGGTCAGGTTAGGGAGACGGCTGGCGGGGGACTATCCGGATTGTGCAGAGTGCTATCCAGCTTTGCCTGGGTCTCGTACGTTCGAAATTTCCCGTTTGGGGTCATGTAGCCAGCTGATGGCACTAGGAGTATTTTTGGCGAGCTTCATCTTTTCGTAGAGCGGAACGAGCACGCGGATTGCCTCGCTTAGTCGACTCTGCGAACTGATAGGTGCTGCAGCTTGGCTGACTGTCCAACCCGCTTCCCGTTTCAAGTTTTCTCCATAATTGCTGATCAGTTTCTGCGTGGTGCCTTCCACCAGTAGAATTTGAGGATCAGTCCATTCCGCCGATGTCATTATGTGACTCAACTGATCCCCATAACCACGGCCCAGCTCATTAACCGTTCCCACGACACGTTCGCTTACAACTGGAGAGGTCGTTGTTTTTCCTTTGAGTTCTGGATTTCGCATGTGAAACCCTGCCTTAGAGCGAACGCTCTGCAACTGCACTCGGGGAAGCTTGAAGTGACCGCTCGGGTCCGTATTGTTAACGGGATCCCCAGCACAGTAGGCGTAACAATTAAATCCTCCGGCACCCATTGGGCTTAAGCTGTCAGGGCTGTGGAACCGCATCAAAACCGGATTGAACGCACGGTATCCATTCCCCAGCAAGTAGTGGCCTGTTGCAGACTCTTTTCTCTGCCCGCTGAAACGCAGCACTGATGGGTATTGACTGTATCCATCATGCCCATAAACGGTGTACTGCAATGAAGTCGACATGATTGCCACCTTTTACCTGAGATAAGGCAAATGGTGTGTTGTGCATGAAATGCAAACAACTGGCAGAAATATCAGGTGGCCAAGCGGGCGGGTGTCATCCCCGCCGCTTGAACGTCTGCGACGGCAGCTCACCAAACTGCTGCCGATAGACCTCGGAAAAACGCCCCAGATGAAGGAAACCGTAATCCAGGGCCAGCTCCGTCACACTGCGCACGCCACAGGTCGGGTCGCTCAGGCATGCATGCACCCGCTCCAGCTTGCGCTGGCGCACGTAATGCTTGGGCGTGGTGCCCAGATGCTGGTCAAACAACCCATACAACGAGCGCAAGCTCATACAGGCCTGCTCCGCCAGCACCTCAGCCGACAACTCCAGCTTCAGGTTGCGCTCGATGTAATCGAGAATGCGCTCAAGGCCCACTTGAGGGGCGCTCAGGCATTCGCGACGGATATTGGTGCTCATCAGGGTCAGCAACTTGCTGGCTACGATCTGGCTGTAATGGCCCTGTACCCTTGGCAGTGAGTCGCTTACCTCGGCCTCGTGGCAAACCATCGCCAGCAGGTTGACGAACCCGTCCAGCTCCTCCAGCCGATAATGGTTGCGCAAGAACCGCACCCCGCCATCCGGCCGGTGCCAGCGCTGTTCATCGCAGATCGAATCCAGCAACCGGGTCGGCACCTTGAGGATGAATTTCTCGCAGTCTTCCGAATAGGTCAGGTCAACCGGGTCGTCGGGGTTGATCAGCAACAGCTCGCCCGGCACCAGGTGTTGCTCACGCTTGTGCCCCCGCCACAGGCAGTTGCCGTTGAGCAACACCTGCAGGTGATAAATGGTTTCCAGCGCCGGCGAAGTAACCCGTACGCTGCCGCCGTAGCTGATGCGGCACAGGTCCAGTTCGGCGAACTTGCGGTGGCTGAGGCTGGCTTGCGGATGGGTGGTGCGGGACAGACCGATGCAATGCTGGCCTACATGCTGATTGACATAATCGGACACAGCATAGGGGTCGGCGTGATGAAACACGCTACTGCGCTCGCTCAGCAGGCGGCTTTCCATAGGCAAGGCACTCGGTATCGTTATTGTTCTGGTCGCCGCGTCCTACGGCCCGGTGGGCTGTGGTTGCGGTCGTCACGGTCATTCTATCGAGCCGGCTGCGGGTCGCGGGGGCAGGCGACAACCGGTGGATGGGCACACTTAAGCAAAAAGGCGGGGGTTGGGCAATGCAACCTTGGGAATGGATGGGCGGATAGCGGACAGACGGGACAGTGGCCGTGTTCGTTTATCGAACGGTCTTTCCTGAACCGCTCACGTCACTGTACAGGCAGGAAGTTCATCAGCAAGAGGCTTTGCGCGTAATTCAAACCAATCCGCCGATACCGCTCATCCAGCAATTCCGCCAGCAAATCCAGCCGAGCCACGATCTTGCCGAACTCCACCGCAAAACTCAGGTTGCTGCCCTCTTCCGAGATCTCGTTGGAGAACAACAGCAGCACGCCATTGGCATCCTGCCGCTGGCTCAACATCCAGGTGGCCTTCTCGATATTGCGCGCGGCGTTGTTGACGAACAGCGGGTCGATGGTATCGGTCATGTAGAACTCGGTACGGCCACCGTGCGCCGTGATCAGCATGCTGCCGATGGCGTAGATGAAGGCACCGACCCGATCACCGCGAAACTCGGGGCTCAGGGCATAGCTCAAGGCTGCGAGATCGCGACGGTTGCCCAGTTGCGCCAACGGCTGGCGTTGTTCGATGGCGATGCGGATCTGCCGCTCGGCAGTCGCGGCGTCGACATAACCGGACATTTTCCACTGGTTGGGGTTGCGCAGGTACAGCTTGTTCATCAGCAGGTACAAGCTCTGCAGGTTGTCGCGCATGGACAGCGTGGCCAGGCGGTCGACGCTGGTCTGGAACAGTTCGCTGGGCTTGCCGTTGCCGAGCTGGTTGACCATGTCGCGACCCTGCTGCTGGGTGCAGGCGCACAGGCATGTGAGGGCGCCTGCCAGCAGCAGGCGGGAGAAGACATTGGGATTGCTTGCAACCATCGGCACCGGGTCGATATTCGGCGGCCGCACCGGGGATCAGAGCGGCCTGGCCAAGCATAGAGCCCGGAAATTGGAAAAAGTGCGGTGATTGGGAAGATAGTAAGCCTGTACCGGCCTCTTCGCGGGTAAACCCGCTCCCACAGGATCACCACAAATCCTGAAAACCGTGCAGTACCTGTGGGAGCGGGTTTACCCGCGAAGAGGCCAGTACAGGCGACACAACACTTACATGGCGTGACGCAACATCTCCACCACCTGTGCATGCAGCGCCGGGTCACCACAGGCCACCACACACCCGCCATTCTGCGCGCTGCTGCCATCCCATGCGGTAATCACCCCGCCCGCCCCTTCGATGATCGGCATCAGCGCCTGCACGTCATACGGCTGCAGGCTCGCCTCGACGATCACGTCGACAAAACCGGAAGCCAGCATGCAGTAGGCATAGCAGTCGCCACCGTAGCGCATCAGGCGCGCCTTGCCGGCAACGGCCTCGAACGCAGCCTTGCGCGCGGTGGTATCGAACATGTCCGGCGTGGTGCACATCAGCGTGGCCGAGGCCAGGTCGGCACAGGCGCGGGTCTGCAACGGCGTACCGCTGCGCCAGGCACCTTCCGGGGTGCCGACAAAGCGCTCGCCGGTAAACGGCTGGTTCATCACCCCGACCACCGGGCGCACGCCGTCGTTCAAGGCAATCAGCGTGCCCCATAGCGGCAGGCCGGTGATGAAAGCGCGGGTGCCGTCGATCGGGTCCAGCACCCAGGTAAGCGGGCTGCTGCCGACTGCCACACCGGCTTCTTCGCCGAGGATGCCATGCTCGGGGTAACGGGCCTGGATCAGCTCGCGCATGGCGTCCTCGGCCGCCTTGTCGGCCACGGTCACCGGGTCGTACAGGCGCCCGCCCTTGTCCTCGACCTCCAGGCTGGCGCGAAAGTATGGCTTGATCGCCACAGCGGCAGCATCGGCCAACTGCTCGGCAAAGGCGCGGAATTCGCCGATCTGTTCAGCACTCAGGGACATGGGGCGGGCCTCGTGAAAATGATGGGGCCCGCATCATACCCGACACGCCGTGCCGCGCCAGCCTCCGTCAGGTGCTCATGCAGCCCTGCGCGGTCTAGACTGAACAAGACCAGATCACCGGGGGGCTGTCACACGTGGAGGTGTGAGATGAGCCAGTTCAAGCGTCTGTTCGTCATGCTTGGCCCGCAGATGCGCCACACGCCGGCGCTGCAACGCGCTGCGGCGTTGGCGGAATCCAGCGGGGCTTTGCTGGATATCAATGTGTTCGTCGACGATGTCGACACCTTTGGCTTGATGAGCGATAGCCGTGAGCGTGAGCGGCTGCTCAGCGACAACCGCCAATGGCTGGCGGACGAAGCCGAACAACTGGCCAACGCCGGCCTGGATGTGTCTACCGAATTGCTGCTGACCCGCGACCCGCTGGGCAGTGTGCTGGAGCGGGTAGAACGGCTGGGTTGCGACCTGCTGATCAAGGACGTGCAGCATGAACCGGTACTCAAGCGCCTGCTGGTAACGCCACTGGACTGGCAGTTGCTCAAGGACAGCCCGGTGGCCGTGCACCTGGTCAGCGATATCCGCCTGCCCCTGCCCCGGCAGATTGCCGCCGCGGTGGACCTGAACAGCCATGGCGCTGGCGAGCACCTGGATGAGCAGGTGATCCACTGCGCCCATGCCTTGGCCCTGCAGTGCAATGCCGAGTTGCATCTGCTGCACGTGTGCGACGCGGCCAAGACCCACATTGCCGACTTCGGCGCCGGTACGGTGACCATGCCTGGCTTCGATGGCAGCGTGCGGACCGCGCAGCGGGCGGCGTTCAACCGGTTGGGCGACCACCACCAGATTCCGCTGGAGCGCAGGCACTTCCTGGAGGGGGCAGCGATCAAGGCCATTGCCGAGTTCGTCGGGCACAGCCGGGCGGATGTGATCGTGATGGGCAGCCACCGGCACGACGCCATGCAGACGTTCCTCGGCGGGACCACGGCGCATGTGCTGGAGCATCCGCTGTGCAATGTGCTGGCGATCAAGGCGGTCCGCTGAAGGCTGGGTAACCTGGACCGGCCTCTTCGCGGGTAAACCCGCTCCCACAGGTACCTCACTGCCCTCAGGCCAGTGGCCCCCCTGTGGGAGCGGGTTTGCCCGCAAAGACGGCGGTTCGGATTTCACCCTTTGGTACCTGGCACACCAGTACCACTTAAAAAGAATGCATTTGATAATGATTCGTAGTAGTTTCTTGGCGCTTGCCCACCCTACCCCTCAGCGCCTTACTCCAGGATCGTCCCGTCGATGCGTCGCACGTTCGTTTCGCTTTGTGTGCTTCATGCTGTCTCCCCGCTGGCCTTTGCCGAGCCCGAGCCGCTCGGCGCCCCCGCCCAGATCGAACTCCAGGCCCTGAGCATTACCAGCAGTGCTGATAGCGAACGTGCCGATGGCCCGGTCGACGGCTACAAGGCCACCCGCTCGGCCAGCGCCACCCGCACCGACACCGTGCTGCATGAGACCCCGCAATCGGTCAGCGTGGTGCCCAGGGACGTCCTGCAGGACACTGGCGCCACCCGCCTGCAGGACGGCCTGGACTACGCCGGCGGTGTCGGGCGCGCCAACAACTTCGGCGGCCAGGGCCTGACCACCTTCACCGTGCGCGGCTTCACCACCGGCGAGTTTTACCGCAACGGCTTCCCCATCAACCGCGGCTACCCCAACGCCCCGGACGCCAACACGGTCGAGCGCCTGGAGGTGATCCGTGGCCCGGCCAGCAGCCTGTATGGCCGTGGCGACCCCGGCGGCACCTTCAACGTGGTCAGCAAGCAGCCGCTGCCGGAATCCAAGGTCACCCTGGGCAGCCAGTTCGATGACCAGGGCATGCACCGCGCAACCCTGGACGCTACCGGGCCGCTGAACCAGGACGGCTCGCTGGCCTACCGCCTGAACCTGCTGGGCGAAGGCGGCGAAAGCTTCCGCGACAACGTTGAAAGCGAGCGCTATGACGTGGCGCCGGTGCTCAGCTGGCAGGTCAACGACAGTACGAAGATCGTCTTCGAGGGCGATTTCATGCGCAACAACCACCCGCTGGACCGTGGCTTGACCCGCTACCCGACCCAGGCCGGCAGCGCTTCACGCGATACCTACATCTGGGAGAAAGGCAGCGACAACCTGCTGCACAATGACAACAACATGGCTCAGGTGCGCTTCGAACACCTGCTCAACGATAACTGGACGCTGGGTGGAGGCTTCCAGTATCTCGATGGCTCGCTCAAAGGCAATGCTGTAGAGGCCACCATTGCCCCAGCAGATGGCCGTACCCTGCAGCGCAACTTCAATTACCGCAAGCTGGAGTGGACCGACCGCGACTGGCAGTTGAACCTCACCGGGCATTTCGATACAGGTGCGTTCAGCCATACCCTGCTGACCGGCGTCGAGTACGAGAACTACCATTACAATTCGATCATTCGCCGTTCCACCGCGCCCTACACGATCGATATTTACAATCCGGTACTAGGCCAGCCGAGGCCGGAGCTGGCAGCGGTACCAACTACCTGGGACAGCGAGAAGCTCGAGACCTGGGCGTATTTCATCCAGGACCAGGTGGCCCTGACGGAGCGCTTGAAGGCACTTGCAGGTGTACGCTTCGAGCGTTTCGAGCATGATTACGACGACAAGCGGCCCGCGAACCGCGACTTCAGCAAAGGCGAGAACGGCGTCACCCCGCGCTTTGGCCTGATCTACGACCTGACCGACTCTGTCGCCGTTTATGCCAACACCGCCCGTTCGTTCAAGCCCAATAGCGGCGCCAGCCTGCAAGGTTCGGGCTTCGCCCCGGAGAAAGGCAAGTCGTACGAACTGGGTATGAAATGGGAAGCGCCGGACCGTCAGCTGAGCGTTGACGCGGCGATCTATCACATCGTCAAGGAAAATGTGCTGACACGCGACCCGGCGGACCCCAACTACAACCTTGCCGCTGGCGAAGTACGTAGCCGTGGTCTGGATATCAACATCGCCGGCAATGTCACGCCAGAATGGCGGGTGATCGGTGGCTACGCCTACGTCGACGCGGAAGTGACCAAGGACAACCGCCTGCCCACTGGCACCCGGCTGGCGAACATTCCTAGGAACAGCTTCAGCCTGCTCAACACCTACGAATTCCAGGACGGACTGGCCAAAGGCCTTGGGCTGGGGGTTGGGGTGAAGTACGTCGATGACCGCAATGGCCAGACCGAGGCAGTGACTTACAACATGGACCAGTACACCGTTGTTGACCTGCTGGCCTTTTACAAGGTCAACGACAACATCCGCCTCAACCTGGACCTGAAGAACCTGTTCAACAAGGAATACGACGAGGGAGCATTCAACTTCTACGCCTACCCAGGAGCGCCGCGGACGGTGCAGGCTGGGGTTTCGTATACCTTCTGAATTGCCGGGGCTGCTTCGCAGCCCTTTCGCGACACAAGGCCGCTCCCACAGAAGTCAGGCGCATACCTGTGGGAGCGGCCTTGTGTCGCGAAAGGGCTGCAAAGCAGCCCCCGGTCTCAGAACCCTTTGCTGTAGAACAGCGAGTACGACTCGATGCCGTCGTTAGGCTGCTTGAGCCCCGCGTTGGAGTAATGCATCGCGCGGATCCCCACCTTCTGCTCTCCCGGCAATTTCAGGCCAAAGCCGATGCGGTCTTCGAAGTTGACCGCCGAGCCCAGGCGCTGGTCGCCCACGTCGGTCTTGGAAAACGCCGCCAGGCCAATGCCGGCCTCGATGTACGGGGTATAGGTAAAACCGCTGAATTCATAGGTAAACACCGGGCTGAACGACAGCGAGTGCGCGCCACTGGCCTCACCGCCCTCCCAATAGGTGTAGGCCGCATCCCAGTATCCGGTCAGATAACCGGTGCTGCTCTCCAGCCATTTCTTGTCCCAGTCGAACGACAGGCCAATACGGTAGGTCATGTCGCCTTGGCCAGTGGCGCCAACGGCGCCGGTCACCTGCGCTGCCTGGGCCAGATTCGCTCCGGCAAAGGCCAGCACTGCAGCAGCCAGCGAAGCTGCTAGTCGGGTTTTCATCAATGACTTCTCCTGATGGTCTACACGGCAAGTGGGGGCTTGGGCCCCTCGATCTTATGCGGTGACCGGTTGCATCCGGACCGGTCACGCGAAGTAATACTTTTCTGATTATCGACCAGATAACCAGAAAGTTGAAAGCGAGTTGCCACTATTGGCTAATTCCGTCTGCCAGCCTCTAGCCTGCCGAACAGCAAGACTCAGTCGTATTCCGCTTCTTCGTGTTCGCCCAGCAGACGCCTTTGCCTGGGTGTGGCCTCCTCCAGCACCTGAGGGTTGAAACGCCAGTTCAGGTACGGCGAAAACTTCTGCGCGACCATGCGCCGGCCGTAATGCACTTGCAGCATGTCGCGCTCGCGAGACTGGGTGCAGTTGGCCCCGCCGCTGTGCCAGACATCGCTGCGAAACACCAGCGCGTCCCCTGCCTTGCACAGCACCGGCTGGGCCTCATGGCCCTGCCAGTGTTGCTCGCCAGCCCGCGGTGGCCGCGCCGCACGGTGGCTGCCCGGTACAACCCAGGTCGGCCCGATGTGATGGTCGATATCGCTGAGGTACAGCTGCGCAGTCAGGATCTGCGCGGGCTGGGTGAAGTCGCCACGCTCACTGAGCCAATCGGGCAACTGCATGGGCAGATGGTCCAGGTGCAGGGCCACGCCGGGGTAGCCCGGGTGGCTGCGCCAGGCGGTTTGCCCGATCACATGGCAGTCGGCGCCCAATGCCGCTTCGGCCAGGGCAATCAGCGGCGGCAGGTCGAGAAATGGCAACCACAACGGGTTGCGGTTGAACACGCACTTGTAGTGTTCCAACAGCCCCTGGTAATCCCAGTGGATGGGCTGCAGGTCATCGATGGCGCAGCGCAACAAGGCGATACGCAAGGGTTCGAGCACACCGGGGAGCAACACATAGCCCCACTCGTCCAACATCTCCAGTTGAAGGTCCAGGCTCATGGCGATGCGCTCCTTTCAGGCAGGAGCACATCCGTACTCCTGCCCGTTTTTCCATCAACGCCAGTTCAAGCTAACGGTCGTGGGGGCCTTGCCACTCACGGTCACCAACTGTTGCACCGTCTCACCCTGGGCGTTGCCCGTAACTTTGTACTTGCCGGGAGGCAACTGCACGTACAGCAGCGGCCCGGCATCCACAACGCTGAGCACGGACTGGCCCTGTGCATTCTGGATGTCGACGTTGGCACCGCTCTGGAACTCACCTTCCGGGCCGGTGGAGAGCTCTACGTGCAGGTCATAGCCCGGGGTTTTGCGCAGGGCGTTGGCTTCATCCTGGCCGATGCCACCTTGCAGGTAGCGGATGCCGTTCTGCTCCTGCTGTTGCAGTTGCACGGCCTGCATGTTGATCGGGGCATTGAGGTCGGCGGCGGCGGCCAGGGTCCATGGCAGCGCCAGGGCGATCAGCAGCGCCGCGCCGAGGGCATAGTGATGGTTACGCATGGTACGACCCTCCTTTCGAGGATGGCTTACCTATTATCTGATCCTTCGGGCGTAACGGCGTTCGTGCTGATGCATGGTTGTCGGGATGAAATTTGCATCAATGGCGTAGGTTTTGCGTTAGAACATCAGCTTGCGCGCCCTTCTTCGAGCAATTTCACGAACATGCTCAAACTGCGCGACACCGTACCCCGTCGCCACACCAGCCAGGTTTTCAGGTAGCGGAAATCCTCCGACATCGGCCAGGCACTGACGGTGCTGCAACCGGGCATGTTGTCGAGCATGCTGCGCGGCATCATGGCCAGGCCGGCACCGGCGCTAACGCAGGCCAGCATGCCGTGGTACGACTCCATCTCGTGGATCTTGCCCGGCACGGCCTGGTCCTGGACGAACCAGTTCTCGAAGTGGTGGCGGTACGAACAGTTGGCGCGAAAGGCGTAGATGCTTTCGCCATTGACGTCCTGGGCGCGGGTTACCGGGGCGTGGTTGAGCGGCGCGATGACCATCATTTCTTCCTCGAACACCGGCATGCCCTCCAGCGTCGGGTGCAGCACCGGCCCATCGACGAACGCCGCCACCAGGCGGCCAGACAGCACGCCTTCGAGCATGGTCCCGGAAGGCCCGGTGGACAGGTCCAGGTCGACCTTGGGGTAACGCTGGTTGTAGGCCGCCAGCAAGGCCGGGATGCGCACCGCCGCCGTGCTTTCCAGCGACCCCAGGGCGAAGGTACCTTGCGGGTCTTCACCGGCCACGGTCAGCCGCGCCTCGTGCACCAGGTCGAGGATGCGCCGGGTGTACTCAAGGAAGTTCCAGCCTGCTGGGGACAGGCGCAGGCGGCTCTTTTCACGGATGAACAGCTCCACGCCCAGGTCCTCTTCCAGTTGCTTGATGCGCGTGGTCAGGTTCGACGGCACCCGATGGATGTGCTGCGCGGCGGCGCTGATACTCCCCTGCTCTGCCACGGCCTTGAAGATCTCCAGTTGCACCAGGTCCACAGTCTTTCTCCAAACGTGAATGTTTCGCTCATTATTATTCAGTTTTCAATAAAGCCCTAGCCCACTAGTCTGGCGTCTCGGATCAACGACAACGAGAGTGTCCCGCCATGAGCGCGATCAGCAGCCTGACCCACGCCATCTCCCTCGACCCGTACAGCGGCGAGCAGATCGGCGCCTACCCGTTCGACACCGACGCCGCACTGGAAGCGGCGCTGCAACGCGCCAAGGTTGGCTACCGCCAGTGGCGCCAGGTGTCGCTGGGTCAGCGCAGCGAGTACCTGCTTGCCCTGGCCAGCACCCTCGAAGCCAAGGCTGAAGCCTTCGCGCAAATGATCAGCCACGAAATCGGCAAGCCGATCGCCCAGGCGCGCGGTGAAGTCAGCAAGTGCGTCGGCCTGTGCCGCTGGTACGCCGAGCACGGCCCGGCCATGCTCGCCCCCGAGCCGACCCAGGTCGAGAAAGCCCGCATCGAATACCGCCCGCTGGGCCCGATCCTGGCCGTGATGCCATGGAACTTCCCGGTCTGGCAGGTACTGCGCGGCGCCGTGCCGGCGATCCTGGCCGGCAACACCTACGTGCTCAAGCACGCGCCGAACGTGATGGGCAGCGCCTACCTGCTGGGCGAGCTGTTCAAGGATGCCGGCCTGCCGGAAGGCGTGTTCGAAGTGCTGAACGTGACCCCGGACGGCGTCACCCGCGCCATCAACGACCCGCGCATCGCCGCGGTGACCCTGACCGGCAGCGTGCGTGCCGGCATGGCGATTGGTGCACAAGCCGGCGCCGCGTTGAAGAAGTGCGTGCTGGAGCTGGGCGGTTCCGACCCGTTCATCGTGCTGGCCGATGCTGACCTGGACGCTGCCGTGAAGGCTGCGGTGATCGGCCGCTACCAGAACACCGGCCAGGTCTGCGCTGCGGCCAAGCGCCTGATCGTCGAGGAAAGCATCGTTGACGAATTCACCCGCAAGTTCGTTGAAGCGACCCGCGAGCTGAAGGTCGGCAACCCGCTGGAAGACAGCACCTACATCGGCCCGATGGCCCGTTACGACCTGCGCGACGAACTGGATGACCAGGTCCAGGCGACCATCGCCGAAGGCGCCACCCTGCTGCTGGGTGGCCACAAGGTCGATGGCGTGGCCAACTTCTACGCGCCGACTGTGTTGGCCAACGTTACCCCGGACATGACCGCATTCAAGCAGGAACTGTTCGGGCCGGTGGCAGCGATCATCAGCGCACGGGATGCAGACCATGCGGTGGAGCTGGCTAACGACAGCGAATTCGGCCTGGCTTCGACCATCTACACCGCCGACTACGCGCTGGCCGAGCGCATGACCGCGGCGCTGGATACCGGCGGCGTGTTCATCAACGGCTATTGCGCTTCCGACCCCCGCGTGGCGTTTGGTGGGGTGAAGAAGAGCGGCTTCGGGCGTGAGCTGTCGCACTTTGGTGTGCGTGAGTTCACCAATGCCCAGACGGTGTGGCTGGACCGTAACTGATCCGATGCTTAGGGGCCGCATTGCGGCCCTGTGGGAGCGGGTTTACCCGCTCCCACAGGGATTTTGAAGGGCTGAAAAAGCAGCCCCAGGGGCCTCAATCGCGAACCTGGTCCTTGACCCAGTCCAGCATCCCCCCCGGCACGATCAGTTCATGCCGCGCCCGCGAACAGGCGGTATACAACCCCGCCAGCATCCGCGCCCGCTCATTGCGGTTCCCCGCCACTTGCGGCGCCACCATCAGCTCCGGCGACACCATTACCCGGGCGAACTCCATGTTCTTCACATCCCGCACCCGCCCCAGGAACAGCTTGGGCGCCTTGTCCCAGCGGTAACGGCTCTTGGCCCTGGCGAAGTGCTCCGGCGTGTAGCCCTTGCGCAGCATGTTGGCCACGGCAACGAACGCCTTGTCATCACCCTTGTCCTGCTCCAGCGCCTGCCAGCTGGCATAGCGGAACAGCATCGGGTGACGTGGCCGGGTACCATGGCGGTACAGTTCGATGCAGTCTTCGACGAACAACTCGAAGTCCTTGCGCGCGCTTTTCAGCAGCACGAACGGCACGCCCTGGTGGGTCAGGCGCTGGAACCAGCCAAACAGGCCCCATTCATCGTCGACGATCAGCGCCGTAGGCTGTTCCGGCACGCTCACCGTGTCGAAGAAGCTGACCCGGGTGTAATGCTCGGCGCTGCCACTGAAGGCCGCCTGGATCGCCGCCGGGTGTGCCTGGATCAGCGGGTTGAGCACGTTGTCCATCGCCGGCCCGGCCCGCAGTGAATGGTCGATATAACGCTGGCGGATAAAGCCGCCATGGTGCGCGCTGAGACCGTTGAGGTTCTGCAGCTCGTCACCCAGGGCAATGATCGACTGCGGGCTGCGGTCGAGCACGGCAAGCATTGGTGCCGACAGCTCGTGGGCCTCATCGACGATGACATGGGTGTAGCGGCTGTCGATCACATAACCGGTCAGCGACAGCAGTTTGACCCGATGGTAGTCGCGCACCGGCAACTGGATTTCCCGTGCCGACGGGCGAATCAGCTCCTGCCAGTACAACCGTGCCTTTTCCAGCAACACTTCCTGGTCCAGCGGCGTGGTCCCCGGCCCGGCCCAAGGCAGGTGGTGCAACTGCAACTGGGTGTCGGCGCTGTGGCAGAACGTACGCACCGCGCGGATGCACAAGGCAACCACATCGCGTGCGGCGAGCGGGCCTATGTCAGGGATGGCCAGCCAACGTACCACCTGCGCATCCTGCGGGCGCCACGACAGCTTGGTACGGTACGGGTCGCGCAGGCGCCAGCCGTTGCCGGTGAGGTCGCGGTTGAGCAGCTCGTCGGCCAGTTGGCCAAAGGTCAGCGCGGTGTAGGCGGCGGCGTCCTTGACCCGTGCCTGCAGGGCGCGCAACTGGCCTTCGGTCAAGGCCAGCAACAGCGTACGCTGCGGCTCGAGCAGGCGGGCGAACTGGTGAATCAGGAAGGTCTTGCCGGTGCCTGCAAAGCCCTGTACCGCCACCGACTCGTCGATACCACTGAGGAATTCGCGCAACAGGCGGTTCTGCTGGTCGCTGAGCATCAGGTCGCTGGCCAGGGACGGCAGGTACACCGGGTGCAGCGGGGTTGCCCGCTGGCGGTAGCTGTCGGCGAACTGGAAGTTCCACTGGCCCTCGGCGTCCAGCAGCTCGTCGGCCTGGTACTCCACCTCGGTCGACAGCAGTGCGATACCGTTTTCGCCCAGCATGCCCAGGCCCATGGCGAAGGCTTCGCGATCGAAGTGCTGCGCCACCTGGCCCTGGAAGCGGCCGGGTGCGGCGCTTTCGACTTCGTTGGCAATACGCACGATTTCGGCAAAGCGGCGCTCCTGCGCATCCGCCGAGGCGATGGCGGGCTGGCGCGGCAGGTTTTGCACGAACAGCACTGCGGCGGCGTCGAGGACGCTGGCGGTGGTGAAGAAATCGGTGGTGGGCTCGCTGGCGAGGCGGTCGGCCTGGTCGCTGGGCAAAGGCAGGTAGAACATCGGCACCTCGGGTGGAATCAGGGCGGCACGATAGCAATTTTCGCGGTGGAATGCTGGGCTGTGTATGTCTGGGCCTGCCTCTTCGCGGGTGAACCCGCTCCCACAGGGACCTCACAATGCCTGGCCCCGAGGTGATCCTGTGGGAGCGGGTTCACCCGCGAAGAGGCCAGTAGCTACACCATCAAATTCAGCCCCTGCCCCGCTTCAAGGTCTCGCTGGGAAACTCCTTGAACAATTGCCGGTAACTCTCTGAAAACCTTCCCAAATGCCAGAACGACCAACGCATCGCCACTTCGGCGACGGTCACGCCACCGCCACGCAACAGATCGCGCCGCGCACCGTTCAGCCGGCGCAGGCGCAGCCAGTGCGCCGGCGTCATACCGGTAAACGCCTTGAACGCCTGCTGCAACTGGCGCAGGGAAACCCCCGCAACATCCGCCAGCTCCACCAGGTTCAGGGTTTCCTCCGGGCAGTCGGCCGCCCACTCGCTCACCCGGCGCATGATCGCCCGTTCCTCGTCACGCCGGCCCAACGCCACGCCCTGCAGGCGCTGGCAGGCGTTGTCGAGGATGAACAGGCAGTCTTCCAGCAGTTGCTCCGCCAGGGCCTGCCCCTGCAGCGGGCAATCGGCCTCGCCCAGGCGGGTCAACGTCGCGCTCAGCCAACTGCCGAACAGCGCATTCTGCCCGCTGCCCAGCGGCACCATGAACAACCCTTCCAGGCGCTGCGGGTCAAGCCCATGGCGGGCCAGGAAGGCCTGATCGAACACCACCGCCACTTCCTGGTAGTTCTCCGGCGTGATCCAGATGTTGCGGCTCTGTTCGTTCAGCAGGTACAGGCTGTTCTCGCTGCGGTCGAAGCAGAACGCCAGCGAACCGCTCGGCGCGCGGAAAAACTGCTCCACCCGGGTGTTCAGCCGCTCTTCGTAAACCTCCACCCCGTCCAGCCCCAGGCAACGCAGCTCACCGCTGAAATGCCCGGGCGACATTTGCCGGTACTGCTGCTGCCAGCCAGGGGTGGCACGTACTTGTTCGGTAACGTCGGTGGTGTGGAAAGCCTGGACTTGCAGGGCATTTGCGGTTGTCACGCTCGGTCCTAGTCGCACTCTTTTGGTGCATTCATTGCCGGAGAAAGTGGATAGATCAGCCTTGCTGGCTGCGACCAAGATAGTCTCCAGCGCGTCACCTGGGAAGCGGGACGCCTTCGAAACCACACAACGGTTTACGCCGGCACACTCGCTCCCACACTAAAACCCAACCAAGAGGTCTGTATGAACGCCCCCTTCGATCAGCTGTCCACCTGGCTGAAAGAACACCGGATCACCGAAGTCGAATGCGTGATCAGCGACCTGACCGGCATCGCCCGTGGCAAGATCGCGCCCACCGCCAAGTTTCTCCACGAGCGCGGCATGCGCCTGCCCGAGAGCGTGCTGCTGCAGACGGTCACCGGCGACTACGTTGACGATGACATCTACTACAACCTGCTCGATGCCGCCGACATCGACATGGTCTGCCGCCCCGACCCGGCCGCGGTGTACCAGATCCCGTGGGCGATCGAGCCAACCGCAATCGTGATCCACGACACCTTCGACAAGCAAGGCAACCCCATCGAATTGTCGCCGCGCAACGTGCTGAAGAAGGTGCTCAAGCTGTACGCCGACAAGGGCTGGCAGCCGATCGTGGCACCAGAGATGGAGTTCTACCTGACCCAGCGCTGCGAAGACCCGGACTTGCCGCTGCAAGTGCCGCTGGGGCGCTCCGGCCGCGCCGAAAGCGGCCGCCAGTCGTTCTCGATCGATGCCGCCAACGAATTCGACCCGCTGTTCGAAGACGTCTACGACTGGTGCGAGATCCAGGGCCTGGACCTGGACACGCTGATCCATGAAGACGGCCCGGCGCAGATGGAGATCAACTTCCGCCATGGCGACGCCCTGGACCTGGCCGACCAGATCACCGTGTTCAAGCGCACCATGCGTGAAGCGGCGCTCAAGCACAACGTGGCCGCCACCTTCATGGCCAAGCCGATCACCGACGAGCCGGGCAGTGCCATGCACCTGCACCAGAGCGTGGTGGACATCGCCACCGGCAAGCCGATCTTCGCCAATGAAGACGGCAGCATGAGCCAGCTGTTCCTGTACCACATCGGCGGTTTGCAGAAGTACATCCCCAAGTTGCTGCCGATGTTCGCGCCCAACGTCAACTCGTTCCGCCGCTTCCTGCCGGACACCTCGGCACCGGTGAACGTCGAGTGGGGTGAAGAAAACCGCACCGCCGGCCTGCGCGTGCCCACCTCCAGCCCCGAGGCGATGCGCGTGGAAAACCGCCTGCCGGGCGCCGATGCCAACCCGTACCTGGCCATCGCCGCCAGCCTGCTGTGCGGCTACCTGGGCATGGTCGAGCGCATCGAACCCAGCGCACCGGTGCAGGGCCGTGCCTACGAGCGGCGCAACCTGCGCCTGCCGATCACCATCGAGGACGCCCTGCAGCACATGGAAGACTGCGAGACCGTGCAGCAGTATCTGGGCAAGCAGTTCGTCCAGGGTTATGTGGCGGTCAAGCGTGCCGAGCATGAGAACTACAAGCGCGTGATCAGCTCGTGGGAGCGTGAATTCCTGATGCTGAGCGTCTGACCTTTCGCGGTACCTGTGGGAGCGGGTTTACCCGCGAATGCTGGGGTGCATTCAACGACGTATTCGCGGGTAAACCCGCTCCCACAGGGCACGAGCCCCTGCACCGAACTCGAAGAACAAGACCAACGAGGTGTCCCCATGCGTCATCTGCAAGCCCTGATCCCCGCCGCATTCACCCTGCTGTTCGCCACCACCACCCAGGCCACCCCCTCGGTCAGTGTGTACAACTGGACCGACTACATCGGTGACACCACCCTGGCCGACTTCCAGGCCAGCAGCGGGATCAAGGTGGTCTATGACGTGTTCGACTCCAACGAAACCCTGGAAGGCAAGCTGTTGGCCGGGCGCACCGGCTATGACGTGGTGGTGCCATCCAACCACTTCCTCGCACGCCAGGCCCAGGCCGGCGCCTTCCTGCCGCTGGACCGCAGCAAGCTGCCGAACTGGCAGCACCTGGACCCCAAGCTGCTCAAGCAGCTTGAACAGAACGACCCAGGCAACCAGTACGCCGTACCCTACCTGTGGGGCACCAACGGCATCGGCTACAACGTCGACAAGGTCAAGGCGGCCCTGGGTATCGACCATATCGATTCATGGGCAGTGCTGTTCGAGCCCGAGAACCTGAAAAAGCTCAAGCAGTGCGGCGTGGCGTTCATGGATTCGCCCGACGAACTGTTCCCGGCCATGCTCAACTACCTGGGCATGGACCCGCGCAGCGAAAAACCGGCTGACTATGCCAAGGCGGAAGCCCGCCTGCTCGAACTGCGCCCCTACATCACCTACTTTCACTCCTCCAAGTATGTTTCCGACCTGGCCAATGGCGATGTCTGCGTGGCCTTCGGCTACTCCGGCGACGTGTTCCAGGCCGCCAACCGCGCCGTGGAGGCGAAAAACGGCGTGAAAGTCGCCTACAGCATTCCCAGGGAAGGCAGCAACCTGTGGTTCGACCTGCTGGCCATCCCCAAAGACGCCAACAACCCCGAACAGGCCCTGGCGTTCATCAACTACCTGCTCGACCCCAAGGTAATCGCCAAGGTCAGCGCCACGGTCGGATATGCCAACGCCAACCCCGATGCCCAGGCCTACATGGACGCGTCGCTGGTCAACAACCCCGAGATCTACCCACCCCAGGACGTGCTGGACAAGCTGTACATTTCCAGCACGCCGAGCCCGAAGATCATGCGCGTCATGACCCGCTCCTGGAGCAAGATCAAGTCCAACCGCTGAGTCGAGAACGCTCATGTCTTTCACTACCCAACACACCGCTTCGTACTATGCCGCCACGGCACGCGATGCGGCGCCCTACCCCAGCCTGGAGGGCGAACTGACCGCCGATGTGTGCGTGGTCGGCGGCGGGCTGACCGGGGTCAATACCGCCCTGGAACTGGCTGAGCGCGGGCTCTCGGTGGTGCTGCTGGAAGGCCGGCGCATCGGCTGGGGGGCCAGCGGCCGCAACGGCGGCCAGCTGATTCGCGGCATCGGCCATGACGTCAGCAGCTTTGCCCGGCATGTCGGCCAGGACGGCGTGCATTACCTGAAGCAGGCCGGCATCGACTCGGTGGCGCTGGTGGCCAGCCGCATCGCCCAGTACGGCATTGCCTGCGACCTGCGCTGGGGCTTCTGCGAACTGGCCAACACCCCTGCACAGTTCGCCGCCTTCAAGGACGAACAGGATGACCTGCTTGCACTCGGCTATCGCCCTCAAACCCGCCTGGTCAGTGCCGACCAGCTGCATGAAATCGTCGCCAGCGACCAGTACGCAGGCGGCCTGGTGGACATGGGCTCGGGCCACCTGCACCCGCTCGACCTGGTCCAGGGCGAAGCCCGCGCCGCCCACGGCCTGGGCGTACGCATCTTCGAGCAGAGCCCGGTGCTGCGCATCGAGCACGGCCCCCGCGTGACCCTGCACACGGCCCGCGGCAAGGTGCGGGCAAGCAGCCTGGTGCTGGGCTGCAACGCCCACCTCGATGAACTGGAGCCACGCCTGAGCGGCAAGGTGCTGCCGGCCGGCAGCTACGTGGTGGCCACCGAGCCATTGCCTGAAGCACTGGCCAGCAGCCTGATCCCGCAGAACATGGCGCTGTGCGACCAGAAGGTCGGCCTGGACTACTACCGTCTCACGGCAGACCGGCGCCTGCTGTTCGGTGGCGCCTGCCACTATTCTGGCCGCGACCCCAAGGACATCGCCGCCTACATGCGGCCCAAGGTGCTGAAGGTGTTCCCGCAACTGGCCAACGTGCGTATCGACTACCAGTGGGGCGGAATGATCGGCATCACCGCCAACCGCTTCCCGCAGGTCGGGCGCCTCAGCCAGCACCCCAATGTGTATTACGCCCAGGGCTATTCCGGGCACGGGCTCAACGTCACCCACTGGACAGCGAAGCTGCTGGCCGAAAGCATCGCGCTTGGCCACAGCCAGGGGCTGGACGTCTTCAGCGCGGTACCACATCTGACCTTCCCCGGCGGCAAGGCACTGCGCTCGCCGCTGCTGGCGCTGGGGATGTTGTGGTACCGATTGCGTGAGGTGCTGGGTTGAGTGCGCCTGGAGGTTTTCTGCGGCTGTGAGACCGAGCGCCGCGCGGGTGGCGCTCGGTCTCACAGCCGCAGAAAACCTCCAGGCAAACCCTTCCAGCCGCAACTTTTTACCTTTTCACAAAGGATTGGAACCTACCCACTGGCCAACTGTCACGCACCTGCTAGCGTTGTTCTGGCCGACCTATCATGGATGCATCTTCATCATGAAATCATTGCCCCGCATTACCCTGTTGTGCGCCGCACTGCTTACCATGGCCGCCTGCTCCAGCAATCGCGTGGACCCCAAGGACTATTCCGGCTTCCTCAAGGATTACAGCCGGCTGCAGGAAGCCAAGAGCCCTTCGGGTGACCCGGTGATGCGCTGGATCGATCCCAAGGTCAACGTCAACCAGTACAGCCAGGTATTCATCGAGCCCAGCCAGTTCTACCCCAAGCCGCAGCCGACGGAGGTCATCTCGACGCAGACGCTGCAGGAAATCACCCGTTACTTCAATGAAGCGCTGCGCCGTGAAATGGGCAGCGTCGTGCCGCTGGCCAAGGGCCCCGGCCCGGGTGTGATCGTGGTGCGCCCGGCAATCACGGCAGTGTCGACCAGCAACGAGGGCCTCAAGCCCTATGAAGTGATCCCGATCGCCTTGATTTCGGCCGGTGTGAACACTGCCATGGGCGGCCGTGACCAAGAGGTGGATGTCGGTGTGGAAGCTGCGTTCCTCGATGGTTCCAGCCAGAAGGTGCTGGCCCAGGTCGTGCGCAAGGGCACGGGGCAGGAACTGGAGAACAAGACCACGAAACTGACTTTGAATGACGTCAAGCCGGTGCTGGATGGCTGGGCCAAGGACATGCGCGCGAGCTTCCTGGCAGCGAAACAGAAGAACCGTTAGTCTTGCACCCAGCCATGGACAAACGGGGTTGCTTTGCAGCCCCGTCTTTGTACATTACTCTAGGCTACGAACTCTAATAGTCAGCTCTAGGCCCACGAATGAACGCTGCCTTTCGGTAAATGGAAGTGACAATGGCTTTATTATCCGAAGCAAAAACCCCTTGCCCAGTCGAGTGCAAACGTGGGTTATTCGCCGCATCGGGCAAATCTCCATATTCGGTCTTCATGTGATACCTGCCTGCTCCCCATTTGATAACTGCAGCTCCAGCAGTCCCTTTACCCTTCTGCAGCGTAACTTCCATAGCCCCGAATGGTCTCTCGACCTGAAAATACAGCCCGCCTTCCAGTTGAGGATCTTCTTTTATAGCGGCTTTAATCAAATGCTTTAGCTCCGGAGCTTTCAAGCCTGCCCGATCCATCGCACTCTTGACACCTTTTATAGATTGCCATGGCCAGCGAAAACACCCAGAAGGGTCATGGAAATTTACCGGATCCCCGGAGCAATAGTTGTATGAGCCCAGACCGCCCCGGCCAAATGGGCTTTCAGTATCAGGGGAACAGAATCTCGTGAGCGTTACACTAAAAAACCGTTTTCCTAGACCAAGTGGATAACCGCCTCCGACTGGGTCACGCCATTGACCGTTGAAACCTGCCAGTGCTAATGCCTGCTCCAGCAATGAAAAGCCATAAGGGGAGTAAGTAGCCCGCTCTCCCCCACCTCTTCCCCATGACGCGATTACCGTATTGTTACCTGCGGTTTGCAAGAGTTTAAGGTCTTCAGACTGCTGTACCAGTAATTGACTACTCGCGTACAAAAGACGCGCCATTTCTTTTCCAGTTTGACACACCAGTTCCCGGCCAGAGTAAAACAGCAAATTACCTGTGTACTTTTGCAAAAAGCCATTCATAGCGGTGATATCCAGGATGATTGAGGCCATCATGGAAATATCGGCAACAGTCGGCAACTAGCATTTTTAACAGTCCCGTCAACACTCCACGAACGCAACAGCAAGGCCGCCGCGCGAGGTCTCCTTGTAGTTGGCGTGCATGTCCGCCCCGGTATCACGCATGGTGCGGATCACCCGATCCAGCGAAATGAAGTGCTCGCCGTCCCCCCGCAACGCCATTTGCACGGCGTTGATCGCCTTCACTGCTGCAATCGCATTGCGCTCGATGCACGGCACCTGCACCAGGCCACCCACCGGGTCGCAGGTCAGCCCAAGGTTATGCTCCAGGGCAATCTCGGCGGCATTTTCCAGTTGCGGCGGTGTAGCACCCAGCACCTGGGCCAGGCCGGCAGCGGCCATTGAACAGGCCGAGCCCACCTCGCCCTGGCAGCCAACCTCGGCCCCGGAAATCGACGCGTTCTTCTTGCACAGGATGCCTACCGCCGCTGCCGCCAGCAGGAAGTCCACCACATCCGCGTCGCACGCGCCCGGGTTGAACTTCATGTAGTAGTGCAGCACCGCCGGAATGATGCCGGCAGCACCGTTGGTAGGCGCAGTCACCATGCGCCCGCCGGCGGCGTTCTCTTCATTCACCGCCAGGGCGAACAGGTTGACCCACTCCATGGCACTGAGGGTGGACCCGATCACGTTGGGCTTGCCCAGTTCCTGCAGGCTGCGATGCAGCCGCGCCGCGCGGCGCTTGACGTGCAACCCGCCAGGCAGGATGCCTTCATTGCGCAAGCCGTTGTCGACGCACTCACGCATGGCGGCCCAGATCCGCAGCAGGCCTTCACGTACTTCAGCCTCTGGGCGCCAGGCACATTCGTTAGCCATCATCAGTTGCGCCACGCTCAAGCCATGGGCCTTGCACAAGGCCAGCAACTGCGCAGCACTGTCGAACTCGTACGGCAGCGCCACCGTGTCCGCTTCGCCTGATGGCGCATCGATCTCGGCTTGCTCGACGATAAAGCCACCGCCCACCGAATAGTAGGTCTGGCGCAACAGGCTGCCCTGCCCGTCCATGGCTTCCAGGCTCATGGCATTGGGGTGGTACGGCAGGTTCTCGTCGAGCAGCAGCATGTCGCGGCTGTACTCGAACGCCAGCGGGTGGCTGCCATCGAGCATCAGGCAGTGCTCCTGCATCACCTGGCCAATGCGCGACTCGATAGTGGCCGGGTCGATACGGTCCGGCCACTGCCCCATCAGGCCGAGCAGGCAGGCACGATCGGTGGCGTGGCCAACCCCGGTAGCTGACAGCGACCCGTAAAGCCGCACCTCGACACGGCTTACCCTGGCCAACAGCCCTTGCTCACGCAGGACTTGGGCAAAGGTAGCCGCCGCCCGCATCGGGCCGACGGTGTGGGAACTGGACGGCCCGATGCCGATTTTGAAAAGGTCGAAAACACTGATAGCCATGCTAATGCCTGACCGTACCCGGGTATGAAGCCGCAGCACGGTTATCTGGAAAAATTGAGCGGTATTGCGAAGTTGCGCGATACTGCCTAGCTGGCTCACGGATGACCAACGAAACTTCCTAAGCAAGGCTTTAGTGGAACTAAACGATGCGACGACAACTCAATGGCCAGATGTTCGTCTGGCTGCATGTGTTCGCCTGTGCGGCCCGGCACTTGTCCTTCACCCGCTGTGCCGAAGAACTGCACATCACCCCGGGTGCAGTCAGCCAACAGATGCGCCAGCTGGAAGAACGCCTGGGCTACCGGCTGTTCCTGCGCCGCGCGCGCGGCGTGGAACTGAGCGCCGAAGGGCAACGCCTGGCGCAGACGGTGGCCGAAGCCTACGGCAGCATCGAAGCCGAACTGCTGCGCCTGGACGCCGGTGAAATCCGCGGCACCTTGCGCCTGCGCTCGATCCCGTCGTTCCTGGCCAAATGGCTCACGCCCCGCCTGCCGCGCTTTCAGCAACGCTACCCGGACATCGAGCTGCGCCTGGTGGCCGAAGACAGTGCCCAGGCCTTGACTCCGGGCGATTTCGACCTGGCCATCGACCTGAACGACGGCAGCTACCCCGGCATGCTCTCGACGCCGCTGCTGGACGAGCAGATCTTCCCCGTGTGTTCCCCCACCTTGCTGCGCGGGCGCCCACCGCTGCACGGGCCGGCGGACCTGGCACACTACCCGCTGCTGCACGACATCACGGCCTGGCGCGGCAGTTCGGAGTATGCCGAATGGGAGTTCTACCTGGAGGGCATCGGCGCCGCCGGCCTGGATGTACGGCGCGGGCACACCTTCAACCGCAACCACCTGACCATCGAGGCGGCGATTGCCGGCATTGGCGTGGCGATTGCCCGCCGCACGCTGCTCAACGACGAACTGGAGCGCGGTGCGCTGATCGTGCCGTTCGGGGTGCCGATCGCCAATCACAAGCGCTATGTGGTGCATTACCCACCGGGCGGGTTGAACCAGCCGGGGGCCCGGGCGGTGCATGACTGGCTGGTGGAGGAAGCGCGGGGGTTCAGGGAGCTGCACCCGCTGAACAAGGACTAGGCCAGCCAAAAGCGCTTGCACACTTTCATGGAATTACGAGTGACTCATTGAATTGGCAGGGACCCTGTGGGAGCGGCTTTAGCCGCGAACACCGGCACAGCCGGTGCCATGCACCGTGTTGGATTCTTCGCGGGTAAACCCGCTCCCACAGGGTGCGCAGGGCGCATACGAAATTTGCTCCTTTACCGACAGTGCTGTGTCAGTAGGCCTGCTTGCCGGTAAAGGCGCTGAGTGTGCGCACCAGAATCACGAAATCCAGCCACAGCGACCAGTTGTTGATGTACTCGATGTCCGAGTCCACCCGCTGGATCATCTGCTCGATATCCTTGGTCTCGCCCCTGAACCCGCGCACTTGCGCCAGGCCGGTCATGCCAGGCTTGATATTGTGGCGGGCAAAGTAGTCGACGATGTCCTGCGAATACAACGTGTCATGCTGCAATGCATGCGGCCGCGGCCCGACCAGCGACATCTCCCCAGTGAGCACATTGAACAACTGCGGCAGTTCATCCAGGCTGGTGCGGCGGATAAAGGCGCCGACCCGGGTCAGCCGCGGGTCATTCTTCTGCGCCTGCTTGACCACGCCCTCTTCCGGCTGGTGGACATGCATGCTCCTGAACTTCCAGATACGGAACGCTTCCCCGGTCCAGCCGGTGCGTTCCTGACGGAAGAACACCGGGCCGCGGCTATCGAGCTTGATGGCCAGGGCAACGGCCAGCAACACCGGCGATGCAAACAGCAGGATCAGCGCCGCCAATACCCTGTCTTCGAGGTTCTTCAGGAACAGGCTCATGCCCGTCAGCGGTGTTTCCGACAAGGTCAGTACAGGAATGCCGGCAATTTCCCGCACGCTATGGTTGATCAGGCGCAACGAGAAGATATCCGGTACCCAGTTCACCGCAATGCACTTGTCGAGCAGCCTCAAATACACATCGTTGATCACCTCGGAGCCACCCAATGGGGTCACCAGGTAGACCGTGCGAATGCCGTAGCGGGCCACGATATCGTCGAGCTCGGCAATATGCCCGAGCACCGGCAGGCGCTGCTTGCCTTCGGGGCTTTCGCGCCCCGGCTCCTCGGCCGCGATCAGCACGCAACCCAGCACCCGCTCACCGAACCAAGGGTTGTTACTGATTTTCTGATACAGGAAATTGGCCAGATCACCGGCGCCAATGATCAGGGCGTTGTCCAGGCGTGCATGGGCGGTAAAACGCTTTTGCAACTCTCGCACGGCAAAATGCAGGAACAACTGGGCGATGTAGCCAATGATGAACAACTGCACGACCAATAGCCGCGAATAGGTTTCGCTCTGCTTGGTCAGGAAGGCCATGACCACCAGCAGGCAAAAGGTTGCCGACCAGGCCTTGAACAGCCGGAAAGCCTTGATGGAGAGCCCGACGTTGGTACGGTAGATTGCATAGTGATCGTAGATGACTGCCAGTGCGCCAACCAGCAACAGCAGCATGATCACGTAATCGGAAGTGATGTAGCCAAACTGGTCGTAGATCAGGTACCAGGCAATACTGGTGACTGCAATTCCATCGAGGCCGGCCTGAATGGCGTTACTTACGCTGCTTCTTCTTTGCAGTAAGGAACGACTGCTTCTGGGTTCGAAAACCATTTCAGACCTCATCGATTTGCGCGTAGCAACTGCCTTGCATCAAACAGCAGTCTTGACAACGGCTCATGCAAAGCCAGTGAAACAGAATCGTGCAGCCCCCAGCCGTTGATCTCACTGTAGCAGCCAACCGCTATCAGTGTGCCGGAATCACCGCCCGCGCGGATGCCGACCGACTCATACGGTGCGCCTGGCGCCCCCTCCGCCCCGGCGGTACAGCAAGGTGCGCAGCAAGAACAACGGGTTGCCCACTACATAGCGCATGAACAAACGCTTCGGCTCGCGCATCAGCCGGTACAGCCACTCCCCGCCAAACCGCCGCAGCCATTCAGGCGCCCGGCTGACCTTGCCGCCAAGAAAGTCCAGGATCGCGCCGCCGCACACGATCAGGCACGGCTCGCCAGTGGCCGCCAGCCTTGCCGCCACCGCCTCCTGCCTGGGCATGCCCATGCCCAGCACGATCAGCTCCGGTTGCTGCTCCCTGGCCAGTTGCAGGTAGGTATCGATGCCGGCAAAGCCATCGTGAACCGACACCGGCACCACCCCGAACAGGGCTGCGCTGCGCTGCACCGCCTGGTCCAGGTAAGGTTGCCGGGTGCCCCAGAACGCGACCCGTCGCCCGCGGTAGGCGGCCATGAGCCGAGGAATGAAGTCGGTACCATTCATGTTGAGCCCAGGTTCAAGCCCCAGCCGGCGATAGAGAATCGCCATGCCGGAGCCGTCGCGCAACAGCACGTCGGCCGCCGACAATGCCTGGTGGTACGCACCATCGCGCACCACCAGGTTCATTGCATGGGCATTGACGAAGCCCAGCACGGTCGCGGCCTGCGGGGCGGCCAGCTGGGCGAGCAGGCGCTGCGCAGCAGCGGCATCAGCCACCACTTCGAGCTTGCCGACCAGGGTGTTCCAGCGTTTCTGCCACTCTGCCATCAGTCTTCATCCCGTTTCGAACGTACCCATTCCACCTGGCGCCTGATCAGGAACCCCAGATACAAGGGGACCTTCCTTGCGGCGTAGAACGGCGCGTACAGCAGCACGGAAAACGGGATCAGTTCGCGACAGAAGCGCGCCCAGGCCAGCACGATGGCAAGGCCCAGCAACGCCAGCGCGCAAAGGGCGATCCACGCAGGTGCCGCCAGGCCGAACAGCAGGTACGCCAGCCAGGCCACAAGGTTAAGCCCGAGCAGGGCCAGTGCGAGCAATGCCAGGGGAGGCACCAGCAGGTCCAGGGTCATGGCCAGCAAGCTGCTGTTACGCTGGGTGATTGCGACCAGCGCACGCCTGGGCGCATCGGCCAGCATCATGCCCAGGTGCCCATGCTCCCAGCGTGTGCGCTGGCTACCCAGGCCTCGCTGGCTGGCAGGGAACTGGCTGCTGACCACCGCCTCGGGGCAGAACACTGGCGGCTTGCCCTGCTGGCACAGGTCCAGGCCCAGCTTCAAATCCTCCACCAGGTGCCCATTGGCCAGGTCGATCAAGGCCAGGTCACGCCAGCCGAACGCCATGCCCGCCCCCATCAACTGGCAAGGCAGGCCCAGCCGAGCCCAGCCACGCGGGCGCACCAGGTTCTTGACCCGCCAGGCGAACTCGGCAACCTGCACTTTCAGCCCGGCCCCTGCCGGTGCGCGCATCAGGTACAGCGCCTGCACCGGGCGAGCGACCTCGCGGTAGCACCGCGCCAGGCGCTCGATCGCCCCCTCGCCCACCTGGCAATCGGCATCCACCACGATCACCACCTCGGGCGGCTGCTCGGCCAGGTGGCGCACACCAAAGTCCAGGGCGTAGCCCTTGCCGCGCAACTGCGGGTCGTGACGTTCCACCACTTCGGCACCGGCCTCGCGCGCCAGTTGCGCAGTATCGTCAGTGCAGTTGTCCGCCACCACCAGCAAGCGGTCGCCAGGCCGCAACTGCGGGGCAATGCTCGCCAGCGTGGCACGAATGATCGAAGCCTCGTCATGGGCAGGCACCAGCACTGCCACCTGCGGACGAGCGTTGTGGCCCGACGGTGGCGCGCGCGCCGGCAGGCAGGCCATCAGCACCTGCAACAGCAGCAGCAGTACCGGCAACAGGACGATGGCCGCCAGCACGCCCAGTAACCAAGCCAGTACACTCATCATGCGGATGCCTTGAAATAGCCGGCCAGCCTGGCCGCCTCGGTATCGATGTCATGCCGTTGCAGCACACGTTGGCGAGCCGCCTCGCCCATGCGCTGGAGCACTTCGGCAGGTTGCGCCAGGCACTCGGCCATGGCCACCGCCAGCTCGTCCACGGCACCGGCGGGGAACAACCAGCCGTTCTCGCCCGGCCGCACCAGCTCGGGAATGCCTGCCACATAGGTGGTCAGCACTGGCCGGCGCAAAGCCATGGCCTCCATGATCACCACTGGCAAACCCTCGGCAAAGCTCGGCAGCACCAACGCGCGCGCAGCAAGGATTTCCTCGCGCACCTGCGCGCTGCTGATCCAGCCGGTAATGCGTACCTGCTGCTGCAAGCCGTGCCGGGCGATCAACGCCTCGATCTGCCCACGCATCTCACCGTCGCCGGCCAGCACCAGCTCGCAATCGATCGACCGGGCGGCAAGTATCCGCATGGCTTCGAGCAACAGCAGCTGCCCTTTCTGCTCGCACAGGCGGCCAACACACACCAGGCGCGGCGCCGTGGGCACGCTGACCGGCGCCACTTCATGGAAGCTGCGTTCAAGGCCGCAATGCACCACCTTCACCTTGGCCCATTGGTCGTGTGCCACCCAGCGAAACAACTGGCTGCGCCCGTACGAGCTGACCGCCGCGACAAAAGCGGCACGCCGCACCTTCTCGCCCATGTGCAGGAACTGCGGCTTGTCGAACTCTTCCGGCCCGTGCACGGTAAAGCTGTAAGCTGGCCCACCCAGCACGTTGGCCAGCATCACCACCTCGGTGGAATTGGTGCCGAAATGCGCGTGCACGTGTTTTGCCTCGCCTGCCTGCAACCACTGCAGTACCTGGCAGGCCTCGGCCAGGTAGACCAGGTGGTAGGGCCAGGTGCGGTCGGCCCGCAGGCCAAGGCGCATGGCCAGCCACAGCGCCTGGAAGAACCGCCGCGGCTGCGTGCGCAATACCTGCCAGGCCGGTGGCAGCAAGCCCTTGATGCCACTTCGCAGCACATAACGGGTCCTGTCCTGCTCGCTGGTGTCCTCGGCGTCCTGCAGCTCGGCGTCCCAGCCGCGCAGGGCGATACGCTGCACCTCTACCCCCTGGCGCTCCAGCGCCAGGATCTCACGGCGGATGAAACTGTGGCTGACCTTCGGGTACTGGTTGATGAAATAAGCAATGCGCATAGGAATCCAGATCAAGACCCGCGTAATGAACCCTCAGCCCTGTCGCGGCAGCGTCAGCCGTTACTTCAGGCTCCCGCCGATGCCACCTCGTCAGGTGCATTCCCCTGCTTTCCTTGTAGCTCAAGGTTGTCACCGCTGCCTGGTAACGCGGCCTGCAAGCGGGCGAAAACATCGTCGAGCAACGCCTGGCGACGGCGGTACATCGCCCGTTTCTTCGCCGGTGTGTCCTCTAGCGCCCGCTGTACCGCGGCCAGCGGGAGGGCGAAGAAGTCTGCATGGTTCGACGCAGAAGCCCCGTGTTCACGCCAGATCACGTCGTAATCGGCTGCCAGGTCCTGGCCTTTGTCGTTGCCAAAATACGCGTGCCGATGGTGGCGGCAGGCATCACTGACGGCATACAGGTGCGCCACGCCCAGGGTCCTGGCCAGGCACTTCAACCCCTCGAGCAGCAGGCTGCGGGGGCGTAACCCTTCGAAGTCCTTGGTCAGGTCGCGGTAGATGGCCAGCGAGGTTTCGCTGTCGACACCCTTGTGAATACCCTGCACGGCACCGATGAACAGGCACAGTTCGCCCTGGCTGCGGCACAGGCTGAACGCCAGGGAAGCCACGCGCAGGTCGCCCTGGAACAGGTTCAATACCAGCTCGCCTTCGCGCTTGAACCAGATCGGCCGGTCCAGCACCAGGCGACAGCCCGGCGAATGGCTGGACAGTTCGCACAGCGTCAGGCTTTCGTCCCGCCCCAGCAGCAACAGCGCCGGGAACTGCCCGGCCAGCACTTCGAAGTGCGAAGCCACCACCTCCAGGCGCTGCGGGGCTTCCCAGCATTTGCTGAGGTAGGGCCACTGCACGACACCGATGCAATCCACGCCCAGCCGCTGCAGACCGTGCTGGCCCAGGGCTGCGGTCATGCGCTGCAGGAACGCATTCAGCTCAGGCCATTGCCTGGCAATCTGCAGCGTCAATTTGTACTTGTTGTTCAGCGCCCGCAACGAGTAGCCCGGTTGCAAGGTAAACACGCTTTTCACGATCGTGCCGAGCATCATTGGGCCTCTTTCTCATAGAGCTGCACGTAACTTATTGAATTAGCAGAGGCCCTGTGGGAGCAGCTTTAGCCGCGAACACCGGTGCAGCCGGTTCCATGCACCAGGCTGGATTCTTCGCGGCTAAAGCCGCTCCCACAGGGTACGCGGACTGCTTGCGACCTCGGTTCTCTGCGCCACAGCACACCGCAAAGGGCTGAATGATCTCTCACTTGTACTCGATCAACGCCGATTTGCCGGCCGCGATGCGGTGGCGCAAGAACTTCAGTTGCCCGAGCATTTCCGGGAACTTGCCCAATACCAGAAACACCGCCTGTAGCCAGTTCTCCCGCACCGACTTGCCTCCACGACGGGCCAGGCGTACGGCCTGCAACGGGTAGACCAGCAGCAGCAGCAGGCCCCAGCCGCCCACCAGCAGGCAGGCCAGCACGATCACCACGGGGATGCCCAGGCCCCACAGCCAGGCCCGCCGCGACTCGCGCAGCCAGTGCCGCTCCGGCGTGTGACCATGCAGGTAGGCCCCTTCGGCATAGGCGTGACCAGCACGCAGGCTACGCCACCACCATTGGCTGAAACGGGTCATGGCAGCGTCGTGCAGGGTCATCTCGGCATCCAGGCGCCAGACCTTCCAGCCCTTCGCCCGCAGGCGCACGCACAATTCGGGCTCTTCTCCGGCGATCAGCTCGGGGCGGAAGCCGCCGACGGCGGCGAAGGCATCTACCCGCATCAGGGCATCGCCACCACACGCCTTGGCCTCGCCGATGGGGGTGTCCCACTCCAGGTCGCACAACAGGTTGTACACCGACCGTTGGGGGAAGCGCTCGCGTCGGCGGCCACACACCACTGCCACCTCAGGATGCTGGTGGAGAAATGCCTGCCCCGTGGCCAGCCAGCCGGCATCCACCTCACAATCGCCATCGACGAACTGCACCAGGTGCATCGACGGCAGCAGCCGTTGCAAGGCGGCAAAGCCTTCGTTGCGCGCGCGCGCGGCGGTGAACGGGGTGCCCATGTCCAGAGCCAGTACCTCCATCCCCAGGCTGCGGGCCAAGTGCGGTGAACCATCGGTTGAGCCCGAGTCGACATACAGGACCTTTTCCGCACCCTGCAGCAGCGAACGCAGGCAACGCTCCAGGCGCTGGCCTTCATTACGGCCAATCACCACCACACCGATCCCGCTCGCCATGGGCCTCACTCGACGGGCACCGTGGCGGCCGGTTGCCTGGCCTTGATGATCGCCGGCACCCCCACCGCCAGCGAGTTGTCCGGCACATCCACCAGCACCACGGCATTGGCACCGATGATCACGTTGTTGCCGATGCGGATGCTACCCAGCACCTTGGCCCCGGTGCCGATATCGACGTTGTTGCCGAACACCGGTGCAACCGGTTCGCTGACGTTCTTCAGGCCCACCACCACGCCATTGCGGATGCGGCAGTCATCGCCGAACCGGGCATAGCCGCTGATGACGATGCCGCCAAAATGGTCGATGACGAAGTTGCGGCCGATCACCGCTTCGCACGGCAGCTCCACACCCGTGATGATCTGCACGAACTTGTAAAGGATCTTGTAGATGAGCGAAAACAGCTTGCGCAGCAGTGCCGGGCGCACGCCATAGCGCCAGCGGCCGAAACGGTACACCAACAACACCCAGAAGCCCTGGGCGCCCCAGTCGCCACCATGGGCACGCAGGTCGGCACGTACATTCTCGAACATGGCTCCACCTACCTTGTCGGTTGGCTGGCGTACCGGGTCTTGAACAACAGTGACCAGGTCGCCCGACAGTGACGCCAGCAGGCCTGTATTGCGCCCCGCCCGCGTCGTTTCAACAGCGCCTTGAGTGCCAGCACCAGGTCGCCCAGGGTGACCAGCAGCATGTGCAGGGCAAGCCCCGCCAGCCCGTGATGCTTGCGGAAGTACAGCAGCTCGCTTTCGATCTGGTATGACGAGATCTGCCGGCTGGCCGCCTCCAGCTCGGCTACCGACCTGGAACTTTCCCCACCGATGTGCACCACCGTGGTGTGCGGGTAGAACACCACTTTCCAGCCCGCCGCCTTCACCCGCTTGCAGTGGTCGACTTCCTCGTAATAAAGAAAGTAGCGCGGGTCGAACAGGCCCACCTGGTCCAGCACTTCGCGGCGCACCAGGTAGAAGCAGCCAGGCAGCCAGTCGCATTCACGGACCGAGGCGTGGTCCCAGTTCATTTCGTCGACCATCTTCAAGCCCGGGAAGAAGCGCCCCAGCCCGGTACGCCCGACGAACACGTTGAGCGGTGTGGGAAAGTAGCGGCAGCTGGGCTGCAGGTCGCCGTCGCGGCCCTCCAGGCGCACCCCCAGCACCCCGCATTCAGGGTGGGTGTCCATGTAGTCGAGGGTTTTCTGCAGGGAGTCTGGGGCGACAAAGGCATCGGTATTCAGCAGCAAGGCGTACTTGCCCTTCAGGTGCGCCAGCAACTGGTTATTGGCCCGGCCGAACCCCACGTTCTGCTTGTTGCTCAGCAGCAGCGCTTGCGGGCACACCTCGGCCATGCGCTGCAGCGAGTCATCGACCGAGGCGTTGTCCACCACCAGGTAGCTGGCCAGCCGTTCGCTGTCGGCCCGGCGCAGCGCGTCGAACATCGGCCGCAGCAGCCCGGCCGTGTTGAAGTTGACCACCATGACGTCCACAGGTTTGCTAGCCATGGTTGCCATCCCCGAAGAAGTACTGGCGCCTTTGCGCCATCAGCAGCGGCTCCAGCTGCGGGTCATAGGCGCCATTGCGCTGCTTGATCAGGTCGATCCACGGGTAGGCCTCACAACGTGCCTCGACCCGTTTGATCAACGCCTCGGTGGTGCAGATGAACTCTGCCGGGTTGCCACCAAACACCGTGCCCGGCGGCACGTCCTTGGTCACCACGGAACCGGCGGCCACGATCGACTCAGGGCCGATGGTCACGCGGGGCATGACGATCGCACCATGGCCGATGAAGCAATTGTCCTTGATGTCGATGAAACCGACCGAGTCCAGGTGCTTGCCGAAGCGATGCTCGATCAGCAATACCACCCCGTCGTGACCGATCAGCGTGCAGTCGGACAGGCCCACACTGTTGCCGATGCGAACCAGCGAGGGGTCGAGGAACTTGCAGCCTGTATTGACATAGAAGTTGCTGCCTACCGAGTGAAAGTTGCCCCAGCGCGTCAGATAGGCCCCCCACTCAAGCCCGGAAGGCTTGCAGAACTTCCTGTAAAACGAGCTTCCTCGCCCCGTTGCGTGGACATAGTGCGTCACTGCCTTGCGTATCCATCCTTTCATGCTGCCCGCCTCGCAATCAAAGCAATCTGGACTGTTCCTGAGGCGCATCCGGTCTCGTTCTTGTGGGTGCTGACCGCAGCGCACTCAACCCATGTACAACCTGCATCACGCCACGGCGTCCCTGGCCGAACTCATCCTGGCATCGAGGTGGTCGGCCAGGCGTACCGCAAACTGCAGCAGCGGCATGGTCGGGTTGGAAGCGCCACCCGTGGCAAAGATGCTGCTGCCGGCGACGTAAAGGTTCTCGGTGCCGAACACCTTGCAGTTGCTGTCGACAACACCGAATTGCGCCGACGATGCCATGCGCGTGGTTCCCATGTGGTGGGCATGCGGCGACAACTTCAGCGGTATCGAGGTGTCATAAACGAAGTCGTTGAGCTTGACGAAGCCCAGGTTCATGTCAGCCCACTGCTTGGCCAGTTCGCTGCCAATGCACTTGATGGTGTGGCGGTCATCTGCGGTCAGTGCCCAATTGACATTGACCTTGGCCACGCCCAGTGCGTCCTTCTCATCCAGCAGCGAAACGCGGCTGTGCAGGTTGGGGAACTGCTCGATCATGGTGCTGATCACGCCGTCACCGGGGCAACTGAACCTGGCCACGAAGGCGATCTTGCTGGCAACCCCCATGTCACAGGCCAGGCTCTCCAGAAAATGCTTGACCTCGGCAGTACGACCATAGGTTTGCACATCGGCCAGCAAGGCGGCCCGGACATTGCCTTTACCTGCCTTGTATTCGTCAACGAAGGCATCGGTGGTGTAGTACTCGCGCGGCTCAGGGGCCAGCCCCGACTTGAGGATGAAGGTGCCAAGGTCAATGTTCAGATGCTCCATGAAGCAGCCGCCAACCAGCCCATCCTTGCTCACGACCCCGGCCGCCACCAACGACTCACTGTTGAGCAGTTGCCGGGCATTCTCGATGGCACCGGTGGCCAGCACGAAGTTTCTCGCAACCAGGCGCTGGCGATTGCACTCGTAATCGGACAGTACGACTGCAGCCAGGTGGCCGGAGGCCTGGTCAAACTCCAGGTTCACGCAATTGCAGTTGATGAATACATCCAGGCCTTGGGTCTGCTCAAGGGCCGTGGCGTATTTTTGCGCAAAGCGCGTTGGCGGGCTGAGCAGAAAGCGGTCTGGCTCGAAGTCACCGCCGTCCAGGCCAGTATTCAACGCCTGAAAATCCGACCCGGGCGGCAGGTCGACGATGTCCATGGCTGCTGGCAGGTAGCCCGCGATTTCCGAATAGGGGATGGGCCAGCCAGGCAAGTCGCCAAGGGGGGGTATGGAGAAGTCCGAGGGGCTGAACGGGCGGCAACGGCCTGCCCAATGGTTGGATGTTCCGCCCAGGTAACGTAGGCGAGCCTCCTTGGCATACAGCTCCAGGCCGGTGGACGCACAGGCGTACAAGGCTTGCGAGTTCGCCGAGTACTCACGCCCGCCGCCTTCGGCAAGCAGTACGCTCCAGCCGGCGGCGGCCAGGCGCAAGCCCAGGGTGATACCCGCCGGGCCGGCGCCAATGATGCAGACATCGTAGCTGTCGCGCAGTACCTTCTGCTGCTGATAGTCCTTGATCATGCGGGTTCGTTCCGGAAGTAACGGGACGGCAATACCCAGCCGTTGATCACTACGAACCCGGACTTGTCGGCAGGTTGACTGGCAACGGCTGCCTTAGCGCCGAACACCGCACCACCAACGCCCAGCAAGACACAACTCTGGAGAAAGCCTCTACGACCCAACTGCGCAGTACAAAAAGTAAGCTTCCCCATGATCCTGTTACCTGTATCTTTGAAAATTTCACCCAGCAAGCCGCATTACAGCCAGTTGAAAAAGGCTGTCAGCAGCGCCCCGCAAAGCGCCCCGACCAGTAGCATCGGCAGCACCACCAGCTCACGTTTGAGGCTGAAGATATCCAGTTTGCAATTCACATACACGATCAGCACCAGAGTTGGCACGGCATGCAGGGCAACCCCCCAGATCGCCCAGTCCACACCGCCAATCGCCAGCAACAGCGGTAGCAGCCCCCACAGCGAGACCAGGCGGATGATGTTGTCCATGGCCTGGTACTTGGTCAGGCCCAGGGCAATCCACACCTGATGAGCCAAGGTATAGCGCAATGTGAGGAACGACAGCGAAAGAATCGCCAGCATCGGGCCGGCTTCACGGTAGCGGTCGTCGTACATCCAGCTGATCAGCAGCGGGCTGGCGGTCAGGAAGCCGCCACAGATGAACAGCACCAGCAGGTCGACCAGCAGACGGAAGCGGTGATACAGCGCCTTCAGGCGTTCCTTGTCGTCGGCCCGGGCCGCTTCGCTGAAGGCGGGTAGCGCCACGGCCCCGAAAATTTTCATCAGCGCGGTCTGCACGGCACCGAGGATCAGCACGGCAATCGAATACACCCCCAGTTGTGCCGCCGTCATGCTGGCGCCAAACCACATGCGGTCACCGTACATGGCCAGCACGCCGACCATCGACGACAGCAGAATCCAGCGGCCAAACACGATCAGTTCGTTCAGCGCGCTGCGGTCCCACTGCAGGCGGTTGCTGTGCCCCTTGAGGGCAGTGTGGCCCAGCAGGGTCCAGGCCAGGGCCGACACCAGACCGGCGATCACCAGCGCCCAGACCGAGTGCGTCAGGTAGCCCAACACCAGCATCACCACCAGGCCGACCAGCTGCGAGGCCAGGTCGACCAGCACCACACGCTTCTGTTGGAAAGTTCGTACCGCCACATCTATCTTGGTGGACTGGAACCCCCAGATCACCGCCGACAGCCCGGTCGCCGCCAGTACCATCGGTAACACCGGTTCGGCATAGGTGGAGCCCGCCGGCCACAGCTCGGCCAGCTGGGCAAGCCAGGCCCCCAGGGCTAGCAGCAAGGTCAGGGCAAACAGCACGAAGCCGCGGATGATCTGCACGGTCCATGCGGTATTGAGAAAATGCGGATCGTCACCGCGATGGCTCTGGATGATGTTCTGGCGCAGGCCGACATCGGACAGCAAATGCAGGAGTACCGAAACGGTGGTGGCGATGACCATCACCCCGAACATTTCCGGTAGCAGCAAGCGGGCCATGACCAGGTTGCCGCCAAGGCGCATCACCTGTGACGCCACCTGTGCAACCAGGTTCCACGACCCGGCCCTGAGGGCCCGCTTGCGCAGGCTCGCGGTGGCAGACACATCAATCGACGGCATGACGTCAATCTCTGACTGATTGGCTAAAAGGTCACTATAGTTTCAATCAGCCACGATGCTAGCCGTTGCCCACCGACGCAAAGGTGTACATAGCCAATGCCTGAACATTTTCGTGCGTTGATCGTCATCCTGTTTCTGGCAAGCGTGGTCTTCCTGCTGGCGCGGCGGCCTGCCACCGACCTGATTCCGCTGAGCGACTTCAAGCGCCGGCGCAACCTGTGGTTCCTGCTGACCTTGCTGGCCTTCGTCTCGCACAGTTTCTGGCTTTACCTGGGTGCGGGCGCCGTCATCCTGTTTATCGCCGGGCGCCGCGAGCACAACCCCATGGCGCTGTTCTACATGCTGCTGTTCCTGATCCCGCCAGCTTCGGTGCAAGTGCCCGGGTTTGGCGTGGTCAATTACCTGGTCGACCTCAACCATATCCGCCTGCTGACCCTGTGCGTGCTGTTGCCGGCGGCACTGGCTCTGCGCCGGCAAGGCGACACCCTGCGTTTCGGCCGCACCTGGCCCGACAGACTGCTGGCGGCCGGCCTGCTACTGATGAGCGTGCTGTACCTGCGCGAAACCACCCTGACCGACACCCTGCGCCAGACGCTGTACCTGTATGTCGACGTGTTCCTGCCGTATTACGTGGCCAGCCGTGGCCTGCGCCAGATCAGCGACTTCAAGGACACACTGCTGGCCTTCGTGCTTGCCTCCTTCGTCCTGGCCCTGATCGGCGTGGCCGAGTACGTGCGCCACTGGCTGCTGTACAGTGCCCTGGTCGACGCCATGGGCGTGCCGTGGAGCATGTCCGGCTACCTCAGCCGTGGCGGCTCGCTGCGTGCCAGCGTCACCACCGGGCAGGCGATTGCCCTGGGCTATGTGATGAGCGTCGCCATCGGCCTGTTCCTGTTCGTCCAGGGTTATGTGCGCAGCACCCTGCAGCGGGTGCTGGGCGCCCTGCTGCTGGCCGCCGGGTTGTTCGCGCCACTGTCCCGTGGCCCGTGGATCGGCGCCGTGGTCATCGTGGTGGTGTTCATCGCCCTGGGCAAAGGTGCGGTCAGGCGCCTTGCGCTGCTGGCCGCGGCCGGCATGCTGGCCCTGCCCCTGCTGACCATCGTTCCCGGTGGCGACAAGGTTCTGGACCTGTTGCCGTTCATTGGCAGCCTCGAAAAGGAGAACATCACCTACCGCGAACGGCTGATGGACAACTCGTGGATCGTCATCCAGCGCAACCCGCTGTTCGGCTCGTTCGACTTCCGCAACACCCCGGAAATGCAATCGATGATCCAGGGTGAAGGCATCATCGACATCGTCAACACCTATATCAACCTGGCACTGCGGATCGGGCTAGTCGGGCTTGGCCTGTTCGTGGCGTTCTTCGCCACCGTACTGCACGGCATCCGCAAGGCCATGCGCAGTTTCCCCGACAAGGACGACGAGCGACGCCAGCTCGGCCGGGTATTGCTGGCGACACTGATCGGCATCCTGGTGATCATCTTCACCGTCAGCAGCATCACCTTCATCCCGGTGGTGTACTGGTCTGTCGCCGGGCTGGGCGTGGCCTACGTCCAGATGGTCCGCAGACTGCAGAACAGCCAGGCCATCGCGCTGGCCGACCCCGGCCTTCAACCCAGGTAATGCCCATGAACGTGCTCACCCTGCGCTGCCCAGGTTTTCCAACCCTGCTGCGAGTATCGGCCATTGCTGGCCTGGCCTTGCTGCCGCTCACCAGCTGGGCATCGGCGTGGCAAGTCAGCGTCGACGAACAGAATGGCCTGCCCATGGTGACCCACGGTGGTGGGCCGGTGATGAAAGCCAAGTTCGACTTCTGGGCGGCCAACTGGAGCTGGACGGGCTTCGCCACCGCGTTCAAGGTCAATGGCCCCTACCACTACACGCTGCAAGGCAAGAACAAAGAGCTGGACTTCGACCTGGCGGCGGATATCCGCAAGGCACAGGCGCAAACCCTGAGCTGGGCCTTCGACCTCGACGCCCATAGCCGCCAGGCCGGGGTGATGGGGGGCGGCATGGTGTTCCAGTTCGACCCGGCGCAAATTGCCGGGGACATGGGCGCCCCGCAGCTGCTGCCCGGCAACCGTGGCTGGTCGTGGGGCAAGGCTGAACAGGGCCGGCGCATCGAAATGCGCTTCGACCCGCCACTGGCCAAGGTGTATTTCGAGCGCGGCAACCCGTCCGAACTGCGTGCGTTCATCTACAGCGACCCGATCAGCGCTGGCCGGCAGCAGATCAAGGCGGTGCTCAACATCACCGGCGACATCGACCTGGGGCCCACGCCCAGCGAACGCTTCGGCCTGGTCGACCCCGTCGGTTGGCCCGACGACCAACTGGACTGGCGCACCTCGCCAGTGGACCTGTCGTTCCTCAATGCCGCGGAAAAGCCTGCCGGCAAGCGCGGCTTCGTCAAGGCCGTCGGCGAACAGCTGATGTTCGAGGACAACACCCCGGTGCGCTTCTGGGGCACCAACCTGTCCGCCTATTCGTTGTTCAAGAGCCCCGACGAAGAAATCCGCCAACAGGCCAAGCGCCTGTCGGCACTGGGTTTCAACCTGGTGCGCCTGCACCACCACGACTCGCCATGGGTCAGCCCGAACGTGTTTGGCGACGGCTCGCTGGTGCGCGATACCCAGCAACTCAGTGCCGAATCGCTGCGCAAGCTCGACCTGTGGATCAAGGCACTCAAGGACGAAGGCGTCTATATCTGGCTGGACATGCATGTGCAGCGTGCGCTTACCGCCAATGACCACATCGATGACTTCAAGGAACTGGCCAAGGGAGAGGAACGCGTTGACCTGAAGGGTTACGCCTATGTGAACAACAGTATCCAGAACGCGATGAAACGCTTTGCCGAGCAGTACCTGACCCATGTGAACGAATACACCGGCCTGGCTTACAAGGACGACCCGGCCATCGCTGCCGTGCTGCTCACCAATGAGAACGACCTCACCCAGCATTATGGTAACGCCCTGATGCCGAACAAGGACGTACCGCGTCACAGCGGGCGCTACATGGAGGCGGCCAAAGCCTTCGCCAAACGCTATGACCTGCCCACCGATCTCACCTGGCGCGCCTGGGAGCATGGCCCTTCAAAGCTGTTCCTCAACGACCTGGAACAACGCTTCAACGCCGACATGATCGCCCACCTGCGCGGCCTCGGTGTGAAAGTGCCGATCGCCACCACCAGTACCTGGGGCGGCAATGGCCTGAGCGCGCTGCCGGCACTGACCGCAGGCGATATCATCGACGCCCATAGCTACGGCGCCAATGGCCAACTGGAGAAGAACCCGTTGAGCAGCGACGGCATGATCGACTGGATCGCCGCGGCCCAGGTGGTCGGCAAGCCGCTGACTGTCACCGAGTGGAACGCCGAGCCCTTCCCGCTACCCGACCGCCACTCGCTGCCGCTGTACGTGGCCGGCACCGCCGCTCACCAGGGTTGGGACGCCATGCTGCAGTACGCCTACAGCCAGCAGGCCTTCAACCCAGGCTGGCGTACGGCGGATAACTGGCACGCGTACAACGACCCGGCGATGATCGCCACCCTGCCCGCTGCCGCCCTGCTCTATCGCCGTGCGGATGTGAAGCCTGCCACTACCCGCTACGTGTTCGCGCCGACGCCCGCCACCCTGTACAACCAGGAGGTCACCCCACGCAACTCGCCGCTGCTGCGCACGGCCATGGAAAAGGGCCAACTGCAGATCGCCCTGCCACAGACGCCGGAGTTGCCCTGGCTGAAACCCGCCGCCATCCCCGCCGGTGCGCAGGTGCTGCACGACCCGGGGCAGTCCCTGCTGCCAGCCGACGCCACGGAGGCAGTCAGTGACACGGGTGAACTCAAGCGCAACTGGCAACAGGGCATCTACACCATCGACACACCGCTGACCCAGGCCGCGACCGGCTGGCTGGGAGGTCGCTCGATCAGCCTCGGCGCCATTCAGGTGCAAGCACAAACGCCGTACGCCAGCGTCGTCGTGCAAAGCCTGGACGGCAACCCCCTGGGCCAGTCGCGCGAGCTGCTGGTGTCGCTGGGCACCCGTGCCGTGCCCAAGGCCGATGACAAGACACCGTTCAACGTCGAGCCGCTTGCCGGCACCCTGAGCATCAAGGCGCCTGCTGGCCTGAAGCTGTTCGCCCGGGATGCACAGGCACAGTTGAAACCGTTGCCGATGGCTTACCAGGATGGGCGCTACAGCATCACGTTCGACGGCAAGTACATGTCCAACTGGCTGTTCTTGAAATAGGGTATATGGCCATCTACCCTCACAACAGACCTGTAGCTGAAAAGCGCGGCTGTACAACAGCAGAGTCCAGGAGGCATGGATGAAGTTTCTGGTTGTCGGTGGCGCAGGCTACATTGGCTCGCACATGGTCAAGCACCTGCTCGGTGCAGGCCATGAGGTAGTGGTGGCGGACCTGGTCTCGCCCGGCCCCGGCATCCAGTGGGCGAAACTGGACATCGCCGACGAACCCGCCCTGGATGTGCTGTTTGGCGTTTGCCGTTTCGATGCCGTGTTCCACTTTGCCTCGTTCATCCAGGTGGGCGAGTCGGTCAGCGTGCCCGGCAAGTACTACCAGAACAATGTCGCGGCCACCCTTGCCCTCCTGCAGGCCATGGTGAATGCCGGTATCAGGTACCTGGTGTTTTCTTCCAGTGCTGCGGTTTACGGCAACCCGCAGTATGTGCCGATCGACGAAGCGCATGCCAAGGGGCCGATCAACCCGTATGGGCTGAGCAAATGGATGGTCGAACAGATTCTCGAGGACTTCGACCGGGCCTACGGCTTGAAGTCGGTATGCCTGCGTTACTTCAATGCCGCGGGTGCTGACCCGGAAGGCCAGTTGGGCGAGTGCCATGACCCGGAAACCCACCTGATCCCGCTGATCCTGCAGGCTGCTTCGGGCCGGCGTGAGGCGGTGACGGTTTTTGGTCGGGATTACGATACGCCGGATGGCACCTGTATCCGTGACTACGTGCATGTGGCCGATCTGGCGACGGCGCATGCGTTGGCGGTGGAATATCTACTGGCGGGTGGCGAGCGCACTGCGTTCAACCTGGGCAATGGCCTGGGCTTTTCGGTGCAGCAGGTGATCGATACGGCCCGGGCGGTGACCGGTCGGCAGATCAAAGCCCTTGACGCGCCACGCCGAGCTGGTGACCCGCCACGGCTGGTGGCGGATGCGAGCAAGGCGCTGCAGGTGCTGGGCTGGCGGCCGGAGTTTGCCTCGCTGGAGCAAATTGTGCGGCATGCGTGGCAGTGGGAGTTGCAGTATCCCTGGACTGCGCGCCAGACCTGAGGTTCGGAAGGCGCTGCGCCTCCCTGTGGGAGCGGGTTCACTCGCGACCACCGGCGCAGCCGGTGCCATCCACCGCGTCGCCTGCTTCGCGGGCATGCCCGCTCCCACAGGATCCCCGCCAGCCGAAGGAGTGCGCCATACCTGTGGGAGCGGGTTCACCCGCGAACACCGGCGCAGCCGGTGCCATCCACCGCGTCGCCTGCTTCGCGGGCATGCCCGCTCCCACAGGATCCCCGCCAGCCGAAAGAGTGCGCCATACCTGTGGGAGCGGGCGCGCCCGCGAACACCGGCGCAGCCGGTGCCATCCACCGCGTCGCCTGCTTCGCGGGTGAACCCGCTCCCACAGGATCCCCGCCAGCCGAAGGAATGCGCCATACCTGTGGGAGCGGGCGCGCCCGCGAACACCGGCGCAGCCGGTACCATCCACCGCGTCGCCTGCTTCGCGGGTGAACCCGCTCCCACAGAGACCCCGCCAGCCGAAGGAATGCGCCATACCTGTGGGAGCGGGCGCGCCCGCGAACACCGGCGCAGCCGGTGCCATCCACCGCGTCGCCTGCTTTGCGGGTGAACCCGCTCCCACAGGATCCCCGCCAGCCGAAGGAATGCGCCATACCTGTGGGAGCGGGCGCGCCCGCGAACACCGGCGTAGCCGGTGCCATCCACCGCGTCGCCTGCTTCGCGGGCATGCCCGCTCCCACAGGGCCCCCACCAGCTGAAGGAATGCGCCATACCTGTGGGAGCGGGTTCACCCGCGAACACCGGCGCAGCCGGTGCCATCCACTGCGTCGCCTGCTTCGCGGGCATGCCCGCTCCCACAGGATCCCACCAGCCGAAGGAATGCGCCATACCTGTGGGAGCGGGCGCGCCCGCGAACACCGGCGCAGCCGGTGCCATCCACCGCGTCGCCTGCTTCGCGGGCATGCCCGCTCCCACAGGATCCCCGCCAGCCGAAGGAGTGCGCCATACCTGTGGGAGCGGGTTCACCCGCGAACACCGGCGCAGCCGGTGCCATCCACCGCGTCGCCTGCTTCGCGGGCATGCCCGCTCCCACAGGATCCCCGCCAGCCGAAGGAGTGCGCCATACCTGTGGGAGCGGGCGCGCCCGCGAACACCGGCGCAGCCGGTGCCATCCACCGCGTCGCCTGCTTCGCGGGCATGCCCGCTCCCACAGGATCCCACCAGCCGAAGGAATGCGCCATACCTGTGGGAGCGGGTGTGTTCTGGTCAAGTATTTCCGGACACCGGTTACGGTGATCAAGCCGCCTGCTGCTCCATAGCTATTGGTGACAGGTAGTCGTTGTAGCTGTGGAGCCTGATTCGGTTGTATCGCATGAAGTAGCTGGTCATGTCCTGCTTGGCTTCTTCAATTTCCTTGTAGCCCTTGGGCGGCACCCATTCTGACTTGAGCGTCCCAAAGAAGCGCTCTGTTGGTGCGTTGTCCCAGCATTGTCCCCTGCGACTCATGCTTTGCGTTATCCCATGCTCAAGCAGCTCGGATTGGAAGCGCTGGCTGGTGTATTGGCAGCCTTGATCCGAGTGAAACATCAAGCCTGCATGCTTGCCCCTAACCCCTACTGCCATCCTAAGCGCCTTGCTAACCAAGTTGGCGTCGTTGATCAGGGAAAATGCCCACCCAACGATCCGACGCGCGAACAAGTCAATCACTACTGCCAGGTGATACCAGCGCTTCCCGACCATCAAACTGGTCACGTCACCGCACCAGACCTGGTTAATTGCGGTTGGCTCAAAGTTACGCTCGAGCAGGTTCTTGGCCACAAACGCTTCAACGCCTTTGGAGCGATTCCGATGCGGACGGCGTTGCTTGCTTTCCAGATTTGCCTCCTCCATGAGTTTTCCGGCCAGATACCGCCCCACCTTGAGCTGCTGGGCCTTCAGGTACTCAGAGATCATTCTCGCGCCCGCGCTTCCCCTGCTTTCGACGTGCAGCTGAACTACTTTCTCTCTGAGTTCGTCACGCTTGGTATTCGGCGCTGAACGACGGCGAAGCCAGTCATAAAACGCGCTACGGGATACGTTCAGCGCACTGCAAAGGAGGCTGGTCGGATACGAGCCTGACTCTCTCAGTTCCTCAATCAGGAAAAACGATCGGGATCCGACATCAAGAGAGCCGTAGCCTTTTTTAAGATTTCAGCCTCGGTCTCCAGGCGCTTGATCTTGGCTCGCAGCTGCTGGAGCTCTCGCTGTTCGTCGCTGATCGGTTTGGTACCGGCTACTGGCTGGCCCTTCTGTCGCTCTTTACGTACCTGATCAACCCAGCGGCGCAGGGCTGTAGGGCCGACGTCCATTGATGCGCAGACGTCGGGAATCGAGCAGTGGTCATCAAGAACCATGCTGGCAGCACGTTGCTTGAACTCGCGGGTGTAGGTCTTTCGTTCTTGCATGGAACCTCCTGATTGGGCGAATCATATCGCCCTTAAGAGGTGTCCGGGATCATTAGGCCAGTTCAGTGCGCCCGCGAACACCGGCGCAGCCGGTGCCATCCACCGCGTCGCCTGCTTCGCGGGCATGCCCGCTCCCACAGGATCCCCACCAGCCGAAGCAATGCGCCATACCTGTGGGAGCGGGTTCACCCGCGAACACCGGCGCAGCCGGTGCCATCCACCGCGTCGCCTGCTTCGCGGGCATGCCCGCTCCCACAGGATCCCCGCCAGCCGAAGGAGTGCGCCATACCTGTGGGAGCGGGTTCACCCGCGAAGCAGGCGCAGCCGGTGCATGGCACCGGCTTCGCCGGTGTTCGCGGGTGAACCCGCTCCCACAGGGACCCCGCCAGCTGAAGGAATGCGCCATACCTGTGGGAGCGGGCGCGCCCGCGAACACCGGCGCAGCCGGTGCCATCCACCGCGTCGCCTGCTTCGCGGGCATGCCCGCTCCTACAGGATCCCCGCCAGCTGAAGGAATGCGCTGTACCTTTGTGTCTCGAAAGGGCTGCAAAGCAGCCCCGGGATCTGAAGCTTCAGTAATAGGTCCGTGGCTGCTCGTCGGCCTTGTTCAATACCGTCCCGACCAGGTTCACCCTGGCCAGGTGATGCAGGCAATCCTCGATTTCCTTCCTGTTGTTCATACCGTTGGCCACCACCAGCAGCACACAGTCGAACTTGGGTATCACGGTGATCGCATCGTCAGAGCTGAGCAGCGGCGGCAAATCGAAAATGCAGATGCGCGACTCGTAGCGGTTGCGCAGTTCGCTGATCAGGTTGCTCACTTTGGGCGACGACAGCATTTCGGTAGACAACGGCACCGGTACGCGCGTCGGCAACACCACAAACCGAGGCAAGGTCGGGTTGACCAGGCAGTCCTGCAGCTCGGCCTTGTCCGTCAGGAACTCGTTCAGCGCCTGATCCATGGGCAGGCCCAGGGTGCTGCCGACCTTGGGCCGACGCAGGTCGAAGTCCACCAGCAACGCGGTCTTGGTGGTGTGGTGGGCGATGCTCATGGCCAGGTTGACCGCCAGCACCGTCTTGCCCGCTTCCGGGGTTGGCGAGGTGATGGCCAAAGTTCGCCAGCCATTCTCCTCCATGGTCCTGAGCACTTGCGTGCGCAGCAGGTCGATCGGCCCGTTCATGTGCGAGTTCTTGTTGTAGGCGACGATGCGGTGACGTTCCAGGTGCTCCGCGCGCAGCGGCACCACCTTGGTGTTCACATAATCGAACTGGCCAGGCACTTCCGTCAGCGCCGTACCAGGGGCAGGTGACAAGGCCTGAGGGGTACCCGGAGTAACCGGGTGAAGATTATTGCCAACAGCCGGCTTGGTCCTGTCCATCACTGCTTCCCTATGCAAACCGAGACATGACTTTGAACAACAGCACATCCAGTGGCATGTAGAACACGTGCACCAGCACTACCATGATAGCCGCCAGCGCCAGCGCTGCCAGGATCAGCCAGTTGCGCCAACGCCTGCGCCTGGCCACATCGGCCTTGGTATCGATGTATGGCAGCGCCACCAGCACCCGCCTGCCCAGCAGGTTTTCCAGGGCTCCGACGCCGCGAATACGCTGGTTGAACATTTCCAGCAACATCACCAGCGCACCGCCACCTGCCGGTGCCAGCACCAGACCCAGCGCGGCGATTTTCTTGCGGTTGGGTTTGATCGGTTTCTCGGGCATCAGCGGTGGTTCCAGCAGTACAAAGCGCTCGGCCTTGTTCTCCTGCTCCAGGCTTTCGGTAATCTTCGCGCCCATTTCCTTGGCGCGGATTTCCTCGTACTTCTTGCGCGCGTTGTCGTGGTCACGCATCAAGGTCACCAGGCCACGCTCGACCTGCGGCGCCTCGAGGATCTCGGCCTCATAGCCTTCCATCTTGCGGGTCAACTCGCGCTTCTGCTCGGCCAGTGAAGCAATGCGTTCCTGTGCCGCGCTCATCTTGGCACGCACGCGGGCGACATCGAGGCCGACCGTGGACGCCGCCGCCGTGCGATTGCCACTGGCTTCGAGCGCCTGGATCCTGCGCTTGACCGCCACCACATCGGGGTGGGCTTCCTTGTAGCGGCTCAGCAACTGGGCATACTCGGCCTTCAGGCTGGGCAGGTCCTGGGGCTGTTCGGCACTGGCCGCCCTGGGGCCTTCGCCGGTCTTGGTGGCCAGCCCGGCATTGGCCGCGGACAGTTCCAGTTCCAGGTAACGCAGTTCTTCCTGGGCGGCCTTGTAATCACGGTCGACCTCGCGGAACTCCAGCTCCGACCGCGACAGCATGTTCATGCGCAGGGTCTGGTGCTCGGGCAAGGCATTGGCGTGCGCCTGCTTGAAATCCGCCAGCTGGTTTTCCAGGCTGGCCAGCTCGGCCCCCAGCTTGTTCGCCTCCTGGGTGAGGAACTCGGTGGTTTCATTGGCCCGCTCGGTACGCTGCTTGAGGTTCTCGTTGAGGAACAGCGTCACCAGTTCGTCGGCGACTTCCTTGGCCACTTCCGGCTGCTTGTGCTCGAAGGACACATTGAACGCCACGGTCGCTTCACCGCGCCCGCGCACATAGGTGGTGAGGGTCTCGACCACGACGGCACTGCGCATGTGGTCGATCTTGTCGCTTTCGCTGAAGCGCTTGTCGGGGAACAGGTTGTACTTGCCGATGATGCGCAGCAGGTTCTCGCGGGTCATCACCCGCTGGCGAATGACCTCGATACGCTCATCGGCAAAGCTGGTGTTGTTGGTCGACACCAGCTCGGGCGAAATCTGCTGCGACTCCACCAGGATGGTGCCGGTCGACTGGTAGATCGGCGGCACCATCACTGCGACAGCAACGGTCGCGGCCAGGATGACTACGATGCTCACCCCCAATATCAGGCCTCGGTCCTTGATTATGGCGATGTAATCTCTGAGGGAGAGCTCGTAGTCAGACTTCATGGGGCCACCTGCCTGAAGTTCAGATGTCGGGGTACCTGTACGTCAACGTCAAACCCACGATCGTAGCGTTCGCATCGGCTTCGTGATCCTGCTGCCGCTCCTTGTACATCAACGACAGGCGCAGGTCCCAATATGGCGAAAACTGGCGGCTGGCCCACACGCTGTAAGTCTGCAGGGTGTTGGGGGTCTGCCCTTTGCTGTCCTGCCAGGCAGCGTCCGCGCCCACCCGGGTCAGCTCGCTGACGGCGTAACTCCACACACCGCGCACCTGGTCCAGTTCGGCGAAGCCGCCTTCGGCGCTGGCCACCGTGCTGCGTTCGGCGGTGAAGCTGGCGTCGGCGCGCGCACCGGTGTACAGCAGCGCAACCCCACCCTCCCCGCGTTGTCCACCCTCGTCGCCGGAAACCTCGGTGACGCCCACATGCGCATCGGCGCTTAGGCGTTCGGAGAACTGATACTTGACCCCGATCGCCGGGCTGTAGCTGTTCGAGGCCGTCGCCGTCTGGTCCTGCTCGGGCTCATAGCGCCGGGCGCCAAAGCGGCTATACACATCAGCCCGCTCGCTCCAGGCGTAGGTCCAGGTGAACACGTTGCCCAGTTCGTCGTAACCCGTCAGCGTACTGATGTCATAACGGGCACGGTTGTACGTGGTTTCGTTGCTCAAGGTGCTGCGTTCGGTAACCGCCTGGCTCCAGTTGCCGGTCAGCGTATACAGCTTTTGCGTGCCATCGGTGGTGACCACGCCAGTATCCAGCACCGTTCCCGACAGCGTCGAACTTTCGTTGTAGCGCGCCAGCAGGCCAAAACGCCCGCGCTCGGTCTGACGCTGCCAGCCCAGGCTTACATCGGGGTCCTCACGATTGTCGACCACCGCCGTGTCGGACGAGCGCAATACATGCATGCCCAGCCCCAACCTCAATTCGTCACGGTCGAAGGTACCGATCAGGGTGTAATCCGGCGCGATGATCGTGCGCGTTATGCCCTTTTCACCCGACGACAGCAGCAAGGGGTTGCTGTCGTATTCGACGGATGTCGGTACCACCACCGTAGATTGCCAATTTGCTGCCAGGACCGTGTCCGTAAACGGCAACATCAAGATTGCCGCTGTAATGCTAGTTGTTCTAAGAAGAGGCATTAAGTGTTCTTATTAAAGGCAAGATCAAGGAACGACCAGCGTATCGCCAGCCTGAAGTTGGATGTTGGTGGACATATCCCGGCCAGACACCAGGTCTCTGTATCGCACGGGCAGGATTTTTTGGGAAGCGCCGGTACCGCGGACCACTTTGATTTCGCTTTCATCGGCAAACTTGTCCAGGCCACCCGACATGCTCAGGGCCTGCAGCACTGCGGTAGGGCCCGCCATTTGTACCGCCCCGGGCTTGATCACTTTGCCTTGTACATAGACCAGGTTGCCGGCGATGCTTTTGACAACAACGCTGACGTTCGGGTCGGGGAGGTATTTTTCGAGTTTGGCAGCCACTTGTTTTTCAACTGCCGTTACATCCAGCCCGGCAACATCGATGCGCCCGGCCAGGGGAAAAGTGATACTGCCGTCGGGAAGTACGGTGGCTTCCTGGCGCAGGCTCTCTTCCTGCCACACCGAAACCATCACCACATCGCCGGGGCTGAGCAGGTAGGCGGTACTGTTCGGGTCGGCGTTACCGGCACCGGACCACACCATCAGCATGCAGAATGCAGCAAACATTGAACGCACCATGAGGGTCCCTCCGGCCAAAAGGCCCGACAAAGAGCACTGAATGAGAACAGCACACCAACTCTCGCTCCGCTTCGCGGCATATGCCCGCCGCGATGGCCTCGATTTTCCTGGAGGCCTTACCTTGACGCTGTGCAGCCTGGCTGTGCTGCCTGCAACCGTGGACCTACACGGGCTACTGGCAATATAGCAACGGTTGGGAAATTGACAAGCCAAGCCCCGGGCCGCTGCATCAGGGTAACACTCAGGCTGGCGGACTCAGATCCTTCCACTGTTGGCGACTGCCACGAAGCCAACGACAGCAAATGCAAAGAACCACCCTGCAGTTGAAACAGGAATGATACTGTTCTGATTGATATACGCATCCGCCGCGCGCGCCGCACCACTTAACAGCACCAGCAAAGACATCGACTTGATAATCAGGGCCGTGCGCATACGCCCCTCCTTTAAAGAGGAAAATCAACCATTTGTTGGCGCGGTGTTCGGGAGTTGTTTCGCTGTTGAATTGAGCTTATGGGCACAATGACATTGCGTCAATGATTCGACACTATAATAAAATTCAATCAGCAATGGACGATATCGTCAAAATAACGACGGACAGATTGGCATGGGAGCTCTGCCGACAGTGGCGCCAGCGTTTCATCGGCGAGAAAAACGTGGGGGCACACGGGCGCCCCCATCATTTACTCGTCTGCGTGGTGTACCACGACCAACAACTGCGCCGGCAGCGGTCCTACCGATCTTAGCCGGTGTGGAATCTGGGCATTGAAATGCAGAGCATCGCCTTGCTCCAGCAGCACCCGCTCGTTCATGAAGTCCACTTCCACCTGCCCGGCATGGACGAACAGGAACTCTTCGCCCAGGTGTTCCTTGAACGTGGGGTCGCTGAACTCCGACGGCGGCTGGATCAGGAACGGCAGCAGGCTGCGCTGGCCGACCTGGCTGGTGAGGGCCGCGTACCCTGGCCCTGCTCCGTCCCCCACCAGGGCCTGGCGCTCGCCATGGCGCACCAGGCTGTAGCGGCTCTGGCCGGCCTGCTCTTCGGCGAACAGCTCTTCGACATTGACATTCAGTGCCCGCGCCAGCTTCAGCGCGGTGGCGATCGAGGGGGTGTTCAGGCCGCGTTCGACCTTGGACAGGTAGCTTTTGGTCATGCCGGTCTTGTCGGCCAGCAGTTCCAGGGTCATCCCCAGTTTCTTTCGCAGCAGTTTCAATCGGATAGACATGCGACGCGGGTTCCAGTCTTAAGCAGCCTGGCCATCATACGTGGACTGCCAAGGAAATGCTGGCTTGCCGGCGATGGGCCGCGCAGCGGCCCCCGACTTTACGGCATCACCGGTGGGATGTACTGCAACGTCGTACCCAATGCCCACAGCAACACCAGCACCAGAGGCACGTGCACCAGCAACTGCACGAACGAGAAGCCGATCAGGTCGCGAGCCTTGAGCCCCAGTACACCCAGCAGCGGCAGCATGTAGAACGGGTTGATCAGGTTCGGCAAGGCTTCGGCGGCGTTGTAGATCTGCACCGCCCAGCCCAGGTGATACTGCAGGTCGTTGGCCACCAGCATCACGTAGGGCGCCTCGATGATCCACTTGCCACCACCCGAAGGGATGAAGAAGCCCAGCACCGCCGAATACACGCCCATCAGCACGGCATAGGTGTCATGGGTGGCGATCTGGGTGAAGAACAGCGAAATGTGGTGGGCCAGGGTCTGCTCGTCGACGCCCTTCACCTGGGTGAGGATGGCAGCGATCGAACCATACAGCGGGAACTGGATAAGCACCCCCGTGGTAGTCGGAACCGCGCGCGCCACCGCATCGAGGAAGCTGCGCGGGCGCCAGTGCAGCAAGGCGCCGAGCATGATGAACAACAGGTTGTAGGTGTTCAGCCCGGAAATGGCGGTAATCGCCGGTTTGGTGGCGAACTCCTGGTACAGCCAGCCAGCGGCCAGGGCCACCAGCATCAGGATCAGGATCGGGCTGTGTTCCAGCCACTCGCCCGGGCGGGTGCGCTGGGGTGCCGGTGGCGCGGTGAAGCTGGGGTCGACCCCGCAGTCCTGGGCGCTACGCGCGCTGTTCGGGCCCGGGGCCGTGGCGTAGGCGATGACCAGCGAGACCACCACCAACGCCGCCAACATCACACCGGACTGCCAGAGGAAGATGGTTTCGGTGAACGGGATCACGCCGGTAATCGACAGGATCGACGGTGGCAGGCTGGCCGGGTTGGCCTGCAGTTGCGCCGCCGACGAAGACAGGCCCAGTGCCCACACGGCGCCCAGGCCCAGATAGGCGGCGGCACCGGCGGCGCGGTAGTCCATCTTCAGTTCGGTGCGCCGGGCCAGGGCGCGCACCAGCAGGCCACCGAACACCAGCGACAGGCCCCAGTTGAGCAGCGACGCCAGCATCGAGATCAGCGCCACCCAGCACACCGCCGAACGGCCATTGCCAGGGATGCGTGCCAGGCGGTCGATCAGCCGCGCGGCGGGAGGCGAGCTGGCCACCACATAGCCGCCGATGACTACGAAGGCCATCTGCATGGTGAACGGGATCAGGCTCCAGAAGCCATCGCCAAAGGCCTTGGCGGTGTCGGTCGGCTTGGCGCCCATGGCCAGGGCGCCGATGCCCACCAGCATCACCGCCAGGGCTGCGAATACCCAGGAGTCAGGGAACCAGCGTTCGGCCCAGTTGGAGCAGCGCAAGGCAAAGCGGGCGGAGCGGCTGTCTTGGATTTCAGCGGCCACGGTTCAATTCCTTTTATTGGTTTTATGAGGTGAAGCAGTACTGCCAGACAACGCAAAAACCCTGTGGGCGCGGGCGTGCCCGCGCATACGTCGGTAAATTCACCGCAGCATTCGCGGGCACGCCCGCGCCCACAGGGTAGGATCGCATGATGCGTTAGAAGGTCATTTCCTTCACATCATCCGGCACGATCAGCTTGCCGGCGGTCTTCTCGATGATTTCTTCAACGCTCACCCCCGGCGCGGTCTCGCGCAGGATGAAGGCGCCGTCTTCGATTTCCAGGTAGGCCAGGTCGGTCAGCACCTTGCGGATGCAGCCGGCGCCGGTCAGCGGCAGGCTGCACTGCGGCAGCAGCTTGGACTCGCCGTCCTTGGAGGCATGGGTCATGGTGACGATGATGTTCTCGGCGCCGGCCACCAGGTCCATGGCGCCGCCCATCCCCTTCACCAGCTTGCCCGGGATCATCCACGAGGCGATGTTGCCCTGCACATCCACTTCGAAAGCGCCGAGCACGGTCAGGTCGACGTGGCCGCCACGGATCATGGCGAACGACTGTGCCGAATCGAAGATCGAGGCACCGCGGCGGGCGGTGACGGTCTGCTTGCCGGCGTTGATCATGTCGGCATCGATGGTGCCTTCGGTGGGGAATTCGCCCATGCCGAGCAGGCCGTTTTCCGATTGCAGCATCACATCCATGTCGGCGGGTACGTAGTTGGCCACCAGGGTCGGAATGCCGATGCCCAGGTTGACGTAGTAGCCGTCCTTCAGTTCACGGGCGACGCGTTGCGCCATCTGTTCGCGGGTCAGTGCCATGGTCAGGATCTCTTTGTTGTTCTGGTGGATGGCGCTCAGGCCTTGACGGTGCGCTTTTCGATACGCTTTTCGAAGGTGCCGACGATGACGCGGTCCACGTAGATGCCCGGGGTGTGGATCTCGCTGGGCAACAGCACGCCGGGTTCGACGATCTCTTCCACTTCGACCACGGTGATCTTGCCGGCGGTGGCCGCCAGCGGGTTGAAGTTTTGCGCAGTGTTGCGGTACACCACGTTGCCGTAGTGGTCGGCCTTCCAGCCCTTGACGATGGCGAAGTCGCCGGTGATGGATTCTTCGAGGATGTACTTGCGGCCGTTGAACTCGCGCACTTCCTTGCCATCGGCAACCGGGGTGCCGTAGCCGGTGGCGGTGTAGAAGGCCGGGATACCGGCGCCACCAGCGCGCATTTTTTCGGCCAGGGTGCCCTGCGGGGTCAGTTCCACTTCCAGCTCACCGCTCAGCAGCTGGCGTTCGAACTCGGCGTTCTCACCCACGTAGGAGGCGACCATCTTGCGGATCTGCCGGTCTTCCAGCAGCACGCCCAGGCCAAAACCGTCGACACCGCAGTTGTTGGAGACCACGGTCAGGCCCTTGACGCCACGGCGCCTGATTTCGCTGATAAGGTTTTCCGGGATGCCGCACAGGCCGAAACCACCAGCCAGTACCGTCATGTTGTCGGTCAGGCCTTCGAGGGCCTGTTCATAGGTTGCAACGCGCTTGTCCAGTCCGGCCATGCTGATCCGCCTTTTGTAGTTGTTGAACCGACGAGGCTGTCGGTGAGCGTGTGGGGACATCTTCACCGCAAGCGACTGATTTGTTAATTTTGTTTTCATCATCGATTGATAAACTTTGCAAAACAACCAACAGGCCTGTCATGAACGTCAAGCAACTGCGCGCCTTTGTCACCGTGGCCAAGTACCAGAGCTTTGCCCAGGCCGGTGAACACCTGCATGTTTCGCAACCCGCCCTGAGCCTGACCATCAAGGCCCTGGAAGAGAACCTTGGCGGCGCCCTGCTCAGCCGCACCACGCGCAGCGTCAGCCTGACTGCCGAGGGCGAGGTGCTGCTGCCGCTGGCGCGGCGCCTGCTGGCCGACTGGGACGACACCGAAGAGATGCTGCGCCAGCGTTTCACCCTGCAACTGGGCCGGGTTTCGGTGGCGGCCATGCCGGCCTTTGCCGGCAACCTGCTGCCCCACTCGCTCAAGGTATTTCGCCAGCGCTACCCGAAGGTCAACGTCACCGTGCACGATGTGATCAACGAACAGGTGCTGGAACTGGTGCGCCATCGCCGCGTCGAACTGGGCATCGGCTTCGAACCGGACAACATCGATGGCCTGGATTTCCACCCGTTGTACATGGACCGGTTTGTCGCCGTGGTGCCCGCCGACTCGCCCTTGGCGCAGCTGCCCCAGGTCAGTTGGGCACAATTGCTGGCCGAAGACTTCGTGGCCCTGCAACGCCCTTCGGCGGTGCGCCTGCTGATGGAGCAGAACGTGGCCGCCCACCACGGCAAGCTGGCGGTAGCTTTCGAGAGCCACCAGCTGTCGACCATCGGCCGCATGGTCGCCAGTGGCCTGGGGGTCAGTGCCGTACCGGCGCTGTGCATCAACCAGATGCAGGAGCTTGGTGCCCGCTGCGTAACCCTGGTCGAGCCCACGGTCGAGCGCCGCATCGGCGTGATTGCCCTCAGCGAACACAAGCTTTCCACGGCGGCGCAAGCGCTGCTCGAGGTACTGCTTTCCAATACCCGGATCCCGGAGGTGACATGCGTTACGTGAAACTGGCAGGTTCGAGCGTTCCGGCCATCGGCCAGGGCACCTGGTACATGGGTGAAGACCCGGCCCGCAAGGCTGCCGAGGTGGCGGCCCTGCAACAGGGCATCGAACTTGGCCTGAGCTTGATCGATACCGCCGAGATGTATGCCGAAGGTGGCGCAGAAGAGGTCGTTGGCCAGGCCATTGCCGGGCGCCGCGACCAGGTGTTCCTGGTCAGCAAGGTGTACCCGCACAATGCCAGCCTGCGCGGCATGGCGGCCGCCTGCGAGCGCAGCCTGACGCGCCTGGGCACCGACTGCATCGACCTGTACCTGCTGCACTGGCGTGGTCAGCACCCGCTGGAGGAAACCGTCGACGCCTTCGAGCGCTTGCGCGAGCAAGGCAAGATCAAGCGCTGGGGTGTTTCCAATTTCGACGTCGACGACCTGCGCGAGCTGCACAACCCCGATTGCGCCACCAACCAGGTGCTGTACAACCCGACCCAGCGTGGCATCGAGTTCGACCTGTTGCCGTGGTGCGAAAAGCGCGCCCTGCCGATCATGGCCTACTGCCCGCTGGCCCAGGCCGGGCGCCTGTTGCAGCACCCGGTGCTGGCGGAAATCGCCGAGCGCCATGGGGCCACAGCGGCCCAGGTCAGCCTGGCCTGGGTGACCCGGGATGACGGGGTGATAGCCATCCCCAAGGCCGTGGCGCCCGAGCATGTGCGGCTGAATGCGGCTGCGGGTACGTTGACCCTGACCAGCGAAGACCTGCGGGCGATCGACCGGGCGTTCCCGGCACCGACACGCAAGCAGCGGTTGGCGATGGTGTAACAGAACTGAACTCGCAAGCAATCCTGGCACCCTGTGGGAGCGGCTTTAGCCGCGAAGAATCCAACGCGGTGCATGGCACCGGCTGCGCCGGTGTTCGCGGCTAAAGCCGCTCCCACAGGGTGCCGGGGATTAATGGAAATCCCGGCTGCGCACATCCAGCCCTTGCAACAGCGGGCTCACATCCTCCAGCCGCCGCGCGATCAGGTGGCGCACGCCATTCTCCTGCTCCAGCCGCCCGCTGACCTTGAGCAACTGCGACCCCACCAGCGCCCGCCGCTGCCGTTCGGCCAGATCCCGCCACACCACCACATTGACCATCCCGTGCTCGTCCTCCAGGGTGACGAAGGTCACGCCGCTGGCGGTCTGTGGCCGCTGGCGGCCCACCACCAGCCCGGCCACGGCAATGTTGTCACCATGCCCGACATCTTGCAGCTCGCGCGAACTGCGACAGCCCAGTGCCCGCAGGCGTGGGCGCAACAAGGTCAAGGGATGCGGCCCAAGCGTGGTACCCAGGGTCTGGTAATCGGCCATCAGGTCCTCCGCCACGCTGGGGACAGGCAGCTCAACGGTGCTTTCCGGCAAGGCTGCCACGTCGGCAAACAAAGGCAGTTGCGGCTGCACCGCCGCCACCTGCCAGCGCGCCTGGTGCCGGTCGCTGGCCAAGGCGCGCAGCGCGCCGGCATCGGCCAGCTGGGCGCGGGTACGCGAATCGAGCCCGGCACGCAGGCACAGGTCTTCGACATCGCGCCATGGCCGCTGCGCCCTGGCCTGCGCCAGGCGCCTGGCATCGGCCTCGGCAAGACCGCGCACCAGGCGCAAGCCCATGCGGATGGCCAGGGCCCCTCCAGGCTCAGGCTCCAGGGTGCAGTCCCAGTCACTGTGGCACACATCCACCGGCCTTACCTCGATGCCCTGGCGCCGGGCCTCTTGCAACAACTGGTCGGGGCTGTAGAAGCCCATGGGCCAGCTGTTGACCAGCGCGCAGGTGAAAATCGCCGGTTCATGGCACTTGAGCCAGCTGCTGGCATAGCACAACAAGGCAAAGCTGGCCGCGTGCGACTCCGGGAAACCATAGCTGCCAAAGCCCTTGATCTGCTCGAAGATGCGCTCGGCAAACGCCAACTCGTAACCATTGCGCAACATACCCTGCACCAGCCGCTCGCGGTGCGGCTCCAGGCCACCGTGGCGCTTCCAGGCAGCCATGCTGCGGCGTAACTGGTCGGCCTCGCCCGGGGTGTAGTCGGCCGCGACCATCGCCAGCTCCATCACCTGTTCCTGGAACAGCGGCACGCCCAGGGTGCGCTCGAACACTGCCTTCAGTTGCGGTGAAGGATACGTCACCGGCTCCTGCTTCAGGCGCCGACGCAGGTAAGGGTGGACCATGTCGCCCTGGATCGGCCCGGGGCGGACGATGGCTACCTCGATGACCAGGTCGTAGAACTTTGCGGGCCGCAGCCGCGGCAGCATGGCCATTTGCGCGCGTGACTCGATCTGGAACACGCCCATGGTCTCGGCACGGCTGATCATGGCGTAGGTGGCCGGGTCTTCGCCGGGAATGGTCGCCAGGGTCAGGTGCCGGCCACGGTGGTGTTGCAGCAGGTCGAAGCAACGGCGCAGGGCACTGAGCATACCCAGCGCCAGCACGTCGACCTTGAGCAGGCCGACCATGTCCAGGTCGTCCTTGTCCCACTGGATCACCGTGCGCTCCGGCATCGCGGCATTCTCCACCGGTACCAGCTCGTCCAGGGGTTGCTGCGAGATAACGAAGCCGCCCGGGTGCTGTGACAGGTGCCGGGGGAAGCCGATCAATTCGCCGGCCAGCACCAGCACCCGCCGCAGCGAAGGGCTGCCCGCCTCGAAACCGGCCTCGGCCAGGCGCTGGTCATCAGGTATGCGATCGCTCCAGCGGCCACAGCATTTGGCCAGGGCATCCACCTGGTCGGCGGGCAGCCCCAGCACCCGTGCCACATCCCGCACCGCACCGGCGGCATGGTAGGTGTTGACCACCGCAGTGAGCGCCGCCCGGTGCCGACCATAGCGACGGAACACATACTGGATCACCTCCTCGCGCCGGTCGTGCTCGAAGTCCACGTCGATGTCCGGCGGCTCGTTGCGCTCGCGCGACAGGAAGCGCTCGAACAACAGGTGATGTTTCATGGGGTCGAGCTCGGTGATGCCCAGCACGAAGCACACCACCGAGTTGGCAGCCGAACCCCGGCCCTGGCACAGAATGCGCTGGCTGCGGGCGAAGGCGACGATGTCGTGCACCGTCAGGAAGTAGCTTTCGTAGCCCAGCGCCTCGATCAGCGCCAGCTCCTTGGCCAGCACCTCCCGCACCTTGCTGCTCGGCCCTTCTGGCCAACGCAACGGCAAACCCTGCTGGCATAACTCACGCAACCAGCTCGCCGGGGTATGCCCCTGAGGCACCAGCTCGCGTGGGTACTGGTATTTCAACTCGCTCAGTTCGAACTGGCAGCGCGCAGCGATGGCCAGGGTCTCGGCCAGCAGGTCGGCGGGATAGAGTTCGCCCAGTTGCGCCTGGCTGCGCAGGTGCCGCTCGCCATTGGCAAACAGGAAGCGCCCGGCCTCGGCCACCAGGCAATGCTGGCGAATGGCGGTCATGCAATCCTGCAAGGCGCGGCGACCGCGCACGTGCATGTGCACGTCGCCACAGGCCACGGCGCGGATGCCGACCCTTGCCGCCAGGCCGCGCAAGCGTTCAAGGCGCAAGGTATCGTCACTGCCGCGGTGCAGGTGCACGGCCAGCCACAGGCGCTCACCGAACACGCCGTGCAGCCACTGCCCGGGGCTGGCATCGCCGCTGTCATCGGCCACCCACAATGCCAGCAGGCCCTGATGGTGCTGCTGCAGGTCATCGCGAAACAGTTGGTACTCGCCCTTCTGCGCCCGTCGCCGGCCCCGGGTGATCAGGGCGCACAGGTTCTGGTAGCCGGCCAGGTCCTGCACCAGCAGCACCAGCCTGGGGCCGTCCTGCAACTGCACTTCACTGCCCACGATCAGCCGCAGCTGATGTTCCTTCGCCGCCTGCCAGGCACGGACGATGCCGGCCAGGGTGCATTCGTCAGTGATCGCCAGCGCCTGGTAGCCCTGCTCACGCGCGCGCCGGAACAGCTCGTCGGCGCTCGACGCGCCGCGCTGGAAACTGAAGTTGGACAGGCAATGCAGCTCGGCATAACCCGGGGTGTTCATGCGAACCAGCCCTGCAGCCACAACGGGCCGGCCTTGCCCAGGTCACGGTAGGCCCAGCCGCGCAGGCCATCACGGGTTTCGATGCGGTAATAGTCGCGACGCACATCGCCGCCATCCCACCAGCCCGACTCGATACGCTCGGCATGGCCTTGCACGCGGTAGCCGGCTTCGTCCAGCGCCACGGGGGCCGACAGCAGCCAGCCAGGGCGGCTGCCAGGAGCCACCGGCATGTTGCCCTGGGCGCCCTGCTCTACCGCTTGCCAGGCACATTCGGGGCGATGATCGGCTGCCGCGCTCAGGCCCTTGACCGCCTCATCGCCCAGGCGCGCACGTAGCCGTTCGCGCAATTGTTCCCAGGGTTGCGCCTGTTGCGCACGCGGGTCGAACAATGCCTGGTGTTGCGGCACAAAGGGTGGCAGGTCCTCGGCGACCAGCCGCAGGTTGCGCACCGGTGCGGGAATGCGCAGCGGTTCCAGGCGCCCGCGCGCCAGTTCGAACAGCATCGCGGCATCGCGTTCGGCGGCCAGCAGGCCCACCTTCAGCAAGGTATCCGGCCCTTCGGCGTGCTCCAGGTGCAGGCAGAAACGCTGCACGCCACAGTCACGCCCGGCGAGGAACGCGGCAAGGTCGTTGAGCATGCGCCGCAGCGGGAACAGCAGGGCCTGGTGTGATTCGACGTCGAAGTTCAGCTCCAGCCGGGTCTCGAAACGGTCCGGAGGCTGGTAGAAGTCCAACCCCAGGTTGCGCAGGCCGAGCAGTTGGTCAAGGTGCAATTGCACCTGGGCCGGAAAGCGCCTGGCCAGGCTGTCGCGGGGCAAGGCCAGCACCTGGCTCAACTGACGCAGCCCCATGCGGGCAAAGGCTTCGGCAGCCTGCCCAGGCAAGCCGATACGCTCGATGGGCATACCCTGCAGCGCCGCGCGGGTGGCGTCGGCATCGCTCACGGCCAGGCCATCGTGGCCGTTGGCGAGCATGCGCGCCGCCACCGGGTTGCTGGCCAGGACGATGCGTTGGCGCAAGCCCAGTTCCGCCAGCTCCTGGCGCAGGCGTGCCTCGAACAGCGGCCAGGGGCCGAACAGCTGCAGGCTGGAGCCCACCTCCAGCAACAGCGCCCGTGGGTAGTGCAGGCTGACCTGGGCGCTGAAGCGGTAGGCCCAGGCTGCCAGCAACTGCTGCACCTGGTCGATGCGCCTGGGGTCGGCTTCGACGCAGCTGAAGCCATCGGCCAGTGCACGTGCCGCCGTCAGGGTTTGCCCGGCCCGCAGGCCCAGCGCGGCCGCCGCCGGGTTGACCGCCTGCAGTACGCGTCGCTGGGCCGGCCCGCCAAGCAGCACCAGAGGTGTATCGGGGTCGTCACGCTCACGCAGGACCGTGTCCAGCGCCAGCTGAGGGAACAGGATGCAGGCCCAGAGCATGCTGCATCAGCCCCGCCCCGGGCAGGCGATGGGCAGCGCCGGTGGCATGCCGCCACGGCTTTTCAGCACGCGCCATTGTGCCGGACGGGTGTCGATGGCAATGCGCAGCGCTGCAGGTGAAGGGTTATGCGCCGCCTGTTGCGGCCTGCAGGCGAAGGCCAGCGCCTGGCCGGTTTCGGCAGCCACCTGCAAGCGCCGCAGGGCGCGGTCATCGGCACGCTCCGGCCAGCACAGCACCGCTGCGCAACTGCCGGAACGCAGGCACTGCTCGGCAGCCCACAGGGCATCTGCAGGTTCGGCGGCCACCTGTACCAGCCAGCGCAGGTCCACCCCCGCGGCCTGCCAGGCCGGGGCGTAAGGAATGAATGGCGGTGCCACCAGTACGATTCGGCTGGCCTCGGCACTCAAACGGGCCAGGGTTGGCCACAGCAGCTGCAATTCGCCACAGCCGGGGCTGGCCAGCAACAGTTCGCTGAGCGCAGACGCCGGCCAACCGCCTTCCGGCAGGCACTGGTCAAGGGCAACATGGCCCGTGGGCTGCAGGCCGAGTGGCCGCGCCTGGGCCTGCCGGCCGCGCCATACCCGGCGCTGGTCGAGCAGCCTGTCGAGGTCGACCACCGCGCCCATCAGTCACGCCTCAGCAAGCCGCAGAACACGCCTTCGATGAAGAACTCCTGTTCAGGTCGCACATCGATGGGCGCATAGGCCGGGTTGCGTGGCAACAGCCGGTAATTGCCGCCCTGGCGTTGCAGGCGCTTGATGGTCACCTCGCCGTCCAGGCGCGCGACCACGATCTGGCCATCGCGGGCGTCGGCCTGCTGGAGGATGCCGACCAGGTCGCCGTCGAAAATGCCGTCGTCGATCATCGAGTCGCCACGCACCTTCAGCAGGTAGTCGGGGGTACGGCGGAACAGGCTGGGGTCGAGCAGCAACTGCTCGTGAATGTCGAGGTCCGGGCCGATGGGGGCGCCTGCCGCCACCTGGCCGAGCACCGGCACTTCGAGGATTTCCGGGCGGCGCAGCCGTTCGGCCAGGCGTATGCCCCGCGCCTGGTTCGGCGTGACGTCGATGTAGCCGGCCTGGCACAGGGCGGTGATGTGCTTGCGCGCGACACTGCGCGAGGCAAAACCGAAGCGCGTGGCGATATCGGCCAGGCTCGGCGGCTGGCCGTGATCGGCAATGCGCTCACGGATGAACTCGAAGATGGCGCGGCGTTTTGGGGTTAGATTGTCCATGGAGCACATTTGTACTCTTTTCGGAGCACGCTGAACAGCCCCCTTCGTCGTCGGCTTGGCGACTGCGATCAATATGTAGCGCGCCAATAGGCCAGATAGTGGAAATATATTTTGCGCACTAAATATTATCGCGCAGCATTAACCCCAGGCAGCAAGCAGTCGCTGATCCCACTACCCAAGCTAACGGAGCATGATCATGACCATCATCAAAGCAATCACCATCGCCACCCTGACCTTTGGCAGCAGCGTCGGCGCCTTCGCCCAGACCGCCTCCCCTTACCAGTACGGCATGGACCTGGACATCGCCCAAGTGATCGCGGTGGAGGGCTCGAGCCAGGCCACCGGCCACGCCGACACCGCCACCCTCACCTACCGTGACAGCGACGGCAAGCTGCAGAAGATCAGCTACCTGCGCCCAGCCACCTACGCCAACCAGAACTGATGACCAAACGTCGAAAGCCGGAGCGTGCCAACGGCCGGTTACTTGGTTGGCTTTCCAGCTTTGGCAGTTGCTGACTCGATGCGCAGGCGCCAACCTCGAGTTCGAGCACAGCTCTGCCAAGGCTGCCGTACTCCAGTACACTCAGGAATTCGCGAAGTTCACGTAACGCCAAAGGCAAAGAATCTCCCTTCTGGCCCGCCCACGATTTCTGGACCTGAATACCCAATGCTGACTGCCCTGCTGTTCGACCTCGACGGAACCCTCACCGACACTGACACCTTGCACCTGCAGGCCTTCCGCCAACTGCTGCGCGAACATGACGGCCGCGAGCTGAGCCAGGCGCAGTTCGATGCCCAGGTCAGCGGCCGTGCCAACGGCGAGCTGTTCGCCGAGCTGTTTGCCGGTGCCAGTGCCGAACAGTGCCGGGAGCTGGCTGACCGCAAGGAAGCGCTGTTCCGCGACATGTCACCGTCTCTGGAGCCGATGCCGGGCCTTGTGCGCCTGCTGGAACATGCCCAGGCTCGAGACATCGGCATGTGCGTGGTGACCAACGCGCCGCGGCTGAACGCCGAGCACATGTTGAACGCCATGGGCCTGGGCCAGCGCTTCGCGCATGTGCTGGTGGCCGAGGAACTGGCACGGGCCAAGCCGGACCCGTTGCCCTACCTGACCGGGTTGCAACGGCTGGGTGCCGAGGCCGGGCAGGCACTGGCCTTCGAGGATTCGCTGCCGGGGGTGGCGGCAGCGAGTGGCGCGGGGATCTTTACCGTGGGCGTGGCCACTACGCAGACACCGGAGCGGTTGCTGGCGGCGGGGGCCAGGTTGGTGATCGATGATTTCAACGACCCGGCGTTGTGGGCCTTGATCGGATCCATGCAATGAGCATGCGGGGCCGCATCGGCCTCAAGCCATGCGCCATCCCTGTGGGAGCTGGCTTGCCGGCAATGGGCTGCGAAGCGGCCCCAGAATTTCCAGGCAACATGCACGCCCCTGCCATTGTGCACACCCAGGTCAACCCATGCTGATCGACGAAGAACTGACCCTCAAGAAGCTGGAAACCTTCCTCGCCTTCATGCGCACCGGCAACCTCGGCCGCGCGGCCGCCGAGCTGGCCACCAGCGCCGTCAGCGTGCACCGCGCCATCCACTCGCTGGAAAGCGCACTGCGCTGCCCGCTGTTCAAGCATGAAGGTCGTCAGCTGATCCCGCTGGAAAGCGCCTACGTGCTGGAAAAGAAAGCCCGCCAGCTGATCCAGGACGCCGAGCAGATGGTCCGCCAGACCCGCGAAGCCGCCGGCTTCTACGCCGAGCGCTTCCGCCTGGGCGCGCTCTATTCGCTGACGGTGAAAACCGTGCCCAAGCTGGTCATGGGCCTCAAGCTGCGCCGCAGCGAACTCAACATCGACCTGACCCTGGGCTCCAACGTCGACCTGCTGCAGCGCCTGAGGAACCACGAGCTGGAGGCCATCCTCGTGTCGCTCGACGAAAGTGTCAGCGACCCGGCCTGCGAGCAGTTGCCGCTGTTCTCCGATGACATCTTCCTTGCCGTGCCCATCGATTCGCCCTTCGCCGAGCAGGCCGAGGTGGACCTGGCCGACCTGGCCGACTCCACCTTCATCACCCTGACCCAGGGCTTCGCCACCCACCGCGATGGCGCCCGGGTGTTCCAGCAGGCCGGCTTCGAACCCAAGGTAGCCATGCAGGTGAACGATATCTTCACCCTGCTGAGCATGGTCAGCTCGGGCGTGGGCTTTGCCCTGCTGCCCGGGCGTATCGCGGCGGTGTACGAGAACCGGGTCCGGTTGATCGCCCTGAAGCCGCAATATCGCTTGCAGCAGCATATCGGCGTGGTGTTCCTGAAAGCGCGGGAGCGGGAGCCGAACCTGCTGGCGTTGCTGGCGGAGTGCCGGATGTATAGCCTGGAGCGCTGAGGGGCCTCGGACACAGCTTCTTTTTGTTGTTTGCTGGACTGGCCTCTTCGCGGGTAAACCCGCTCCCACAGATACCGAGCGAGCCTCGGGCAATGCACTTCCCCTGTGGGAGCGGGTTTACCCGCGAAGAGGCCGGTACAGGCTGACTCAAACCACCAAGGCCCGCTGCACCTCGCCCACCGTTGTAGCCAGGCTGTTCAGGTGCAGGTTCAACACCCGCTCCACCGGCGCCTGGTCCAACGGCCAGTGCAAGGCAATGCTCCCGGCCAGGCGCCCTTCGGCATGCACCGGCAGGGCAATCGCGCGGATCAGGAACGGCAAGCGCACCGGGTACTCCCAGTGCCCTTCGGTTCGCTGGCCGAACCCCTTGTTCGCTTCCTCCTCGATGTCGCGCAGCACTGCCTCGTCGCCCACCTGCTCATGGGTCGCCAGGCGCTGCACTTCATCGACCGCCAACTCTCCCAGGCATGCCCGCCCCATCGCCGAGTGGAACAGGCTGGCATGGTGCCCGACGATCTGGCAGGTGTGCGGGTAGCGCTTGCGCAGTACCTGGGGGATGGCGCTTTCCATCACCTCCAGCCGCTCGCCGTCGAAACACGACAGGTCGGCCACCAGCCCGGTACGCTCGCTCAACTCCAGCAACATGGGCGCGGCGCTTTCCACCAGGCGCCGCTTGAAACGCAACTGGCGGTCACCGAACAGGCGCTGCGCGCACAGCCGGTAGCGCCGGTCGCTGAGGCCGCGGTAGACCCAGCCCTGTTCCTGCAAGGTGGCGAGCATGCGCGACACCGTGGCCTTGGGCAGCGCCGTCAGGTAATGCAGTTCTTCCAGGCCCAGCGCCTGGTGTTCGCCCAGCAGGTCGACGATGGCCAGCGCCCGTTCTACCGAGCGCACGCCGCCACTGTCTGCCGTGATGCCCATGTGTGTGACCTCCCTGTAGCTGGATGGTCAGGATAGCCAGCAAGATCCGCGCCTGCCCAGCGGTTTCATGGCGCTTGCAGGCTCCGGGGTGGGCGCCGCGCTACCCAACGGGTGAGCTGTTCATGGGCATGGGCCAGCTGCAATACCGCATGGTCGGCCTGGGCCGGGCCGATGATCTGCAGGCCCATGGGCAACCCGGCAGCATTGAAACCGACCGGTACGCTGATGCTCGGCAAACCGGCCAGGGTCGGTCCTGTCACCACTTCCATCCAGCGGTGATAGGTGTCCATCGTCCGCCCCCCGACCACCGTTGGCCAAGGTTGCCGTGCATCGAAAGGGAACACCTGGGCCGATGGCAACAGCAGGAAATCGTAACGCTCGAACAGCTTGCCCAGCGCACGGTACCAGTCGCTGCGGGCCACTGAAGCCTGGTACACCGCAGCCGCGCTCAGTTGCAGGCCACCCTCCACCTCCCACTGCGCCTCGGGCTTGAGCAGCGCGCGCTTGCGCGGGTCGGCATAGGCCGCACCGAGGTTGCCGTGCACCAGGAAGTGGCGATGGGTCAGCCAGCATTGCCACAAGCGCGCCAGGTCGAACGCCGGCTGGCAGGCCTCAACCCGGCAGCCCAGCTCAGCGAAGTCCGCCAGGGCCGCTTCGCACAGGCTCAGCACCCCGTCATCCATCGCCAGGTAGCCGTCGTAGTCGCCCAGCCAGCCAACCCGCACGCCGCGGAAATCGCGCTGCAACCCGGCGGCAAAATCGCGCCGGCCCTCCCCCAGCGACAACGGCGCCCGCGCATCGAAGCCCGCCTGGGTCGACAACAGCCGCGCCACATCCACCACGCTGCGCCCCATCGGCCCCTCGGTGGCCAGCTGCTGCATGAACAGTTCCGGCGCCGGCCCATGGGGCACCCGGCCCTGCGACGGGCGCAGGCCATACACATTGTTGAACGCCGCCGGGTTGCGCAGCGAACCCATCATGTCGCTGCCGTCGGCGACCGGCAGCAGGCGCATGGCCAGCGCCGCCGCCGCCCCACCGCTGCTGCCCCCGGCCACCTTGTCCGGGTCATAGGCATTGGTGGTGGTACCGAACAGGGTGTTGTAGGTCTGCGAACCAAGGCCGAATTCCGGCACATTGCTCTTACCCACGATCAGCGCCCCACTGGCCCGCACCCGCGCCACGCTGATCGCATCCTGCTCGGGCACCTGTTCGGCAAACAGCGGCGAGCCCAGGGTGGTGCGCAGCCCGGCAGTAGCGGCCAGGTCCTTGATCGCCTGGGGCATGCCATGCATCCAGCCCCGCGAATGGCCACGGGCCAGCTCGCGGTCACGCTCATCAGCCTCGGCCAGCAGCACTTCGGCCGGGCGCAACGACACCAGCGCATTGACCTGCGGGTTGAAACGCTCGATATGCGCCAGATAGGCCTGCATCACCTCACGGCACGATATCTGGCGGGCATGGATGGCCTGGGACAATGCCTCGGCATCGAGGGCAACGATGGGGTCGATGGCTAGCGACATCACGGTTCTACTCCCAGGTTGAACGCGGCAGTTTTGCCCGCGCGTGGGGCTTCTTTCAGGCAATAGGTGCCCAGCAGTGTCAGCAGGCAGGCGAACAGCACGTAGAACGACGGCGCCACCGGAGTGCCGAGCACCTTGCTCAGCCAGGTGACGATCAACGGGGCGAAGCCGCCGAACACCATCACCGCCACGTTATAGGCCACCGACACACCGGTAGAACGCACCTCGACCGGGAATTGCTCGGCCAAGGCCGTGGGCGCCGGCCCGAAGAAGCCGCCAATGGCAGTGCACAGCAGCAGTTGCATCACCAGCAGGCGCTCCAGCGACGGCGCGGCAGCCACCCACACATACAACGGGTAGACCATGACGAAGAACGCCAGGGTGAAGGCCATCAGTACCGGGCGCCGACCCAGCCGGTCAGACAATGCCCCGGACAGCGGGATCACCACGGTCATCAGCCCCACAGCCAGCATCTGCACCAGCAGCACCTGGTCCAGCGGCAGGCCAAGGTTCTTGTGGGCGAAGGTCGGCATGTTCACCAGTACCACGTAGAACGACACCGTCGCGCCACAGGCCAGGCCCATCGATACCATCAGGCTGCGCCGGTGCTCACGCAGCACCTGCCACAGGCTGGGCGACTGGCCCTTGGCCTGGCGGCGCGCCTCGATGAACTCCTCGGGTTCTTCCATGTGCTTGCGAATCCACAGCCCCACCGGGCCGATCAGCAGGCCGAGCACGAACGGGATACGCCAGCCCCAGCTGTCCAGTGCCGCAGGCGTGCACAGGTGGGTGACCAGCGCCACCATCGCCGCCCCGGAGAACACCGCCAGGCACTGCCCCACCAGTTGCCACGAGCCATACAGGCCCTTGCGGTGGGCCGGCGCGCTCTCCACCAGAAATGCCGTGGCGCTGGCGTACTCGCCGCCGGTGGCAAAACCCTGCAGCATGCGCGCCACCACGATCAGCATCGGCGCGGCCATGCCGATGGCCAGGTAGTCGGGGGCAAAGGCGATCATGGCAATGGACACGGTCATCAGCCGGATGATCATCTGCATCGCCGCCTTGCGGCCCTTGCGGTCGGAATACATGCCCAGCAGCACGCCGCCCACCGGGCGCATGAAAAAGCCGACGCCAAAGGTGGCCAGGGCCATCAGCAGCGAGGCATATTCGTCGTCGGAGGGGAAGAATTGCCGGGCGATGATGCTGGCCAGAAAGCCGTAAACGATGAAGTCATACCACTCCAGGGCGTTGCCGATGACGGCGGCGACCACTTGCCGGGTACGCGACACGCCGGTGCTCGAAGTCTGCATAGGAAACACTCCACACAATGATTGGGTGATCGCCCAGGCGCGGTCGCGCCCGGGTTCCAGCGGCAGTCGTCAAAAGGAAAGGTCAGGCGGGCGCGAGCCAGCGCTCTGCCAGCGCGCCCCAGTAGGCGGCGCCGGTCAGCAGGATGTCGTCGTTGAAGTCGTAGGCCGGGTTGTGCACCATCGGCCGCGATACGCCATTGCCGATGAACAGGTAGGCGCCCGGGCAGCGTTGCAGCATCCAGGCGAAGTCTTCGCTGCCCATCAGCTTGCGGGTGTTGCCATCCACTGCCTCGGTACCCAGCAACTCCACTCCCACCTGCCGGGCAAAGGCGTTTTCCGCGGCGTGGTTGACCAGCACCGGGTAGGCCGGGCGGTGTTCGATAGTGGCGCGGCAGCCAAAGCTCTCGGCCTGGCTGACGATAATGGCGCGCACTCGCTCCAGGGTCTGCGCCCTCACCTCGGCGTTCAGCGCGCGCAGGCTCAGGCGCAGCAGCGCCTGCTGCGGGATCACGTTGGCCGCTTCGCCGGCCTGCAAGGCGCCGACGGTAACCACGGCCGCCTCCTGCGCATCGATATTGCGCGCCACCACGGTTTGCAGGGCCATCACCACACTGGCCGCCGCCACCAGCGGGTCGACGGTCAGGTGCGGCATCGAACCATGGCCGCCAACCCCGTCGAGGGTCACCGTGAGCAGGTCTTGCGAGGCCATCATCGGCCCCTCGCGAAAGCCCAGGTGCCCGGCCGGCAGCCCGGGCATGTTGTGCATGCCGAACAGTGCATCGCAAGGGAAGCGTTCCAGCAGACCGTCGGCCAGCATCGCCTCGGCGCCACCCTGGCCCTCCTCGGCCGGCTGGAAGATCAGCGTCAGCGTGCCGTCGAACTGCCGGGTCGCTGCCAGGTAGCGTGCGGCGCCCAGCAGCATGGTGGTATGCCCGTCATGGCCGCAGGCGTGCATGCAGCCCTGGTGCTGGCTGCTGTACGCGGCGCCGGTAGCCTCGTGGATGGGCAGCGCGTCCATGTCGGCGCGCAGGCCCAGGCGGCGTGGGCTGCTGCCATTGCGCAGTACGCCGACCACGCCGGTCTTGCCGATACCGGCATGTACCTCGTAGCCCCATTCTTCGAGCAGACGGGCGACCAGCGCTGAAGTGCGGCTTTCTTCAAAACCCAGCTCCGGGTGAGCGTGAATATCGTGACGGATTGCGTGCAGGTCGCTGGCCACATCGTTCAGCCAGGCCAGGATATGCTGATGTCGGGACATGTAGAGTCTCCTCGCGCGGGTGGTTTCCCGTTCTTGTTGTTCGCCTAGAGGTCACGACGGGTGAGGCAGGTCGTGCTTGGCTGACAGATAAGCGCGAGGAGCGATGAAGCACAATCGAATCTGGTTTCATGCTGTGGAACATAAAAGCAGGGCCTGGGCTAATGCCTGCCAGTTACGCGGTCACCGTGGGAGCTTGCCCAGCCCTTTGGGATGCGCTGTCGCGTAGATAACTGAATTTGCGAGCAATCCGCGTAATTTGTGGGAGCGGCTTTAGCCGCGAAGAATCCAACGCAGTGCATGGCACCGGCTGCGCCGGTGTTCGCGGCTTAAAGCCGCTCCCACAGAGTCCCTGCCAATTCAATGAGTTATGTACAGTTCTATGAGAGCTGGCTTGCCTGCGATGGGCAGCGTAGCAGCCGCGTTAACGCGATCTGACAGGCATTGGGGCCTTGGCTTACCTGGCCTGCCTGCTTCGGATCACACAGAGGTTTCTCTGAACCTCGCGCGCCCCTGCACGACCCGGTCCCTGGGTGCGATCAGCGGCGACTCTTTGCCTCTGAGCAGATACCACCCACTGGCCTCCATTAGCGACGCTCTCAACAACGTACCCAGCGGTAGCCTCAGTTCCCTGGCGGTTTTAATGGCTCTGGTACTGTCAAAGATCAACTGATCGAACTTGGCCGTGCCACCGACGCCTGCAGTTACGATACCAGCGGAGGTCAACACCTCAGCGCTCAGGGATGCAGCGGGAAAGCCAAATGCCGTTGCAACACCTGGTACCTTCAAGGCTGTGCTGACCAAGCCAGCATTGAAGACGATTGCGTTATTTCTGCGGCTGCGCGAATCGAACTCCTTGGGTACCGGCTGTTTGTTGATGTTTGCCTTTGACCGGCGAACAATGTTTTTAGCAGCCTTGACCAAGGATGAGAACATTCCCACAGTACCGGTTATACCCCCGAGAAACTGGCCGATTACACGCGTTATCGAATGGCCGTCGCGATCTACATTGTTGACAGGGTCTCCTTGGCAATAAGCATAGGCATTAAGCCCTCCCCGACCAAACGGGCTGAATATGTCCGGGCGATGAAAGCGCATCAACACGGTATCATACGCACGCTTACCATTGCCCAACAGGTAACAGCGCGGCAATGATGCTCCTGGTTCTCCGATAAAGGCCAATAAAGGGCCGGTTTGGACTAACCAATAGCCATAGGGTGTATATAGATGGACTGGGAAATTATTACCTGCATGAATTGATGATTGCGGATCAGTTGCGAGTAATGTCGAAGTTTTCATGACTGTAAGTTTCTGGTTGTTGTGTTTGCCAAACCACACTAACACGCATGAACATGCGTTAATAACTCCCAGACCTACTGAGCGGAAACATTATCCACGTATGGTTGATCTTGGCGACCAGCCGGCCAATGGCATCGCGCTCGAACAGCGTATGCCGCTCCGGCCACTCGGCATTTTCGCCATAGCCAATCTCATCCAGCCGGGTCAGGTTATCCACCCGAACTTCTTCGCTCAGCCGGTCCGAAGCGTCGTAGGCAAAGCTGTACGTGGCGTTGTTCTCATTGACCAGTGCGGTCAGGCGCACGGCCTTGACGTACTCGTAGCGTACCCGCTGGCCCTTGGCATCCTGGCGGCTGCTCGGCAGGCCACGGGCCTGCCAGGTGCTGCCATCCGGGTAGCCGACCTTGGTCACCAAGGTGGTCAGGTGGTGATATTCGTAGGTGGTCTTGCGCCCCAGCGGGTCGGTTTCTTCCAGCAGGCGGGCGTATTCATCGTACTTGAAGGCGAGCCGGTTGCCGTCCGCCAAGCTCAGGCCAACCATGTTGCCCTGCTCGTCCAGCTCGATGGCGTAGCGTTCGCCACCGTAGTTACGGCTGGCGACCACGCGGTGGTCCGCGTTGTACTGCACTTCCAGCTCGCGACCGAGCACGTCGGTGGCCCAGCTGGTGCGGGCGTCTAGGTCATAGCGGAAGTGGTAGTGCTCGTCATCGCTGGTCCAGTGCTCGACCACGCGCGGCTTGTCGCCGAGGGTTTCCCAACGGTAGTGGCAGCCCAGGCCCAGCGCGTTGCTGTGGGTTACCATCAGGCCTTCGGCGTAGCTGAAGCTGCGCACGGTGTCGCCGTTGCGGTTGATCACCGCACTCAGCTGGCCGTGTTCGTCGTAGCGGTACTGGGTGAGCGTTTCCACCGCCTGGTTGTTCACCACGCGCTTGATGTCGGTCAGGCGACCCAGCGGGTTGTCGTAGTGCAGGTGCACGCGTGTGCCGCCGGTGGCGCTGATGTCGGTCAGCGTACCGTCAGGCGTGCGGGTGAAATGCAGGAAGTGGCCGAGGGCGTTTTCGATGCGTTGCAGCGGCACTTCGCTGTTGGTGTCCGGCACTTCGCCGAAGTAGAAGAACAGGTTGCCGAGGGTTTGCAGGATGTAGTGGCCGCCCTCGGTGCACACCAGGTACACCTGCTCGTGCGGGTTGTAGATGCGCCCGGCGGCACATGCAGTGAAAGAATATCGGCTCTACCTATACTTTGGCAGAGCCAAACAAACCATTCGTTATTAAAGATCGAATCCTTATTGCCCCAATGCTCACAACAAAAACTTTAAATTAAAAACAACACATAACCGCACATCGAAAATCAGATCCAAACACTAAAAAATGTTGACGCAGAGCGCCAATTCCAGGTTCCTCTGGACCTTCGTCGAGCTTATTCGCCCTCATATAACCCAACATACTTCAACCCATTATAATTCGACTTTAGCGGCTTGGAAATTACCGTGCCACCATCAGAGTACCAGAAAATTGCATTAGCCTTAGTAATTCCAAGTCTCAAACACTCCGCCTTTAGATCCTCAATGCAACTGGAATCAACCGCAGATTCAAGCAAGATCTCCTCTAAATTCACCTCCTCCGCTTTTCTTGGTATAATTCCTATGAAATCCTCGTCATACCATCTCACACCAATATCTTTGCAAAACCCACAAACCTTATATGCTGGATCATCCAAATCCACAGAATAGTCTAATTCAAAATACTTTAGATACTCATCCTCCGAAGAGAAATTTGTACCTACCCAAACATGAACTTTTTCATACCGATCAATATCATAAGAGTCCATCTAGCATGCTCCTAGCTTCATGTGTTTGCTGTGATGTGAATCGATCACGCTAAGCGCTTGAGCTTTGCTTTGCGCGCCATTCAGGTCTTTAATTAAATTATTATGGAACAGCCTTCCAGCCCCACTACCATGGTGCGGACCGTCCGGCACAGGATTACCATGTTTGTCTGTCACACCCACAAAAGTAATATCTTTGGTTGGCACTGTCATTTCTTTAAGCTCTTGAGCGGTAAAGCCAAGTTCTTTTGCCTTCGACGCTATAGAGGCAGGGAACATCTCATGTTTACCTCCCGGATTTCTAAGGGCGGCTTCTACAGCTTTTTTATTATCAACAATATCTTGAACTGAGGCGCTATTAAACCAGCTATCAAACCCGTTTTTCTCCCAAGGCACCCAACCCAAAGGGTCAACCCAAGTAGTCGGCGCCGGCACATAAACATATAAATTAGCACCGCCTCTGACACCTATTGGATCCTGAGTGACAAATCGCCCAATTTCTGGATCGTAGAACCGAAAAGTATTGTAATTCAGGCTCGATTCGCAATCAAAATACTGACCTTGGAACCGCAGGTTTTGCTCGACATCCTTGACCGGCAGACTATCTATTGCACCCCAAGAACAATACGTCGCCTGCCAAACGATCTCGCCATCACTGTCCGTCAACTCAAGCGGCGTACCAATCTGGTCAGTATGGAAGTAATAGACCTTCTGCTCCTCCCCTTCCGCCTGATCAACCCGCGCCAGCGGCGCATAGCTACCCGGCTCATACAGGTACAGGATGCTCTGCCCCGGCGTCTCCTCCCGCAGCATCCGCAAGCCTTGCCAGAGGAAGCGCTTCTGCTCGACTTCGCCGTTGATTTCCGCCTGCTTGGCAACCCGTCGCCCCAGGCTGTCGTAACGGTAGTGCCCGGTACTCTCCAGCTTGCCATTGACCAGCGTCTCCGCCCGCACCAGCCGGTTCTCGCAGTCATAGCTAAAGCTCTGCAGCTTGCTGTGCCCCGAGCGCTTCTCGATCAGGTTGCCCCACGGATCGTAGCGGTACTCCTGATCCCGCCACTATTTGATCCGGTTGTCCTTGACCTTGTCGAACTGCCGCGCATTGAAGTCCAGCCGGTTGGCCGCCGCGTCGTAGCGGAACTCCTCGCTGCCCACCAGCGAGCCGGTATCGCGGCTGCGCAACTGCCCGTTGGCTTCGTACTCGTATTTGATCTCACCCCGCAGCTTGTCCAGCGTGCGCACCAGTTCACCTGCCGGGTCGTACTGGTAACGGCGGTGAATCGGGTTATACGCATGCTCCACCAGCAACGAGGTATTGATACCGGTGTTGTGCACCTGCGAGAGCTTGTCGGCCGGCAAGTTCGAGGCAAACTGCCAGGCCTTGCGCCCCATCGCGTCATAGCCAAAGCAGCTGGTGAGCTTGCCCTGGGTCCGGTACACCTCACGGTGTAGGTCGTCACGCTCCATGTCGCCCGCACTGCTCGGCTGGCGTTGAATGCACAGCAGCCGATCGGCATCGTCGTATTCGAAATCCTGTCGGGCATCGCGGTTGACCTTGGCCATCAGCCGGCCAATGGCATAAGATTATCAATAATTCAACGTAGATCAGTTTGAATCGCCCCTGGTTCCGTAGACACCTCCAAGCCTCATAATGAGGCCCAAATAGGAGGTGCCATGAGTCGTCAGCGTTACCCTGAAGAATTCAAGATCGAAGCGGTCAAGCAAGTGACCGAGAAAGGCAAGCCTGTCGCCGACGTTGCCCAGCGCTTGGGCATGTCCGTTCACAGCCTCTACGCCTGGATCAAGCTCTACAGCAAACCCCAAGAGCAGCGTCAGCAAGACGATGACCAGCAAGCCGAACTGCGCAAGCTGCGCGCTGAACTCAAGCGCGTGACGGAAGAGCGAGACATCTTAAAGAAGGCCGCCGCGTACTTTGCCAAGGAGTGCGGCTGAAGTACGCCTTCATCAAAAAGCACTCGACCGATTACCCAGTGCGGCGTCTTTGCCAAACCCTCAAGGTGCATCCCAGCGGCTACTACGCCTGGCTGGCCGAGCCTCAATCTGCCCGAGCAAAAGAAGATCATCGTCTGCTTGGCTTGATCAAACATGCTTGGCTCGAAAGCGGAGGTGTGTACGGCTACCGCAAAATTCATGATGACCTGCGTGAGCTGGGAGAGACATGCGGGCGAAATCGAGTCGGTCGTTTGATGCAGGCAGAGGGGTTGCGTTCGCAAACGGGCTATCGCCGTCGTCCTGGGTTTTATGGCGGAAAGCCAACAGTGGCATCTCCCAACCACCTTGCCCGACAGTTCAAGGTCAGCGAGCCGAACAAGGTCTGGGTGACAGATATCACTTACATCCGCACCTATGAAGGATGGCTTTATCTGGCAGTAGTGCTGGATCTCTTCTCACGCCAAGTAATTGGTTGGTCAATGAAACCAAGGATGTGCAGCGACCTTGCTATCGACGCCATGTTGATGGCCGTTTGGCGACGCAAGCCACAGCAGCAAGTGATGATTCACTCAGACCAAGGCAGTCAGTTCAGTAGCTCAGAATGGCAAAGCTTCCTTAAGGCCAACAATGTGATCAGCAGCATGAGCCGACGGGGAAACTGCCACGACAATGCCGTAGCCGAGAGTTTTTTCCAGCTTTTGAAGCGGGAGCGAATCCGACGAAAGATCTACGCAACGCGTGACGAAGCCCGAAGTGATATTTTCGATTACATCGAGATGTTCTATAACGCAAAACGTCGACACAGCAGTGCAATGCAGCTGTCTCCAGTAGAGTATGAGAAACGCTATTTTCTGAGCTTGGAGAGTGTCTAGGAAGCTAGGGGCGATTCAGTGGTCTGGTTCAGCGCATCGGTCACCGCGACGAGGTGCTGACGCTCGTCGTAGCGGTACCAGGTGCTCTTGCCCGAGCAGTCCTGATAACGCTCGACCTGGGCCAGGGTATTCCACCACAGGTACTTGGACTTGTAAGTTGCATCGATGATGGTATGCGGCAGGCCGTCATCGCTGTTCAGGTACTCGGTCATCTGGCCCAGTGCATCGAATTCGGCGAGCAGGTTGCCCTTGTCGTCGTAGCGCGCTCGCCAGGTGCTGCCGTCCGGATAGCTGACCTGGGTCACCAGCGTGGTCAGGTGGTGATATTCGTAGGTGGTCTTGCGGCCCAGCGGGTCGGTTTCTTCCAGCAGGCGGGCGTATTCATCGTACTTGAAGGCGAGCCGGTTGCCGTCCGGCAAATCCAGGCCAACCATGTTGCCCTGCTCGTCCAGCTCGATGGCGTAGCGTTCGCCACCGTAGTCACGGCTGGCGAGCACGCGGTGGTCGGCGTTGTACTGCACTTCCAGCTCGCGGCCGAGCACGTCGGTGGCCCAGCTGGTGCGGGCGTCGAGGTCGTAGCGGAAATGGTAGTGCTCGCCATCGCTAGTCCAGTGCTCGACCACCCGTGGTTTGCCACCCTGGGTTTCCCAGCGGTAGTGGCAGCCCAGGCCCAGGGCTTTGCTGTGAGTGACCATCAGGCCTTCGGCGTAGCTGAAGTTGCGCACGGTGCGTGCCGTAGCGGTTGATTACCGTCGTCAGCTAGCCGTGCTCTTCGTAGCGGTACTTACCACGCGCTTGATGTCGGTCGGGCCAAGGGCATTCTCGTCGCGGTGCAGCGGTATCTCAGCGTTAATGTCTTGTACTTCGTCAATAGGACTGAGGTTTACGCCTCAGTCCTTGACACTCTGGGTTTTTAAGGAGCATTTGGATACACAATCGCCTTCACGGCGTGAATCAAACTGCTTCAACTTCCTTGAAATCCAAACCTTTCAAGCCTATCCGCTTTGCCGCCTCTAAAAACCTATCAGACACATAAATAGAAAGTGGGTTTTCAGCTACGCGAAAAACGTCGAACCCCTGTACTGCCTGATGATTCAATACTAGCTTGTAAACAACCAGGCCGTTAGGGTACTCATCAAATTCCGACAGTTCTTTATTAAGTGCGCCATCAATTTTCGCATCAACCACTACACCTAAATGATCTGGGTTTGGGGATAGAACATCTACATCCACAAAAGAGTCAGAAGCTATAGATTGAAGAAGGCTTTTAGCCTTGGACGTCAAAACAAGCACGGGACTGAAGAAAGTAAACACATCAGAGCCATCCTTTTTTCTCTTGTCGTCAGAGTTAAACTCTAACTCATACTGCCTGGAAAACACAGCACTGGAATCTTTACCAAAGGCATACTGCTGTGCGGCATCATACAAGGCCAGTTCGTCTCCCTTACCGACAAGTGTTTTAAATTCATCGCTCTGAGTTATATAATAATATTTCATAATCATCCAAAAATGTCTTTCCAGCTGGACTCTCTAGGAGCATTCAATAATTTTTGCCGGATATTTCCTATCGCTTTGAGCACTGCATCCTTACCACCTGCGGCATCGGCATTTGCTATAATTTTATTGACAGATTCAAAGTAACTATTAGGATGCTTCCCGTTGTGCAGTATCCCTGGCACACTGATATCAGTGTTAAATCTATTTGGCAAGAAAACCCCGTTAGCCGCGCCGTCAACGTCAATTCCATGCTTATTCAAAATTGCCCTAGCAGGGGCGGCGAGTTTTGCGCTATCTCCGACAATATGGTGGGCCGCGGTGTTTTGAGGTCGCGCCACACCGCTACTTTCCAGATTTTTCCCCAGCGCTTTTGAGCACCAGCCCAAGGGGTCTATCCAGCCAATAGAATTCGGAGCGTAGCTATATAAGTTTCTCCCACCAGACAAACCAATTGGATCCTGAGTGATAAACCTACCAACTTCCGGATCGAAATACCTAAAGGTGTTGTAATGCAGCTCCGTTTCACAATCTAGATACTGCCCCTGGAAACGTATGTTCTGCATGACCTTGTTGACCGTCAGCTGCTCTATCTCGCCCCATGAGCGAAAAGTCGCTTGCCAAACGATCTGCCCGTCGCTATCGGTCAATTCCAGCGGCGTACCAATTTGGTCGGTATGGAAGTAATAAAGCTTCTGCCCTTCCCCTTCCGCCTGATCTACCCTCGCTAACGGCGCATAGCCACCCGGCTCGTACACATACAAGATGCTCTGCCCAGGCGTCTCTTCTCGCAGCATCCTCAAGCCTTGCCACAGGAAGCGCTTCTGTTCAACCTGGCCGTTGATCTCTGCCTGTTTAGCCACCCGCCGTCCAAGACTGTCGTACCGGTATTGCCCGGTACTCTCCAGCTTGCCATTGACCACCGTTTCAGCCCGCACCAGCCGGTTCTCGCAGTCATAGGCAAAGCTCTGCAGCTTGCTATGCCCCGAGCGCTTCTCGATCAGGTTGCCCCACGGATCGTAGCGGTACTCCTGATCCCGCCACTGTTTGATCCGGTTGTCCTTGACCTTGTCGAACTGCCGCGCGTTGAAGTCCAGCCGGTTGGCTGCCGCGTCGTAGCGGAATTCCTCGCTACCCACCAGTGAGCCGGTATCGCGGCTGCGCAACTGGCCGTTAGCTTCGTACTCGTACTTGATCTCGCCCCGCAGCTTGTCCAGCGTGCGCACCAGTTCACCCGCCGGGTCGTACTGATAGCGACGGTGGATCGGGTTGTACGCATGCTCCACCAGCAACGAGGTATTGATACCGGTGTTGTGCACCTGCGAGAGCTTGTCGGCCGGCAAGTTCGAGGCAAACTGCCAGGCCTTGCGCCCCATGGCGTCATAGCCAAAGCAGCTGGTGAGCTTGCCCTGGGTCCGGTACACCTCGCGGTGCAGGTCATCACGCTCCATATCGCTGATAACCTGGCCATCCAGGTTCAACTGGTGCAGGTGCCCACTGCCATAGTACAGGTGGTTGACCTTGCGACCGTCCGGCAGGGTCAGGGTGGTCAGGTTGCCGAGCGGGTCGTACTCGTAGCCGAGCGTGCCGTCAGGGGTGACTTCTTTGGTCAGCCGGCCCAGCAGATCGTAGGCGTACTCCAGCTTTTCTTCGCTGATCCCAAGCTGCTTGCCGATCCCGGTCGGCTGCCGCTCAATGCTCAGCAGCCGGTCGCCGTCGTCGTACGCGAAGGTCTGGCTCGCATCGCGGTTGATCTTGGCGACCAACCGGCCAATGGCATCGCGCTCGAACAGCGTATACCGCTCCGGCCACTTGGCATTTTCGCCATAGCCAATCTCGTCCATGCGCACCAGATGGCCGCTAGCGTCATAGCCAAAGCGCCGGGTCAGGTTGTCGACCCGCACTTGTTCGCTCAGGCGGTTGGATGGGTCATAGTCATACCGTCCCTACATGACTCACAACCTCGTTCTTAACTACATAAAAAAATAGAGGTTCTAATTGCTCCCAAAAAAATCACACGAAGAGCAAAAAATCTTGTGCAAAGTTAAACTCCGCAACCTAACAAAAATTAAAGCTCTCTAATGGCCTGCCGCACCATATCAACAAGGAACTCTTCAAAGCTTTGGTAAATTATATTTTTATCCTTGGTTCGCTTAAACGAAAGCTCGGTCTCCACAATAACAGGCTCACCAGTGGCTCCGATAATCGAGGTGTCTATAGAGTAGATTGGACCATAGCCAGATGCTTTCACCACAATCATAGAATCGTCAGCATCTCCATCGGCACGGGCACTTTTTGTAGCAAAGGCCACACTAGGAACCGATGTCGCATCCACGCCACTCTTGGTGATGCCATAGTAAGTGTCGCCAGCAAATGATAGAGCGCCATATTTTTTTAAAAACAGCTTATATGACGGAGGGAAGTCAACACCAAGATCTTTTTCAAAGTCACCTATTACATTGTCAGCAGCTCCTCCAGCGAAGGCAGGGTTTTCACCGCTCGCATTTATTTCAGATTCCAAAATATCTATATAAGTCATTTTAAGCCCTCAAAAATCCAAAGCCCGGATCTTCCAGTAGGTTTTCTTCCAAGTATTAAATGGACCGCGATTCATACTTGGCGGCGCACTATTATAAAGGCGCCTCACCCCATCGTTACCGACCCAGCTTTTATCCCACTGGTTAGAATACATGTGCAGCACTCTATCATGCTTCGAGTGAAAACTACTTAGAACTTCAGCCATAGGTCCTGGTTCGTCCTGGGTAAGATGGTGAAGGTTCACCTCTTTTCCATCCTTACCAATAGGTGCATCACCTGTTTTCATCCTTTGTATATTAGTCCGCCCCAAGTCATCCACCCGGTGTGGATCAAATATATCGTTACGCTGATAGACCTTCCGCCCCGCTACACTTTTGGGAGCCCAGCAGGCCCAACCAAGCGGATCCACCCAGGAATTGGGATTGGGGGCAAAACCATAGAAATTAAGCCCACCATTTAGACCAATCGGATCTTGAGTTGTAAATCTTCCCACTTGGGCATCGTAGTAACGAAAAGTATTGTAATGCAAGTAACTTTCGGAATCAAAGTACTGCCCTTGAGACCTAAGATCCTGCTCAATCTCTTTAACCGTAAGCTTTTCTAGCTCGCCCCACGAACGATAAGTCGCCTGCCAAACGATCTTGCCATCACTGTCCGTCAGCTCCAGCGGCGTGCCAATCTGGTCAGTATGGAAGTAGTAAACCTGCTGCTCTTCCCCTTCTGCCTCATCAACCCTCGCCAACGGCGCATAGCTGCCCGGCTCATACAGGTACAGGATGCTCTGCCCCGGCGTCTCCTCCCGCAGCATCCGCAAGCCTTGCCAGAGGAAGCGCTTCTGTTCGACTTCGCCGTTGATTTCCGCCTGCTTGGCTATTCGCCGCCCCAGGCTGTCGTAACGGTAGTGCCCAGTACTCTCCAGCTTGCCATTGACCAATGTCTCCGCCCGCACCAGCCGGTTCTCGCAGTCATAGCTAAAGCTCTGCAGCTTGCTGTGCCCCGAGCGCTTCTCGATCAGGTTGCCCCACGGGTCGTAGCGGTACTCCTGATCCCGCCACTGTTTGATCCGGTTGTCCTTGACCTTGTCGAACTGCCGCGCGTTGAAGTCCAGCCGGTTGGCTGCCGCGTCGTAGCGGAATTCCTCGCTACCCACCAGTGAGCCGGTATCGCGGCTGCGCAACTGGCCGTTAGCTTCGTACTCGTACTTGATCTCGCCCCGCAGCTTGTCCAGCGTGCGCACCAGTTCACCCGCCGGGTCGTACTGATAGCGACGGTGGATCGGGTTGTACGCATGCTCCACCAGCAACGAGGTATTGATACCGGTGTTGTGCACCTGCGAGAGCTTGTCGGCCGGCAAGTTCGAGGCAAACTGCCAGGCCTTGCGCCCCATGGCGTCATAGCCAAAGCAGCTGGTGAGCTTGCCCTGGGTCCGGTACACCTCGCGGTGCAGGTCATCACGCTCCATATCGCTGATAACCTGGCCATCCAGGTTCAACTGGTGCAGGTGCCCACTGCCATAGTACAGGTGGTTGACCTTGCGACCGTCCGGCAGGGTCAGGGTGGTCAGGTTGCCGAGCGGGTCGTACTCGTAGCCGAGCGTGCCGTCAGGGGTGACTTCTTTGGTCAGCCGGCCCAGCAGATCGTAGGCGTACTCCAGCTTTTCTTCGCTGATCCCAAGCTGCTTGCCGATCCCGGTCGGCTGCCGCTCAATGCTCAGCAGCCGGTCGCCGTCGTCGTACGCGAAGGTCTGGCTCGCATCGCGGTTGATCTTGGCGACCAGCCGGCCAATGGCATCGCGCTCGAACAGCGTATGACGTTCCGGGCGTTCGGCGTTTTCACCGTAGCCAATCTCATCCAGTCGGGTCAGATGGCCACCGACGTTGTAGCTGAAACGCCGGGTCAGGTTATCCACCCGCACTTCTTCAGTCAGCCGGTCCGAAGCGTCGTAGGCAAAGCTGTACGTGGCGTTGTTCTCGTTGACCAGCGCGGTCAGGCGAATGGCCTTGTCGTACTCGTAGCGTACCCGCTGGCCCTTGGCATCCTGGCGGCTGCTCGGCAGGCCACGGGCCGTACGCATCAAACGGGTGGTCTGGCCCTTGCCGTCGGTGTGGCTGATTACCTGGCCGTAGACGTTGTAGGTGAAGGTTTCCGCAGTACCGTCCGGGTGGCTGATGCGCAGCACTTCACCGTCCGGCTTGCGCTCCAGCGTGGTCGTCTGGTTCAGCGCATCGGTCACCGCGACGAGGTGCTGACGCTCGTCGTAGCGGTACCAGGTGCTCTTGCCCGAGCAGTCCTGATAACGCTCGACCTGGGCCAGGGTATTCCACCACAGGTACTTGGACTTGTAAGTTGCATCGATGATGGTATGCGGCAGGCCGTCATCGCTGTTCAGGTACTCGGTCATCTGGCCCAGTGCATCGAATTCGGCGAGCAGGTTGCCCTTGTCGTCGTAGCGCGCTCGCCAGGTGCTGCCGTCCGGATAGCTGACCTGGGTCACCAGCGTGGTCAGGTGGTGATATTCGTAGGTGGTCTTGCGGCCCAGCGGGTCGGTTTCTTCCAGCAGGCGGGCGTATTCATCGTACTTGAAGGCGAGCCGGTTGCCGTCCGGCAAGTCCAGGCCAACCATGTTGCCCTGCTCGTCCAGCGCGATGGCGTAGCGTTCGCCACCGTAGTCACGGCTGGCGAGCACGCGATGATCGGCGTTGTACTGCACTTCCAGCTCGCGGCCGAGCACGTCGGTGGCCCAGCTGGTGCGGGCGTCTAGGTCGTAGCGGAAGTGGTAGTGTTCGCCATCGCTGGTCCAGTGTTCGACCACGCGCGGCTTGTCGCCGAGGGTTTCCCAACGGTAGTGGCAGCCCAGGCCCAGCGCGTTGCTGTGGGTTACCATCAGGCCTTCGGCGTAGCTGAAGCTGCGCACCGTGTCGCCGTTGCGGTTGATCACCGCGCTCAGCTGGCCGTGTTCGTCGTAGCGGTACTGGGTGAGCGTTTCCACCGCCTGGTTGTTCACCACGCGCTTGATGTCGGTCAGGCGACCGAGCGGGTTGTCGTAGTGCAGGTGCACGCGGGTTCCGCCGGTGGCGCTGATGTCGGTCAGCGTGCCGTCTGGCGTACGGGTGAAATGCAGGAAGTGGCCGAGGGCGTTTTCGATACGTTGCAGCGGCACTTCGCTGTTGGTGTCTGGCACTTCGCCGAAGTAGAAGAACAGGTTGTCGAGGGTTTGCAGGATGTAGTGGCCACCCTCGGTGCACACCAGGTACACCTGCTCGTGCGGGTTGTAGATGCGCTGGCCCGGTTGCAGGGTCACGAACGGCACTTCGCGGCCCTGGTTGTCGGTAAGGTAGATGAACGAGCCCTGGCGGCGCAGGCTCTGCTCCCAGGGCAGCACCCAGCCGCGACCGAGCACGCTATCGACAGTCAGGTCGCTGGCGTAGAAGCGCGACCACTCGATCGGCATCAGGCCAGGCAGGCTGAAGTCGATTTCGTCGGGGATCAGTTTGCGGCCGGTGGTGAGGTCGACCGGGTTGCCGACCAGGCCGCCGATGGCCCTGCGGGCGACGGGTTCGACCACGTAGCGGCTGGCCACCTCGCCGGCGACGAAGCCGGCGGTGAACTTCAGGGCGCAAGGCATTATGGCTTTCATGCCGGCTTGCGTACCGGCCTTGATCAACTGCGCGATACCACCCGCGGCACCGGCGATAGCCATCAGCACATCCACGGTGGTGCGCAGCCACTCTGGCACTTCATCGTCCACGGGCAGGTAACGGTAGGTGCCACCGCCGATGATGACGTTGTCCGAGCCACCGGAAATGGTCGCGCCGCAGGTCAGCTTGTCGCCCTTGCGAGCAGCCGCGACGCTGTTGATGAAGACGTTGGTCGAGCCTTCGGCAATCTGCACCGGCCCCGGGTGCTTGTCGCAGGCACCGATGCTTTTTTCGACGCGAGCGGCCTTGCGGCTGTTGATGAACACGTTGGGTGAGGCAGTGGTTATCGTCCCTGAGGGGGACGAGAACATACTGCCTATCGCCTCTCCGGCGGCGGTCAGCAAGCTGCCCCCGATACCGGCTGCGAGGCCGGCCAGCAAGGCCACGCCGAACCCGCAGGTGAAGGTGGCGATGGCCACCGTGGCCACCAGCGCAATGCCCAGGGCGGCCCCGATCAGGAAGCCCCCCAGCGCGCTGGTATGCGATATCTCGTCGCCGAACCTGGCCGCTTCGAACATGAGGGGTTACTCCTGTTCGCCAGGCTCGGCGCTGGTTACGGACGGCGCACGCGGGGTGAAGCTGGCCAGCAGATTGGCCCAGTCCTGGTTCTGCTGTGCACTGAAATCGGCCTGTGCGGTGGTGGAAAAGATCAGGGCACGCCCGGGGCTGATGATGAAGGCGGCCTGGCGCTGATACAGCGGGCGGCCCTGGTTCATGTAGTAGGCGTCGATCTGGATGCCGGCAATGGGTGCGGTAGCCGAGAGCGAGACGGCCTTGTTGCCCATGCGGGTGTAACCACGCAGCTTGGAGGTGAGCATCTTCACCTGGCGATCGACATAGGCCTGCAGCGCTTCGTCCGGCAGCAAGGTGTCACGCGAGATGGTGATGCTCAACGGTGCTGGAACACTGGCACCCAAGACGAACATGTTGACCGTGCGGTCCTCGAAACCTGCCGGCAGCGCGATGCCGCCTTCCTGCAACTCGTAATCCATGCGATGAAAATTCCTGATAGCGAAAAAATCGGGGTTCAGCCCTGCGCGAAGCCATCGAGCATGCGGTCGAACTCGGCCAGCCACTGGCTCAGGCCCGGCTTGCTCGGGTCGATCACGCTGGAAATATCCAGCCATTGCAGCGACTCGCTGCCGGCGATGGGCACCAGCGCGCCGACCAGGCGACCGTGCCGGGGCTCGTGGCCAGCATTGAAGTGGAAATCCAGGACCTTGGCCGGGTTACCAGCCAGGTGGGAATCACGTTGACGAATCACGCGCAGTTGCGGGTTCAATTCGCGCAAGGCCTGGATCGCGCCCTCGAACAATTGCTCCAGCGGCTGCCTGGCGCGTACATCACGGCGGCGGATGCTGAGGCTGATCGGCTCGCCTTCATGCTCGATGGTGGTCTGGATGTCGCGAAAGCGAAAGCCGATCGGAAACTGCAGAGTGAAACCTGCGAAGGTGAAACCGCTGCCCACATCCTGCAACGCGGCTGGCACCGGTTCCGGCTCGGGCACAGGCTCAGGCACATGAGCGGCTTCCGCCAACCTGGCCAGCCGCGCAGCCTCCTCTTGCGCTTCGCGCCTGGCAGAGATGCGGTCGTAGATCGAGGGCTTGTACATGAACCTTGCCTCAGTCGTTGATCCGCACTGCAGCGCCAGTGATCTGGGTGGTGTCGGTGCTGGTGGTCACGATGACCTTGCCTTTGATCTCGATGCCTTCCGGGGTCAGCGTGATGCTGCTGTCGCCCACCTGCAGGATGATGTGCTGCTTGGCAGCCACCTGTATGAACTGGTTGTCGACCTGCAGGGTGTAGGAACCTTCGGTCACTTGCACCATGGTGTCTTTCTTGACCGTTTCGGTGTGCGTGCCGCCCACCGTAATCGTGCGGTTGTTCCCCACATCATGGGTCTCATCCAACTCGATCTCGGTATCCATGTTGCGCTCGGCATGCATGATGATCTGCTCGGCGCCAGCCTTGTCCTCGAAGCGGAAGAAGTTGGCGGTACCGCCGTCGCCCTTCATCGACCGGGTCAGGAAACCACTCTGGGTCTTGTTCGCCGGCAGCGACCATGGCGGGGTGTTGGTGCTGTTGTACAGGCTGCCCATGATCAGCGGGCGGTCGGGGTTGCCATCGAGGAACACCACCACCACTTCGTCGCCCACGCGTGGGATCTGGATGCTGCCGAAGCCACCGCTGGCACCAGCTTGGGCGACGCGTACCCAGCAGGAGCTCTGGTCGTTGAACTCGCCGTTGCGGTCCCAGTGGAACTGTAACTTCACCCGGCCCAGTTCATCGGTGTAGATCTCTTCGCCGGGGGGGCCGACGATGATGGCAGTCTGCGGCCCGCTGATGCCCGCCCTAGGCGTGTTCAATGCAGGGCGGAACGGAATTTTCCGGCGAATGCAGCTGAAGCTGTTGCGGTAGCCCGCCTCACCGTCGTTGGTGTAGTTGTTCTGCCCCCAGTGGGTAACCGAAAGCAGCAGAAACTGTCGGTCATCCGGGGCGTCATTGTCGTGATCGTAATGCTGACTCAATTCAAAGTAGTAGCCAGGCTCCATGACGCGACAGTTGCTCTCGCCATGGAAGGTCTTGCCGTCCACTTCCATCGCCTCCAGCCGACGCCGCGCCTTGCGCACGCCTTCATCGGCATCGGCGTAGCCGTAGAGACCTTCGTATTCGAAGACTTCATACTGGCCGACCTCGCCCTGCTGGTTGACGGAATTCAACTGCACCAGGTGTGGGTTGCCCGGTTGCTTGTAGTCGAAGGATTTCAAGGCCAGGCGCGTTGGTTGCATCCGCCGCGCCGAAGACCATTTGGTGATCGAGTCTGCGGTTTCGGTGACTGAAGCACTGTGGTAACGAATCAGCGGTTGGCGCTCCAGCTGCGGAAGCATGCTGCTGTCATCGCTGATGATCATGCGATGGCCTTCCTGGGAGTGCTCGAAGGTGAAAAACAGCCCTTCTTGCTCGAGCAGGCGCAACACGAAGTTCAGGTCCGACTCCTGGTACTGGGTGCAGTAGCTGATCGGTTTGAGCGGTTGGCTCAGACGAAACTCGTAATCGGCCAGGGTCAGGTAGTACGCAAAGACGTCCTTGACGATCTGCTCGGTGGTCTTGTCCTGGAATATCCGCGAATCGCGGCGACGGCTGAGGATCCATATCCACGGCACGAGTTCGGCAGTGTAATTGGCAATGCCGCCGTCGGCACCAGCATGGACGAAGTCCGACACGTGCGCGCTGATGTAGCGTGTGCTGCCATCAGCCAGGGCGATCCCTACCGTCACTTTCTTGCCGATGAGCTTCTTGAGCTCGATGCGCGCATCCTGGGAGATAAGCTGCACCTCGAAACTGAACAGCTCCGAAATCCCCTCGCGGCCGCTGAAGCTCAGCAGTTGCAGTTCTTGTTCGGGCGGCAGCGGCGAGTCGAAGGTAAACAGACGTTGATGCTGCGTGAGGATCGATTCGAGGGCGTCCGTAATCATGTCAATGCATCCTGCATCAAGCTGGAAATCTTGCAATGAAAACGCGCTTAAAAGAGGCTGTCAAATGATGGCGATACGCCAGATTCCATCAAGCTGACGTCAAAATGCTTCTACGGGAAGCAGTATCGCGGACTGTAGAGCAGCAGGCGGTTTTTTGGTTAATTGCATCGTATTGTGTCCATCGGTTTGATCAGTCGGTCATCGGGGGTGTACGCTCCTTGCGCTCAGCCGAGAGGCAATACACTGCGAATTTCAGGGAGAAGAATCGCCATGAGCGTGAGTGAAAACCAACTCAGCCAACTGGACCGGGAGATGGACCAGAATCACCGGGAGATGGTGATCATGTCGATCGAGGACTTTCAGGCACAAGCCCAGTTCGCCCAGAGAACTCACGGTGCAACGCAGGCTCCACAAGTGTGCACACGCACCCAGGGCGACATGCTGACCGGCACCTGGCAGAGCGTGAAATCCACCTACAACGGCCTGCCCCACACCTTCGTCAATACGACCTGGGGCGTGCCCACGGCCATGGCCGCATGGGACATGAAAAATACTGCCGGTTTCATTCGCGACATGAACGGGCTGGGCACAAAGGTGCGCTACACCATACGCAACGGCAAGCAGTACGTGATCCTCACCGGCTACCCAGGCCTGCGCAAGACGCTAAATGCTCCCCGTTATGGCATCCAGAACGCCAAGCTGGTCAGCATGGGCATCGGCAAATACGGTGTGCGCGGTTCGTCGATCAAAGGCTTCAAGCTTTCGTGTTATGTGGCGGTAGCCATCGAAGTCGCAGAATGGGTATTTGCCGACGAGCATGTGATGAGCGACCTGTTTGGCGGTATTGGCGTTGAGCTGATCAAAGCCGGTATAGCTTCGGCGATCGGGTATGCTTTCGGGCTGGCCATTGGCTCAATGGCCACTTTCGCCGCCGCACCCGTCATCCTGGGGGCTGCCGTTGTATTCGCAGTTGGCGTTGGGCTTAACGAGCTTGATGTCCGCTATGGAATAAAAAACTCGGTTAAAGCGGGCCTTCGGTATGCCGTGGACCAAATTGAATATTTGGGCCAGCAGGCCATGCAGATTAGTACCAAGGACTTGCAAAAATACGCAGAGAAACAAATCACCAATATTGCTAGCGAGGTGGCAGACACTCTCTATAACGAGGCCAAGCGCTGGGCACTGCAAAAACTTCAGCCAGGAGACCTCAATCTGCCTGGATGGCCTACTGTGCCTGAACTTCCCTCTATGCCCTCACTCCCGACGTTCAACTTTCCAAAGTTTTAACCATGACTATTCAACCTCATGAGCTCCACGAGCGCTCTCCCCACCTGTTTCGTCTCATGGCCCTCGCGACTGGCCTAGCAACTTCGATATTGGGCATTCTGTCAGCTTATTGGCTTGGGAGCAATCTACTCTCCTTGTTCGGAAGGCTCTTAACGAATGCCCCAATCGTGGTGACGCCCTATCTGGTGTTTATGCTCATCGCCATGTGTACGGTCACCCCAATCATAGTTGTTACATCACTGCATGCCTGCTGGCGCGCGAAAAAATTCGACCCGCCCCCCCATTCCCGGATGTTCCGCTTTCAACATAACTCATACAAATTGACACTTTGGTCAATGATCTATATTGCGCCGGCGCTGGCATTACTCGTGACTTTTGGCCTGTGGTCGAAGGGGTACACCCCGTGCCAGAAACTCCTGATTTCAGGGTCGGCCTGGAAGGTGTACTGGGTCAATGATGTGCGATATTGCTTCAAACCTGATTTTTACAACAGCGACGAGCAACCCTGCAAGCGTGTTGGCAATCGAGCTATTTGCACGCAAGCTGATGCACAGCAGTGAGAAACACTAGTACAGCAGGGCTCTATAGATGAAAATTCGATACTCATAAACTTCATCTGTATCATCGCCCCTTAATATCAGACTGCTGGCTGTCGGCATGATCATCGCCATGCTGTTGGTCGCGGCCTTCTCGGTCTACGCCTACATCAACTACCTGTTCCCGCTGTACGGCAGATTACTGCGTGGCGCGCCTGTCGTGGAAACACCTTACCTCGCGTTCGGCCTGCTCATGGCACCGCCGGCGGTGGCAATTCTGCTGGTTGGTTGTGCGATATGTGCCTGGACCGGGAAAAAATTCGACCCGCCCGCAGGCACACGACTGCACCGCTTCCAGGCGCTGATGTTCGGGCTTTCGCTGAAGACGCTGCTCTACGTCGTCCCTGCCGTTATGGTTCTGACGACCCTTGCGCTGCTTGGCAGAGGCTACTCGCCCTGCCCTAAGCTGGTGATATCGGGCTCTGCCTGGCAATTGTTCTGGGTCAACGATGAGCGCATTTCACGCACCAGCAGAACGTCATGACTGTCGCCACTGCCATGGGCACGAAGACAATTTTTGGCGCCACCCCCAGCATGAACACTGAAATCATCAGCAGCAAAAACCAGAACGCCCAAATGCCCCCAAAAAAACGTTCAGTAGTGATCATGGAACTCGACTCTACCCGTCACTTTTCATTAGCCGACGTAGCGTGGCCATCAATGGCTGTCGCAAGCCAGCTCGTCGAGTTCATCCACCTGGCGCGAGGTGGAAAGGCCCACCGCAGACCATGTCACTGACCTGCCCCTGCGCGACCGGAGCAGGCGGCCATCCACCGCGTCGCCTGCTTCGCGGGCGTGCCCGCACCCATAGTGATCATGCTCGTTTTCAAGGTTATTGACCAGACCGTTGCCTCTGCAGGTACGGCATAGGCCATCCAAACGGATGGACCACGCTTGATAACACCCTTGCGCGCGGCGCATTCCGTCGCGCTGCCATCATCCAGACGTGCTTTGGCAACACCTCCGGAGAATACGATCCGCGCAAAAAATGAGACCGGATTCACTTTTTGCAAAAAACTTTTGCAAAGAAATTTTCTCACGCTCATACCCCTCGCACACCCAAATTTTAGGGCTTGAACTCCCATTTCCCGCGCCCGAAACCCCAGTCAATATCACGACGCCATCATTGCGTCACATCACAAAGCGGGGAAAAAATTGCCTTCCTCGCCGGAACTTCTTCCGCAGCGAGGTGCCCTACTCGGCATTGCTGGCAACACGATATTCATGTGCCAGCACTCAAGTTTGCCGCCGTCGAGAGGCGCAATTTCAGGTCCACGCCATTGGCGTTTCAGGACGATCAAGCAGGCACATGGACGATGCACCGATGACACAGACATTCGATGTCGAAGCACTGATCAAGCTGCGTAGCCAGACGCGGGCGATCTCCGATGCGCTGAAGGCGCAGGCGGCGGATTACCTCGCCACCGTGGCACCGCTGATCCGTCCGCAAACCCTGTTTGGCGAATACCTGCAAGGCGCCCAGCGCAGCAGCGGGCGCGAAACCCAGGGCCATTTCCAGGCCCTGGTCGAACTCTACGAACGTATCGGCTCGGCTGCGCCGTTCCAGTTGGTCACCGAACTGGAAGTACCGCTCAACCTGATCAGCACCACCCCCGAACTGTTCCCGCTGGAATACGACAAGGCCCTGGAACACAGCGGCCAGGTCATCCGCATCACCAGCCCGACCCGCTGGGTGGTGGGCTTCCACGCCTTCGACCTGGCGCGGTTTCGCAACGTCATCAAAGACCCCAACCGCAGCAGCGCCGAGCTGTACCGCTTCGTGGTGCACTACCTGGTGCTGTTCTACTGCCTGAGCAAGTCGCCTGGCCTTGGCCGGCTGTTCGAGGGCCTGCGCTACAGCCTCAGCTTCGAGCGCCTCAAGGGCTTTGGCGACCTGCCGTTCTGCGTCATCAGCTCGCCGGTGCGCTCGGAACTGCCTGACGACTCGGTCATCCGCAGCAGCACGCAGATTGCCGGCAACACCAGCTTCGAAGAGCTGGTGGGCCGCGACAACATCCTGGAAATGAACGACGAAATCCGTCAGCGCCTGCTGCTGACGATCGAAGGACTGTAACGCGCAGCGCCCGGCAACGGGCCGCGCAATGATTCGCAGCGAATTGCTCGCACTGGAGAACACGATGGCGAAGAAGGAAAGCACTCAGCACAAACTCGACCGCGTTCGCGCGCCTCGGGTCCATATCACCTACGACGTGGACATCGGCGATGCCATCGAGAAAAAGGAGCTGCCCTTCGTCGTCGGCGTACTGGGCGACTTTTCCGGCAACCCGCTGGAGCCGCTGCCCAAGCTCAAGGACCGCAAGTTTGTCTACATCGACCGTGACAACTTCAACGGCGTGCTCAAGGGCATCAAGCCGCGTCTGACCTACCGTGTCGACAACACCCTGGCCAAGAACGGCACCCAGCTGGGCGTGGAGCTGAACTTCAACAGCCTCGAAGACTTCGAGCCACAGAACGTGGTCAAGCAGGTCGAGCCGCTGCGCAAGCTGCTGGAGGTACGCAACAAGCTGGCCGACCTGCGCAACAAGATGGGCGGCAACGACAAGCTCGAGGAGCTGCTGATGGACGTGCTGCAGAACACCGAGAAGCTCAAGACCCTGGGCAAGGAATTCGGCCGTGAAGCCGAAGTGAAAGACCCATCCAGCAGCGATCACGCCTGAGCAGGAGCCCGAACATGACCGACAAGCAAACCGCACCGCAACAGGCCGGCGACCTGGTCGAAGTGGAAAACTTCGCGCCACAGCCCTCGCTGCTCGACAGCATCATTTCGCAAAGCCGCGTGGCCCGCTCCGACACCGAGCGCAACCGCACCCGCGACCTGATTGGCGAACTGGTGAACCAGGTACTCGAGGGCGAGATGACCCCGAGCAAGGACCTGATCGCCGTGCTCGATTCGCGTATCGCCGAGATCGACGCGATGCTCTCGGAGCAGATGAACGAGATCATGCACGCCAGCGAATTCCAGCAGCTGGAAGCTTCCTGGCGCGGCCTGAAGTACCAGGTAGACCAGACCGAGACCAGCACTACGCTGAAGATCCACCTGCTCAATGCCTCGAAGAAAGACCTGGTACGCGACCTGAAGGCCGCCAGCGAATTCGACCAGAGCGCGCTGTTCAAGAAGGTCTACGAAGAAGAGTACGGCACCTTCGGTGGCGCGCCTTTCGGCATGCTGATCGGTGACTACGAATTCAACCGCAACCCCGAAGACATGTACCTGCTGGAGGAGATCTCGCACGTCGCCGCAGCAGCCCATGCCCCGTTCATATCGGCCGCCTCCCCCGAGCTGTTCGGCTGGGACTCGTTCACCGAGATGTCCGGCCCGCGTGACCTGGCAAAGATCTTCGACACCGTGGAATACGCCAAGTGGAAGTCGTTCCGCGCCTCGGAAGACTCGCGCTACGTCGGCCTTACCCTGCCGCACGTGCTCGGTCGCCTGCCGTATGGCCCGGACACCACCCCGGTGGAAGAATTCAACTTCGTCGAAAGCGTCGATGGCCGTGACCACAACAAGTACCTGTGGATGAACGCCGCCTACGCCCTCGGCACCCGCGTTACCGATGCCTTCGCCCGCTACGGCTGGTGCGTGGCCATCCGCGGCGTGGAAGGTGGCGGCCTGGTCGAAGGCCTGCCAACCCACACCTTCAAGACCGACGACGGCGAAATCGCCCTCAAGTGCCCGACCGAAATCGCCATCACCGACCGCCGCGAAAAAGAGCTGTCGGACCTGGGCTTCATCCCCCTGGTGCACTGCAAGGGCACCGACTATGCCGCGTTCTTCGGCACCCAGTCGGCGCAGAAGCAGAAGCAGTACAACACCGACATCGCCAACGCCAACGCGCGCCTGTCGGCCCAGCTGCAGTACATCTTCGCCACTTCGCGCATTGCCCACTACATGAAGGCGATCATGCGCGACAAGATCGGCAGCTTCGCCTCGCGCATGGATGTGGAGCGCTTCCTCAACCAGTGGCTGGCCAGCTACGTGCTGCTCGACGACACCGCCAGCCAGGAGGCCAAGGCCAAGTTCCCGCTGCGCGAAGCCCGCGCCGAGGTGTTCGAAGTGCCAGGCAAACCAGGTGTGTACAAGGCCGTGACCTACCTGCGCCCGCACTACCAGCTGGATGAGCTGACTGCTTCGCTGCGCCTGGTTGCCGAGCTGCCACAGGGCGCGCGCGGCTGACAGGCCGGTGTGTACAGGGATGACACATGAGTAACCAGGCCCGCCTGCTGCCCTCGCTGCTCGACCGACTGCTGGACGACCGTCCATACCAGTCGGCCGAGCCGGCCGCGCAACGCACCTGCTCGCTGAGCGAGTACAAGGCCAGCATCGTCCGTGACCTCGAGGTACTGGTGAACACCCGCCAGTGCCTGGTCGCCGAAGAGCTGGAGGGCTTCAGCCAGCTCGGTGGCTCCATCCTCGAATACGGCATGCCCGACTTCATCAGCCGCAGCGTGCTCGACCCGCATGATCGCCGCCTCATCCAGCAGCAACTGGAGCGGGCGATCAGCACAGGGGACCGGCGCTTTCGCCGTGTCCGCGTACAGCTGCTGGCCCAGCAGAACGGCCACCGCATGTTGACCTTCCGCGTGGACGCCGTGTTGCGTCTGCAGGACATCAGCCGCCAGGTGTCATTCGACGCCGTGCTGCAGGTCAACACCCAGGAATACAAAGTGCAGAACCTCAACTGATGCTCGACGAACTGCTGCCCTACTACGAAAAGGAACTGTCGCACCTGCGCTTCCTCGGCCAGGAGTTTGCCGCGCAGTACCCGAAAATCGCTTCGCGGCTGCTGATCGAGGGCGACAACTGCGAAGACCCGCACACCGAGCGCCTGATCGAGGCGTTCTCGTTCCTGTCTGCGCGGGTGCACAAGAAGCTCGATGACGAGTTTCCGGAAATCGTCGAATCCTTCCTCGGGGTGCTGTACCCGCACTACCTGCGCCCTACCCCGTCGATGTCGATTGCCGAGCTGAACCTGGGCAAGCACGAGAAAGTCACCGAAGCCTACCACGTGGCGCGCCATACCGAGATGCATGCCACTGCCGTGGAAGGCGTGGTGTGCAAGTTCCGCACCTGCTACCCGGTAGAGCTGTGGCCGATTGCAGTGCAACAAGCCTCGTTCGCCGAAATGGAACGCTCGGCATTCAACGGCCACAGCGCCGACCTGGTCGCACGCCTGCGCATTCGCCTGACAGCCACCGGCGATGCCCTGTTCGGGCAGATGGAACTGGACCGCCTGCGGTTCTTCCTCGACGGCGAAGCGACCCTGATGCTGCAGCTGTACGAGCTGCTGTTCAACAACCTGGCCAAAGCCACCCTGAGCTTCCACGACCAGGGCCGCAGCCGCGAAGTGGCCCTGCCGGCCGATGCCCTGAAAGCCGTGGGCTACGCCCGTGACGAAGGCCTGGTGGACTACTCCGAGCGCTCGTTCCTGGGCTACCGCCTGCTGCACGAGTACTTCACCTTCCCCGACAAGTTCATGTTCTTCGACCTGAGCGGCTTTGCCCGCATCCTGCAGGGCAAGGCCATCGAGCAAGTCGAGATCAACTTCTATTTCTCCGACTACGACCTCAGCGAGCGCCTGGCGCGGCTGACCCAGAACATCGGGCGCAACAACTTCAAGCTCAACTGCACACCGATCATCAACCTGTTTCGCCAGCAAGCCGAGCCGATCAAGCTGACCCACACCCAGCACGAATACCCGGTCACTCCCGATACACGGCTGCACAACGCTGCCGAAGTGATCTCGATCGACCGCGTACGGCGGGTGCGCAAACTCGGCGGCATCGACCAGGTCGCCACCTGCCACCCGTTTTTCGAACCCCGTGGCGAGCAGGACCCGCACAGCAGCTTCTGGGTGGCGCGCCGGCGCAACCAGGGTGACGCCACTGCCATGAGCATCCGCGTGGTCGACCGCGACCTGGAGCTGATCGACGCCAGCAGCGACACCCTCAGCATCGGCCTTACCTGCAGCAACCGCGATGTACCGCTGATGCTGCCGTTCGGCGGCGAACGTGGTGACTTCAACATTCCCGCCAACTCGGTGATCAAGGATATCCGCTGCCTGCGCAAGCCCACCGCCACGGTGCGTGTGCCCCTGGGCAAGGGCCTGATCTGGCGGTTGATCGCCCACCTGTCGCTGAACCATATGTCGCTGGTCAGCCAGGGCCGCGAAGTACTGCTGGAGCTGTTGTCGCTGTACAACTACCGCAATGTTTCCGCCATTCGCAAACAGATCAACGGCATCAAGGCGATCAGCAGCGAGCCGGTGGTCGCACTCATCGGCCACCCACGGCCGAACTTCGTGCGCGGCGTCGGCATCACCCTGACCCTGGACGAAAGCCAGTTCACCGGCAGCGGCGTGTTCCTGTTCGGCATGGTGCTGGACCACTTCTTCGGCCAGTACTGCTCGATGAACAGCTTCACCCAACTGACCCTGCGCACCCAACAACGAGAAAAGAGAGTCGTCCAATGGCCAGCACGTACCGGCGATCAGCCCCTGGTCTGATCGATCAGGCCCGAGCCGAGCCGCACCGATTCGAATTCTTTCAATTGGTGCGCCTGCTCCGCCTGCACTACAGCCGCACCGGGCGCATGGACCTGGCAACCCGGCCGCACGAAGACCCGCTGCGTTTTCGTACCCAGCTGTCGCTGGCGTTCCCGGCCAGCGAGGTCAGCGACCTGCACTTCGAGCGCGAAGGCAAGGTGTCGCCGGCCGGCCTGCCGCTGTCGGAAGTGCAGGTCACCTTCATGGGCCTGGTCGGGCCGTCGGGCGTGCTGCCGCGCCCGTACACAGAGCTGCTGCTGGAACGCCACGTGCAGTATCGCGACGATGCCGCCCATGCGTTTCTCGACATCTTCTCGCACCGCATGACCACGCTGTTCTACGAGGCCTGGCAGAAGTACAAATTCCATATCGAGCACGAGCGCAATGGCACTTCGGGCTTCGATGGCTACCTGCTCAACCTGGTCGGCCTCGGCCCGCGCGCGCAGCAACTCAAGTTCGAGCAGCAACCGATGGCGCTGCGCCGCGAGCTGTTCAGCTATTTTGCCGGCCTGCTCAGCCAGAAGCCGCGCAATGCGCTGAACCTCGAACGCATGCTCGGCTTCTATTTCTCGCTGCCGATCAAGGTCCGCCAGTTCGCCGGGCGCTGGCTGCACCTGCAGCCCGAACAATGCACCCAGCTCGGCCGCCGCAATGCCCAGCTCGGCCACAGCGCCGTAGCCGGCAACCGGGTGTGGGACTACCAGTCGTGCATCCGCATCGAGCTGGGCCCGCTCGGCCTGGCCGATTACCAGCGCTTCCAGCCGGGCACCGCGTGCTACCGCAAGCTGGTCGAACTGGTGCGCTTCTATATAGGCGCCGAACTGGATTTCGAAATTGCCCCGCGCCTCAAGCGCGAGGCGGTGCCACGCGCCCAGCTGGGCCGCAGCGGCAATGTCGCCCTGGGCTGGCTGGGCTGGCTCAAACGCCCTGGTCGTGACGCGGAGCCTTCGCGTTGCGCCGTCTTCCACATTCCTTACGATGGGGTCGCCTTGTGAACCTGAAGTCTCTGTTCGCCAAGCTCAACGAAACCAGCCGCACGGCCACGGAAAGCGCGGCGGCCCTGTGCCTGTCGGAGCACCATTACGACGTGGAGGTGGAGCACCTGCTGCTGCAGTTGCTCGACAACAGCGACAGCGACCTGGCGCCGATCCTGCGCCACTACGAGGTAGTCGCCGAACGCCTGCAGGCGCAACTGGTCACAGCCCTGGGCACCTTCAAGAAAGGTAATACCCGCACCCCGGCGCTGTCGCCGCACATCACCCGCATGATCGAACAAGCCTGGTTGCTGGCATCGATCGAATACGGCGTCGGCCAGGTGCGCAGCGCTCACCTGCTGCAGGCCCTGCTCGATGATGCCGAACTGCGTCGCGTGGTGATCGCCTCGGCGCCGGAGCTGGAGAAAATCAACGCCGATGACCTGCGCCTGAACCTTACCGCGCTGGTGGAAGGCAGCGCCGAGTCCAGGCAGGCCAGCCCGCTGGCCAGCCCTGCAGCGCCAGTGAACAGTACGAGCAAGGCCGGCGGCAAGACCCCGGCGCTGGACCAGTACACGGTCAACCTCACCCAGAGCGCCCGCGAAGGCCGCATCGACCCGGTACTGGGCCGCGAGTTCGAAGTACGGCAGATGGTCGATATCCTTACCCGCCGCCGGCAGAACAACCCGATCCTTACCGGCGAAGCCGGGGTCGGCAAAACCGCCGTGGTCGAAGGCCTGGCCCTGCGCATCGCCCAGGGTGACGTACCGGCGGTGCTCAAGGATGTAGCCCTGCACACCCTCGACCTGGGCCTGCTGCAGGCCGGTGCCGGGGTCAAGGGCGAGTTCGAGAACCGTCTCAAGGCAGTGATCGAAGAGGTCAAACGCAGCCTGCACCCGATCATCCTGTTCATCGACGAAGCCCACACCTTGATCGGTTCCGGTGGCCAGGCCGGGCAGAACGATGCCGCCAACCTGCTCAAGCCGGCCTTGGCCCGTGGCGAGCTGCGCACCATCGCCGCCACTACCTGGGCCGAATACAAGAAGTACTTCGAGAAAGATGCCGCCCTCGCCCGCCGCTTCCAGGTGGTCAAGGTGGAAGAACCCGACGAAGACAAGGCCATCCACATGCTGCGCGGCCTGCTCGGCAAGATGCGCGAGCACCACAAGGTAGCGGTGATGGACGAAGCGCTGGTGCAGGCCGTGCGCCTGTCCAACCGCTACATTACCGGCCGCCAGCTGCCGGACAAGGCGGTCAGCGTGCTCGACACCGCCTGCGCGCGCATTGCCCTGGCGCAATCGTCGCAGCCTGGCGCCCTGGAAGACTGCCGCCGCCAGATCGACAACCTGCATGCCGAAATCGCCGTGCTCGGCCACGAAGCCGGCAAGGGCCACGACCACGCCCGCCGCCTGGGTGAGCTGCAGGCCGCGCTGCAGGCCGAACAGCAGCAGGAGCAGCAGCTGAACACGCAGTGGCAGCGGGAACTGGAACTGGTCGAACAGCTCAAGGCGCTGGACGTCGCCAGCGACGCCGATGCCGGCCAGCTCAAGGCGCTGCGTGCCGAGCTGGCACGCGTGCAGGGCGACCAGCCACTGGTCCACGCCCTGGTCGACGGCGGCGCCATCGCCCAGGTCATCAGCGGCTGGACCGGCATCCCGCTGGGCAAGATGCTGCGGGACGAGATCGACACCGTGCAGCGCCTGCCGGCCCTGCTTGGTGAACGCGTGCTGGGCCAGGACCACGCCCTGCACGAAATCGGCAAGCGCATCAAGATTTCCCGGGCGCGCATGGAAGACCCGAACAAACCGATCGGCGTGTTCCTGCTGCTTGGCCCCAGCGGCGTCGGCAAGACCGAAACCGCCCTGGCCCTGGCCGATACCCTGTACGGCGGTGAACGCAACCTGATCACCATCAACATGTCCGAGTACCAGGAAGCCCACACCGTGTCGAGCCTCAAGGGCTCGCCACCCGGCTATGTCGGCTATGGCGAAGGCGGCGTGCTGACCGAGGCGGTGCGCCGCAAGCCATACAGCGTGGTGTTGCTCGACGAGGTGGAAAAAGCCCACCCCGACGTGCTCGAACTGTTCTTCCAGGTGTTCGACAAGGGCGTGCTGGACGATGGCGAAGGCCGCGAGATCAATTTCCGCAACACGGTGATCATCCTCACCTCCAATACCGGTACCGAGCGCATCATGCAGACCTGCCTGAACGCCACCGAGCTGCCGACGCCCGAAGCGATCGTCGAAGACCTGCGTGACCAGCTCAACCATGTGTTCAAGCCGGCCTTCCTCGGCCGCCTGAGCATCGTGCCGTTCTACCCGGTGCAGGACCAGATCCTCGAGCGCATCGTCGCCCTCAAGCTCCAACGCATCGCCAAGCGCTTCGCCCGCAACCACCAGGCCGAGCTCAGCTACGACGAGGCGCTGGTCAAGGCCATCGCCGCGCGCTGCACCGAGGTCGACAGCGGTGCGCGCAACATCGACAACATCCTGTCCCAGACCCTGATGCCCGAACTCGCCCAGCGCGTGCTCGAGCGCATGGCCCAGGACGCGCCGATCGAGCGCCTTGCGATCGAGCTGGGCAGCGATGGCGATTTCGCCTATCGCCTGGCCTGACCAGTACCCGGAGGTTTTGCCGTCATGCAACACAAGCACACCACCCTCAAACGCCTGACCGCAGCTGCCCTGCTAGTGGCGCTGGCCGGCTGCGGGGTCACCGACCGTATCGGCAAGCGCATGGAAGACAGCTGGGCGGCCGACATGCTGGCCGACAGCGAAAAGGTCATCCTGACCTCCGACGGCGGCAACCAGCTCAACCCCGATGCCGAGGGCAAGCCGCTGTCGGTGGTGATGCGCGTGTACCAGCTGACCGACCTCGAACGCTTCGCCGCGACCGATGCCGAGACCCTGTGGGACACCCCGGAAAAGGCCTTGGGCAACACCCTGGTGGAAGCCCGCGAAATCACCCTGCTGCCGGGCATCGGCCAGATCGACCAGTGGCCGCTGGCCAAGAGCGCGCGCTACGTCGGCGTGGCAGCGTTCTTCCGTGACGAACAGGACGCGCGCTGGAAAGTCGCCTTCGACGCCAACTCGCTGCGCAAGGACGGTATCTGGTTCTCCTCCGACGGCCTGCGGGTGCTGGTGGACAACACCGAAATCAGCGCCATGCGTGGCGTGGACGTACTGAACAAACCGCCGACCGCCGACCAGCTGGCAGCCGCGCAGAAGGCCGGGGACAACGCACCGACGCTCACCGACAAGGTGCAGGACGCCGTGCTCGACAAGGCCAGCGATGCCGCCGGCAAATCGGCGCAGAACGCCATGGATTCAACCTTCAACTCTTTAGTGGATAGCGTCAAATGAGCAAGCAGAGCCGGGTGATGTGGTCGGAAGGCATGTTCCTGCTGCCCCAGCACTTCCAGTACCAGGATGAGTTCCACCAGCACCAGCTGGCCGAGGCGACCCTGCGCACTACCCCGTTCCATTGGGGTGTGCAGGCACTGCAGGTGGATGAGGACGCCCTGGCCAGTGGTTCGCTGCAGCTCAAACGCCTGAAGCTGGTGTTCCCCGATGGCAGCCTGTACGACGCACCGCAGCACGACCCGCTGCCGGCTGCCCGCGATCTCAAGGACCTGCTCAAGGCCAACGACCTGAAGGTCTATGCCGCCTTGAAGCTGCCCGAGCCGTTTGGCCTGAACTACGTCGAGGACGGCCAGGAACACAAGGCCGCGCGGCGTTTCCGCAAGCAGTTCGATACCCTGCCCGACCTCAACGAGGGCGAGCTGGAAAACGAAATCACCAGCCTGCGTCTGAACGTGGTGCTGCTGGTGGACGGTGACAGCCTGGACGGCTACAGCCACTGCCCGCTGGCCAAGCTGACCCGCAACAGCATGGGTGGTTTCAATCTCGACCCGCATTTCGTCCACCCGACCCTGCACCTGGGCAGCCACGAGACCCTGGCCGGCATCGGCAAGCGCCTGCTCGGCGCCCTGCAGGCCAAGAGCAAGGCCCTGTCCGGCCGGCGCCGCGAGCGTGCCGACCAGATCGCCGAGTTCGGCTCCAGCGACGTTACCCTGTTCTGGCTGCTGAACACCGTCAACCGCGCACACCCGCAACTGGCCCATCTGCTGGCCCACCCGCGCCTGCACCCGGAACGCCTGTACCTGTTCCTTGCCGACCTGGCTGGTGGCCTGTTGACCTTCACCCTGGACACCCAGCTCAGCAACATCCCCGAGTACGACCACCACGACCCGGCCGCGTCGCTGGTCAAGCTCGACGAGATGATCCGGGTGATGCTCGACAACGTCGTGCCCAACCAGTGCATCGTCATCAACCTCACCCAGAACAAACCGTCGTACTGGCAGGGCCAGCTGCGCGACCCGCGCCTGACCGAGGCCGACTTCTATATCTCGGTACACGCCGACATGCCCGGCGCCAGCCTGCTGGAACTGGTGCCGCGGGCGTTCAAGGTCGGCTCGCCGGAAGACATCGAGGTGGTGGTCAACAGCGCCATGCCCGGCGTCACCCTCAACCATGCCGCACGGCTGCCCAATGCGATCCCGGTGCGCCTGGACAACCAGTATTTCGCCATCGAGCCGCACGGCCATGTCTACGAGCGAATGATGAATGCCCAGACCATCTGCTTCTACGCGCCCAGCGCCTTTACCAACCTCAAGCTTGAACTGATGGCGGTGCTCAAATGACCGAAGCCGTATTGCAACAGGGCGCCGTCGCGGCCGCCAACGACAAACCGACGCTCAAGGACCTGGTCCAGGACTTCATCAGCATGGCCCTGATCGTGCGTCGTGGCCGTCAGGTCACTTCGGTGCAGGCCTTCGAAGGGAGCGTGGAACGTTTCTTCGCCAACCTGGAGCGTGAAGCCCGCGCCGCCGACTACAGCGTCGAACAGGTCAAGGACACCCAGTACGCGCTGTGCGCCTTCCTCGACGAGAGCGTGCTGCGCGCTGGCGACAACCAACTGCGCCAGCACTTCGAACTGCAGCCACTGCAGTTCCGCTACTTCGGCGTGCACCTGGCTGGTGAAGGCTTCTTCGAGAAGGTCGATGCGCTGCGCGCCGACGTCAAGCAGAACATCGATGTGCTCGAGGTCTACCACCTGTGCCTGGCCCTGGGTTTCGAGGGCAAGTTCAGCCTCGGCCAGAAAGACCAGCTGCGCTACCTGGCCAATACCCTGGGCCAGGATATTGCCCGTTACCGCAAGGCGCCCAAAGCACTGTCACCGGACTGGGCGCTGCCCGATCAGGTGTCGCAGATGCTGCGCCATGAGGTGCCGCTGTGGGTGTACCTGGCGCTGATCGCGCTGGTCTGCGTCGCCGTGTACCTGACGCTGGACTGGTTGCTGGACAAGGACGTTGCCGCCCTTTCCGAACAAATCCGCCAGCTGTTCAGTGCCTGAGTGCACTTCAGGTAGCCGAGTCAGGAAGACATGAAAACATTACTGCGCCTTTTGAAGAACTTCTGGTTTCTCCTGCTGCTGCTGTGGCTGGCGAGCCTGTTGACCTGCTGGTTGGTCGCCCCGCTGCTGCCGTGGCTGCACCAGCACGTCCCCGAAGCGCTGGCGATCATAAGCGCCTGCTTCCTGCTGGTGATCGTGCTACGCCAGTACCAGCGCATTCGCGCCGAGCACAACCTGGAAAACCTGCTGCAGATCGAAGTGGATCGGTCGTGGAATGCCACCGGCGAGTTCCGTGACCAGCAGGTGCTGCGCGAGCGCCTCAAGCATGCCATCGCCATGCTGCGCACCGACCGCTCCGCCGGTGGCGGTGGCAAGGCGGCGCTGTCCGACCTGCCCTGGTACCTGGTGGTCGGCATGTCGGCGGCCGGCAAGACCTCGCTGCTGACCCATTCCGGCCTGTCGGCCAGCATTGCCACGGCCAACGACAGCGAGAGCGGCACCCAGCACTGCGACTGGTACTTCAGCCCCGACGCGGTGATGATCGACACCGCCGGCCGCTATCTGCGCGATGACCAGTCGGCCAGTGAGTTCTCGGCCTTCCTGCGCATGCTGCGCAAGCAGCGCGGCAAGGCGGCGATCAATGGCCTGGTAATGGTGGTCAGCCTGCCCGAGCTATTGGCGGCCAACGGCGATGAGCGCAATGCCCTAGCGGCCCAGTTGGTGGCGCGGGTAGAAGAGTACGCCGAGTGCCTCGATGCCAACCCGCCGGTCTACCTGATGCTGAGCAAGACCGACCAGTTGCCGGGCTTCAGCCAGGCCTTCGACGGCCTCGACCTGCACGAGCGCCAGCAGCCGCTGGGCATGACCTTCGGTCTGTCGGAAGTCCGCAACAACGGCCTGCACGCCGTGCTCCAGACCCGCCTGGGCAATCTGCAAAGCCACATTCGCCAGCATGTCGACGCGCAGGTGATCGCCCTCGGTGCCGAAGCCGACAGCACCCTGCTGAACTTCCCGCAGTACTTCGCCGCCCTCAGCGGTGTCCTCGAGCAGTTCCTCGAACACTTCACCCGCGGCCATCGCGGCGGTGCCCCGCTGCTGCTGCGCGGCCTGTACTTCACCAGTGCGCTGCAGACCGGACAGCAGCTGGGGCAGGTCTATGAGGACGTCATCGCCGACGAATTCGCCCTGCAAGCCGCGTACGATGAGCACGCCGAGAACGTCGGCAAGGCCGTGGGCAACCGCAGCTTCTTCATAACCGACACCTTCCGCCAAGTGATCTTCCCCGACCGCGACCTGACCCTGTACCAGTCGCGCCTGGGCCGCCAGGCCACTTTCAGCCCGCTGCTGCTTGGCCTTGCTGCCGCCACCGGGGTGCTGTTCATCGGTTGGCAGGCGCTGTCGTTCGCCAATAACCGCCAATGGCTGGACAGCCTGCGCGGGCAGTTGGCGCAAATCGAGCAGGCAGAAGACCGCGAGCAGCAACTGGCCGCAGGCAAGGGCCTGGAAGTACTGCGTGAACAGATGGCCAACGTCGAGGCCCATCGCCTGCAGGGTGTGCCACTGCAACTGGGTGGCGGCCTGTACCATGGCGAGGCAATCCACCAGGTGACTCGCAATGCCTATCTGGCGCAACTGCGCAGCCAGGCGCTGGAACCGATCGCCCGCAGCCTGCAGGTGCAGATGCGGGCGTTCAACACCTTCGCCAGCGGTATCAACCAGGAGTTGGAATTCACCCCAGCGCCGCTGCCGAAAAAACGCAATGGCAAGCCATTGGCCCCGGCCGTTGCGGCCAAGGCCCAAGCCGCGCTGGGCAACACCCGCGCCGGCGCCTATGCCGCCAAGGTCAACCTGGCCACCGCCAGTGATGCCGCCGAGCTGTCCGCCACCACCGGTGGCCTGTCACTGTCCGAAGAAATGCTCGGGCGCCTCGACGAGCAGCAGGTGGCCTCGATCATCGATGCCTACAACACCCTCAAGCTGTACCTGTTGCTGACCGAGCCCCAGGGCCATCCCGACCCGGCCTTCGTCGCTGCCAGCCTGCCCCAGGCCTGGGCCAGCGCCGCCGCCGAAGGCACCCCGGCCGACGCAGCCGTGATCGCGGAAAATGCCCCGCTGTACGTGCAGCTGCTGGAACAGGGCCAGGCGCCGTCGTTGCCGCGCAACGAACAGCTGATCAACGAAACCCGGCAGAACCTCAAGTCGTTCATGATCTCCAGCTCGCTGGTCGATCGCGAGTACCTGCGCCTGCAACTCGAATCGAGCCGCCAGTTCCCGGCGCTGAGCCTCAACGACCTGGTCCCACTACCTGGCCGCGCACTGCTGTACAGCTCCGCCGGCGTGCCGGCAATCTATACCCGCCAGGGCTGGGACACCTTCGTCAAACCCGAACTGATCAAGCTGGTGTCGGGCAACCTGCGCAACGAGTCGGACTGGGTGCTGGACGGCGAAGGCGGCGATGCCATCGTGCAGAAGGCCAACTTCGTGCGCGAGTTCATGACCCGCTACAAGCGCGACTACACCCAGGCCTGGTACAAGATGGTCAGCAGCGTGGGTGTGCGCCACTTCGCCGACCTGGCCTCGGCCACCCAGCAGCTGGGGCTGCTCAGCGACGTGCAGAATTCGCCGGTGAAGAACCTGCTGGCGGCAGTCAATGACAACACCCAGTGGGACCTGCCGGTCAAGCACGCCATCCCGGCCCCCGGTAGCACCCGCGATGACGGCTTCTGGAGCAAGGTCAGCGGCCTGCTCGACACCAAGGACGCCCTGCCCGCCAACGTCGCACCTGCCCTGCCGGCGGTGGACGACGGCAGCCTGGCCAAGCGCTTCGAGCCGGTGGCGCGGGTATTTGCCGAAAACAACGCCGAAGGCGCCGACAGCACCATCATGGACCGCTACCTGGCCGCCTTGCGCAAGCTCAAGGTGCGCATGAACAACATCCAGCGTTCGCAGGATGTGGGCAAGAGCAGCAAGCAGCTGATCAGCGAGACCCTGGAAGGCCAGCCGAGCGAAGTCACCACCGTGCGCAACTACGTGGAAAGCAGCGTCGACACCAGCCAGGACAGCCTGTCGCGCGCGTTGCAGGGGCTGTTCAGCCTGCCTATCCAGTATGCCTGGGCAACCCTGCGCGACCCGGCTGGCCAGCAGATAGCCAAGGCCTGGGCGCAGCAGATCGCCAAGCCTTGGGAACAGGTCATGGCACACCGTTACCCGATTGCCGGCAGCAGCCGCAACGAGGCGTCGGTGAAAGACCTGCAGCGCTTCGTCGACCCTGACAGCGGCTTGCTCCCTGCCTTCAAGCGCAACGAAATCGGCAACCTGGCCGGTGGTGAAGGCCTGGGTGTGGGCGATGGCAAGGGGCCGGCGCTGGTCAACCCCGGCATGCTCAACAGCATCGACAAGGCCAGCTCCGTGGGCCAGGTGATCGCCAGCCTGTCGGACCGTGACAACGGCTTCGAAATCATGCTGGAGCCTTCAGCCAACTTCACCGACATCGTGTTCACCCTCGATGGCCAGGAGCAGCACTACCGCAACGGCCGCAGCAGCTGGAACCGCTTCGCCTGGCCGGGCACCAGCAACGCCCCCGGCGCCCGCCTGGACGTGGTCACCCTGAGTGGCGCGCGGGTCACGGTGTTCGACTTCCCGGGGCGCTGGGGCCTGCTGCGCATGAACGAAAGTGCCCGCGTCGACGACCTGGACGGCATTCAGCAGCGCTTCAGCTGGAATACCGCCAATGGCCGGGTGAGCCTCGTAGTGCGCAACTTCGGTGGGGTGAAACTGACCGACCTGGGTGACGTCAAGGCCCTGAGTGCCCTCAACGACAGGGGCGCCCAATGATCGGTTGCTTCGGCAAGCTGCCGTCGAGCGCAGACTTCGTCAGCCTGCATGGCGCGGCGGAGGAAGTTTGCGAGTTCGACGCCTGGCTGCAGTCCGCGCTGGCGGCGATGCGCCACCGCGAGGACTGGCAGGCGTTGTTCGACTCACTGCCGATGTGCTTCTTCAATTACCGCGCACGCAATGGCAACTGGCTGCTGGGCGGCCTGTTGAGCTCGCGCGATGCCAGCCAGCGGCGCTACCCGTTTTTCATCTTCCAGCTGCTCAAGGGCGAGGAAGGTGCGGCGCTGGCGAACCCGTTCACCCTCGCCGAGCTGTTCAGCACGCAGATCAAGCCGTTGCTGCACCAGGCTGTGCAAGGGGCCGACTGCGCCAACCTGTTCGAACGGATCAAGGCGCTGCGCCCATTACAGCCCCAGGACCTGGACCTGTTCCGCAGGGTACATGCCAAGTTCCTACATGACTTCAGCTTCAGCGATATCGCCCGTGCCCTGCACGGTTCCTGGCCCGGCTTCGACAGTGCCACTGCGCTGGCAGGGCTGCAGGCAAGCCGGGCCGTGCTGCACGGCGACTTCGAGGGTGGTATCGAGTTGCCGTTGCCGGCCGAACGCGGCCTGAAAAACCCCACGGCCGACCTCTGGCTGACCTGGCTGGCCCGCATGAGCCGACACCCCGGCGTGCCGGCGGTGAGCCTGCTGGCCGACGACTTCATGCTCCCCCGGCTGTACTGCTTCCCGTCGCGCCACGCCAACTGTGCCTACCGCCTGCTCAGTGGCTGCGCCGACGCACGCCAGCACCTGGAGTTGCTCAGCCCGCTGGCCGTGGCGCCATGGCAGCACGATTACGACCGCCCTCTTGAACACGTCATCGACCAGTTCGTCGATGCGCTGGATGCGACGCCTGTATGAACAAGATCAAGTACTACTGCCTGCGCTACCAACCCTACCTGCTGGGAGTGGCGTTCTTCCTGGCGATCTTCCTGGTCTGGGCCATCGGTTGCGCCCTGGGCTTTGCCTCGCTGCATAGCCTGCTGGCCGGCATCGGTGTGTTTTTGCTGCTGTCGGCGGGCTATGTACTGCTGCTGTACCGCGGCGCCGGCCAGCACCACAACCTCGAAGGCCTGCTGCGCGACGACGCCGACCAGGCGGTTCTCAACGCCACCCCGGCAGACCGTGAAGAAGTCAGCCTGCTGCGCGAGCGCCTGCTGCAGAGCATCGAGCGCCTGCACAGCAACAAGCCACGCGGCACCTCGGCCAAGGATGCGCTTTACGCCCTGCCCTGGTACCTGGTGATCGGCCAGCCGGCTGCAGGCAAGAGCACCATGATCCTGCAGTCGGGCCTGAACTTCCCCTATGCCGAGCGCGAAGGCGCACGGGTGGCGGGCCTTGGCGGCACACGCAACTGCGACTGGTTCTTCAGCTCCGAAGCGGTGCTGCTGGACACCGCCGGGCGCTACATGAACAGCCCCGAAGAAGCCGGCAAGTGGCGCGGCTTCCTGCAACTGCTTCGCCAGCATCGCCAACGCCGCCCGCTCAACGGCTTGATCGTCAGCGTCAGCATTGCCGACATCCTGCATGGTTCGGCCGAGGACCAGGAGCGCGTGGCCAAGCGCCTGCGCGAACGCATCCAGGAAAGCTGCGCGCTGCTGGAAGTGCGTCTGCCGATCTACCTGGTGTTCACCAAGTGTGACCTGATCCCCGGTTTCACCCCGTTCTATCGCCAGCTGGACGACGCCGCGCGTGGTGAAGTGTTGGGCAAGACCTTCTCGCACAAGGGTTACGAGCAGGCCGACTGGGGCCAGCGCTTCGGCAAGGCAATGGACGAGCTGACCGGTTACTGGCAGCACGTGGCGAGCCAGCAACTGGTGCAGCAGGACATTCAGGTCACCCGACAAAACAATGCTGCCTACCGTTTCCCGCTGGAGCTGGCCGCGCTCAAGCCGCGCCTGCAACAGTTCGTCGACAGCCTGTTGCGTGCCAACCCCTACCAGAATGCCGAAATGCTGCGCGGGTTCTATTTCACCGCCGCGCTGCAGGCTGACGAAGCCCAGTGGGGCAGCCATGGCCAGCATGTGGCCGAACGCTTCGCCCTAGAGCACGCCGAAGGAACTGCCACGGCCGGCAGCCAGCCGGCACCGCTGTTCATCAACAGCCTGTTCCGCAAGGTGATCATCCCCGACCAGCACTTGGTGGCGCTGTACACCAGCAACCAGCGGGAGCGCCGACGCAAGGCTGGCTGGATTGGCGCTGCAGGCCTCGCAGGGTTGGTGCTGTGCAGCCTGTGGGGCTGGTCGTACCTGAACAACCGCGCCACCCTGGCCAGCATTGCCGGCGAACTGGCCCAGGCCAAGGCCGACGACCAGGCTGCCAGCGGCCAGTACACTGCCTGGCGCAGCCTTGACCGGTTGCGATTCTGGGCCGCGCACTACTATCAGCAACACCACGAGCAAGGCGTGCCGCTCGGCATGCGCCTGGGCCTGTACCAGGGCCATGAGGTCGAGCCGCTGCTGCGCAGCCGTTACTTCGCCACGCTGCAGAACGTGATGCTCAAGCCCACGGCCGACAACCTGACCCGCACCCTGTACCTGTTGACCACCCTCAAGGTCTACCAGCGCAACACCCGCGAGCTGCAACCGGTGAGCGGCGTCGATAGCGTCGAGGCCGAGGCACTGCCACATGACAACCGCGCGCAGTCGATCGCCGACTTCGGCAAGGCGGCCCTGGACACCTACGTGATGCTCTCGCCCGCCCGCCGCGAGAGCGCCGACCCGGCGTTGCTCAAGGCGCGCCTGCCGGACTACTGGTACCCGGCCATCGCCCGCCACACCGGCAAGAGCATGGCCGCAGCCGCCAGCGAGGCCGGCGGCAACCAGGACTACCTGTACGCCAGCCGCCAGATCACCTTCTATAGCGACCAGATCCGTGAACCGGATGTGCCACGTATTCTCGACAACGCCTTCCTGATGTCCAGTTCGCGCAATTACATCGACAGCCTGCGCGCCCAGTCGCTGCGTTCGATCGAGACGATCACGCTGGAGTCCGACACCCTGTTCGCCTTTGGCCGTGCAGACTTCCAAAGCCTGAAGAGCGAAGGCCAGAGCCAGCTGAGCGCGATCGCCAGCAAACTGCTGAACACCCCCAACATCGGCAAGATCATCATTTCCGGCCATGCCGACCAGCTCGGTGACAGCCAAGGCAACCTGCAAGTTTCGAAACAACGGGCACAGACCATTCGCACTTATCTGGTCGGCAAGGGCGTACCCGCCGAACTGGTGGTCGCCCAAGGCGAAGGCAGCCGCAAGCCGCTGGTCAACTGCGACCTGCAGCAGCCACGGGCGCAACTGATCAAGTGCCTGGAGCCCAACCGCCGGGTGGAAATCGAAGTCCGCGGGCTCAACTGAGGCCCGCTGCAAGAACCGGCCACCCAGGCCTCACAGGAGGAGGCCCGGGTGGCGGAAAGCTACCTCTGCCGAGGTATTCGGCGAGGTCAAAACCAAGGGGCGCATGAGCAACCCTTTAAATGTTGTTAATGGAGAGTTTCACAATGGCATTTGACGCGTATATCCAAATCGACGGCATCCCGGGCGAAGTACTGGATGCAAAGCACAAGGACTGGATCGAAGTGCTGGGCTACGAGTACGGCGCCACCCAGGCCACCTCGGCTACCGCCAGCTCCTCGGGCGGTGCGTCGTCCGAGCGTGTTGCCCTGAGCGACTTCAAGATCCGCAAGGCGGTCGACAAGGCTTCGGCCAAGCTGTTCGAACACTGCTGCACCGGCAAGCACATCGCCAAGCTGAAGCTGAACGTGAACCGCGCCGGTGGTGACAAGGTCACCTACCTGACCATCGACATGGAAGAAGTCGTGGTGTCCTCGGTGCGCTTCGTCGCCGGTGGCAACCAGGGTGGTGAAGACAAGGCTGTGAGCGACCTGCCGATCGAAGAAATCAGCTTCAACTTCGCCCGTATCAAGACCACCTACACCCAGCAGAACCGCACCGACGGCCAGGCTGGCGGCAACATCGTCGGTGGCTGGGACCGCACCGCGAACAAAGTGTTTGCCTGATAACCAGTGTGCCCGGGGGCCGCTACGGCGGCCCACATCCCACAGCGTGCCAGGTGATCTGGCACGCTGTTCATCCGCCTGACCAGAGTGTTTTATGCCTGAAATCCTCAATGACCTCTCGCAGGCCATGCTGGCCGCACCTATCGCGGGTGGCAGTGGCGAAGACTTGAGCTTCTCTGCCTTGTTCGACCAGATCAAGGAGGCGCGCCGGGCGGACCCTGACTACCTGACCCAGGGCGACTGGCAAACCGACTTGAAGACCGCCGACTGGGAGCAGGTGATCGACCTGTCGGCCCAGGGGCTGGCGCAGCAAAGCAAAGACTTGATGCTGGTAGCCTGGCTCAGCGAAGGGCTGGCCCAGCGAGAACATTTCGAAGGCATTACCTTTGGCCTCCAGCTGACCGAACAGATCCTGGAAGCATTCTGGGACACCCTGTATCCAACGCTCGAAGACGGCCTGGACGAACGCGCCGCCCGGCTTTCCTGGCTCAAGACCACGCTCACCGACATCGCCGGTGGCTTGCCCATTACCCAAGGGCAGAATTTTGGCGTGTTGCGCTATGACGAATCACGCCACGTAGAAAACCTCGCCTTGCAGAACCCCAAGGCGATGCAGGCCGCGCTGAACGAAGGCAAGATCAACGCCGAGATCTTCCAGCGTTCGGTGGCGCTTAGCGACACCGAACACCTGCGCGCCAAGGCCCTGCAGATCGGTGCCAGCCTGCAGGCCTGCAAACGCCTGCAAGCCAGTGCCGACCGCCTGTTCGGCCATGAGGCGCCCAGCTTTGCCAGCCTCGCCGACATTCTGTCGCGCGCCAGCCAGTTGGCGGAGAAGCTGCTCAAGGACCGCGGCGTCGAACTGCACCCTGCAGCCGTGGCGGTTGCAGAACCCGAAGCCACCGTTGCCCCCGCCAGCGAAGCAGGTGAACCGATGAACACGCCCGTCCAGGCCACCGCGCCTGCGCCCATGCGCACTACCCCACTGACCCGCGACGAGGCGTTCACCATGCTTGCGGGCATCGCCCAGTTCTTCAAGCAGAGCGAACCGCAAAGCCCGGTGCCTTACCTGATCGAACGCGCCATCAAGTGGGGCAACATGCCGCTGGAAGGCTGGCTGAGCGATGTGATCAAGGACAGCAACGTGGTGGACAACATTCGCGATGTACTGGGTACCCGCGAGCCAAGGTCCTGATGCTGTATCGGCCACACCGGCCTCTTCGCGGGCACGCCCGCTCCCACAGGGACCGCCTACAACCTGGACACTGCGCATGCCTGTGGGAGCAGGCATGCCCACGAAGAGGCCAGTACAGCCACCGCAAATACTGCTAACGTGAGTGCTCTCAACCGCCAAGGACCGCTCAGATGCCGCCACGTTCACCCGCCCCCACCGGCTTCATCCGCGTCCGTGGCGCCCGCGAGCACAACCTGAAGAACATCGATGTCGATATCCCCCGTGACGCACTTGTGGTGTTCACCGGCGTGTCCGGCTCGGGCAAGTCCTCGCTGGCCTTCTCGACGCTGTATGCCGAAGCCCAGCGCCGTTACTTCGAATCGGTCGCGCCCTATGCCCGGCGCCTGATCGACCAGGTCGGCGTGCCGGATGTCGACGCCATCGAAGGCCTGCCACCGGCCGTGGCCCTGCAGCAGCAACGCGGCACACCGAGTGCACGTTCCTCGGTGGGCAGCGTGACCACCCTGTCCAGTTCGATCCGCATGCTCTATTCCCGCGCCGGCCACTACCCGGCCGGCCAGGCGATGCTGTATGCCGAGGACTTCTCGCCCAACACGCCGCAGGGCGCCTGCCCGGAATGCCATGGCATGGGCCGGGTCTACGAAGTGAGCGAAGCGACCATGGTCCCCGACCCGTCGCTGACCATCCGCGAGCGCGCCGTGGCCGCGTGGCCCATGGCCTGGCAGGGGCAGAACCTGCGCGACATCCTGGTGACCCTAGGCTATGACGTCGATATCCCCTGGCGCGACCTGCCACAGGCGCAGCGCGACTGGATCCTGTTCACCGAAGAAACACCCACTGCACCGGTGTATGCCGGGCTGACCCCGGCGCAGACCCGCGCCGCCCTCAAGCGCAAGCAGGAGCCCAGCTACCAGGGCACGTTCATGGGTGCCCGGCGTTACGTCCTGCACACCTTCATGCACTCGCAGAGCGCGCAGATGCGCAAGCGCGTGGCCCGGTTCATGCGCCCCAGCCCCTGCCCGCTGTGCCAGGGCAAGCGCCTGAAGCGCGAAGCGCTGGGGGTGACCTTCGCCGGCCTGGATATCGCCGAGCTGTCGCACCTGTCGCTGCAGGCGCTGGCCGAGGTGTTCCGCAAAGTGGCGGCAGCAGACTACCTGGCACAACAGCAGGACGACCTGACCCTGGAAAAGCGCCTGGCGGCGCAACGCATCGCCAACGAACTGCTCGAACGCATCGACACCCTGCTCGACCTGGGCCTGGGCTACCTGGCCCTGGAGCGCAGCACCCCGACCCTGTCCTCTGGCGAACTACAGCGCCTGCGCCTGGCCACTCAGCTGAACTCGCAACTGTTCGGCGTGATCTACGTGCTCGACGAGCCGTCTGCCGGTTTGCACCCGGCCGACAGCGAAGCCCTGTTCGACGCGCTGCAGCGCCTGAAGCAGGCTGGCAACTCGGTGTATGTGGTGGAACACGACCTGGACACCATGCGGCGCGCCGACTGGCTGGTGGATGTAGGGCCTGCTGCTGGCGAACATGGCGGCACCATCCTCTACAGCGGGCCACCTAAGGGCCTGGCCCAGGTCGAGCAGTCATGCACCCGGGCCTACCTGTTCAATACGGCGGCACAGGCCACACGCACGCCACGCCAGGCCCACGACTGGCTGAAGCTCGAAGGCATCTGCCGCAACAACCTGGACAACCTCAGCGCCGAGTTCCCGCTGGGCTGCTTCACCGCCGTGACCGGTGTTTCCGGCTCGGGCAAGTCGAGCCTGGTCAGCCAGGCCCTGCTGGAGCTGGTGGGTGCGCACCTGGGCCATGCCGAGGAGCGCAACGAGCCCGAAGAGCAGAGCCTGGAAGATGAACCCGAACAGGCCAGCAGCGGGCATGTAAGCGCGGGCCTTGGCAGCATCAGGCGCCTGGTGCAGGTCGACCAGAAGCCGATCGGCCGCACGCCCCGCTCCAACCTGGCCACCTACACCGGCCTGTTCGACCACGTGCGCAAGCTGTTCGCCGCCACCGAACAGGCCAAGGCACAAGGCTTCGATGCCGGGCGTTTTTCCTTCAACGTTGCCAAGGGCCGCTGTGAGAACTGCGAAGGCGAAGGCTTCGTCAGCGTCGAGTTGCTGTTCATGCCCAGCGTCTATGCGCCCTGCCCGACCTGCCATGGCGCCCGTTACAACCCGCAAACCCTGGCGGTGAGCTGGCAAGGCATGAACATTGCGCAGGTGCTGCAGCTTACGGTCGACCAGGCCCTGCAGGTGTTCGCCGAACAGCCAGCGGCGCGGCGTTGCCTGCAAGTGTTGCAGGACATCGGCCTGGGCTATCTGCGCCTGGGCCAGCCGGCCACCGAACTGTCCGGCGGCGAGGCGCAGCGCATCAAGCTGGCCACCGAGCTGCAACGCATGGCCCGTGGGGCGACGTTGTATGTACTGGACGAACCTACCAACGGCTTGCACCCGCAGGACATCGACCGGCTGCTGGTGCAGCTCAACCGCCTGGTCGATGGCGGGCACAGCGTGGTGGTGGTCGAGCATGACATGCGGGTGGTGGCGCAGAGCGACTGGGTGATCGACATCGGGCCGGGGGCCGGGGATGCCGGGGGGCAGGTGGTGGTCAGCGGCACGCCGCAAGTGGTGGCCGGATGTGCTGAAAGCCGCACTGCGGCGTTTCTGACCAAGGCCTTGTAGCGCCTGCACCGTCCTCTTCGCGGGTACTCACAGCTTGCAAGGTCTGTGGTGAACCTGTGGGAGCGGGTTTACCCGCGAAGAGGCCACCGCAGCACATACCGAGATGCCGTCTTGCCACGATTGCGCCGCTCTAGTCCGTAGGTTCTAATCGCGCACGACCCGTTTGCCTTTGTCACTCAAGGAAGTGTCACCATGTACAGGAAGATCCTGCCGCTGGCGCTGTTGGCCCCCCTGGCCGGTTGCTCGAACAGCGAGGACACCAGCGAGGCCAGTTTCCACAAGGCTGCCCAGGCCTACCTCGATACCCAATACCCGCACTGCTTCGTCATCAGCTCATTCCCCACCAAAACCCAGGACTTCGACCTCCATGGCACCAACAAGGCGTTGCATGCCCTGGCCCAGGTAGGCGTGGTCAGCGAAAAGGAGATCTCGCGCACCGAGGTGCCCGCCCGCCTGTGGCAAGCGGCACGCACGGACATCTACTACGCCTACGACCTCACCGACGAAGGCCGCAAGTATTACAAGGCGGATAACGGGCTGTGCTTCGGCAAGGCACAAGTCACGGCCATCGAGCATTTCAGTGAGCCGAGCGAAGCGACCGGGCAGAAGATGTCGCGTGTGACCTATGCCTACAAGATCACCGGGCTGCCGGCTTGGGCTGCCAATGAAGAAGTGAAGGCCAGCGTTGAAGAACTGGGCAAGGCGGTGGCCAGCAATGAAATGCCGCTCAAGGACACCCGGGAAATGGTGCTGACCAGCCAGGGTTGGCGGTTACACGACAAATAGCCGTTTGCTGTACCGGCCTTTTCGCGGGCTTGCCCGCTCCCACAGGTGCACCACTGGCCTTGAGACCTGCGCTGTACCTGTGGGAGCGGGTTTACCCGCGAAAGGGCCGGTACAGCCTTACATCCACCAGGCCAGCACCACCGGCAACCAGGCAAACGACAGCACCGTGGAACACATCACCAGGTTCGCCACCTGCTCCGGTTCGCGGTTGGCGCGCACTGCCATCAGGTAGTTGAACACCGCCACCGGCATCGCCGACTGCACCACCAGCACCGCGCGCTCCAGGCTGGCCATGCCCAACGCGGCGCCGACTGCCCAGCCCACGGCAGCCCCCAGGCCAATGCGCAAACCGCCCAGCAGCATGCCGCTGCCCACATGGCGCAGGCGAATGCTGGCCAGCGAAACGCCCAGTGTCAGCAACATCAGCGGGATGGTCATGCCGCCCAGCAGGCCTACCGTATTGGCCAGCCAGCGCGGTAATTCGAAATCGAGAAAGATGATCGGCATGGCGCCGGCCAGGCTGATCACGATGGGGTTGCGCAACAGTGCCTTGAGTGAAGCCGCAGTACCGGAGATGGCCATGCCGAGGGTGAACTGCACGATCGACAGGGTCAGGAAGAACGCCACGGCCAGGGCCAGGCCGTGTTCTCCAAAGGCATACAGGCTGATCGGCAGGCCCATGTTGCCGGTATTGGGGAACATGAACGCCGGCAACAGCACCCGCCAGTGCCGGCCTGAAGCGCGACACACCAGCAAGCCGGCCAGGGCCATGCCCAGGGTGCACAGCAGGCAGGCCATGGCCATGCTGGTGAAGGCGTTCGGGTCCAGTTCGGTGCGGCTGAGCGTGGACAGCACCAACGACGGGGTGCCAACGGTCATCACCACCCGGGCGATGAATTCGGTGGGGTATTCCAGGCCCTTGCGGGCCCAGGCATAGCCGATGCCAGCGACGATGAAAACCGGGGCCAGGACGGCGAACAGTGACGCGAACATAGGGGCCTTCCTTGGGGGTGGGCCCAGCATTATGCCGCAGACTGCGGCGTCTCGTCGCACACCCAGGGCTCTTGGGCAAAACCGCTGAAGCCCGTAGAATCGCGCTTCCTTTTCGCCTGTCGCCTTGAACGGTGGCAACCGGCAGCAATGACAGTCGCATCCAGCCCAGGCACTCCGTGCAGCCCCTCGGCCCCGTTCGGGTCGAGCCGGTGTGCGCGTCCGAAAAGGCGCTCATTCCGCTCATCCAACTAGAGGTACATATGTCTCCGCGTTTGCTGGCCATGGCGCTGGCGCCCCTGCTCGGGCTGTTCATCATTGCCCTGGGCAACGGCTTCATGTCTTCCCTTACCACCTTGCGCCTGGGCGCTGCCGGTGAGTCAGCCACTACCATCGGTGTCGTTTCCTCGACCTACTTCATTGGCCTGACCCTGGGTGCCATCTTCAACGACCGGCTTATCCTGCGCATCGGCCATATCCGCGCCTACACCAGTTTCGCCTCGCTGATTGGCGTGACCATCCTGCTGCAAGGCCTGTTCTACGACGTCACCTGGTGGTCTGTGCTGCGCCTGATCAACGGCTGGGCGGCGGTGGGCGTGTTCCTGGTGATCGAAAGCTGGCTGCTGCTGGCCGGTGACGCCAAGATCCGCGGCCGCCTGCTGGCGCTGTACATGATCGCCTTCTACGGCGCCGGGGTAATCGCCCAGGCCGGCCTTGGCGAAATCACCCACATGGGTGACACCGCACCGTTCATGCTGGCCGGCGTACTCGCCGCCCTGTCGGTGCTGCCCATCGTGATCCTGCCGCGGGTGTCACCGCTGCTGGACCAGGTCGAACCGCTCAAGCCGCGCCAATTGCTGGGCGTGGCACCGTCGGGGCTGGTCGGCTGCTTCGGTTCGGGTGTGGCCATTGCCGGGATCTATGCCCTGCTGCCGCTGTACCTGCAGCGCATTGGCCTGGATGTGGGTGAAGTCGGCAACATGATGGCCTGGGTCATTCTGGGTGCCATGCTGCTGCAGTACCCGGTCGGGCGCTGGTCCGACCGCAAGGACCGCCAGGATGTGCTGATCGCCCTGGCCGCGCTGTGCGTGCTGCTGTCGCTGGTCACGGTATTCCTGCCGTCGGACTCGATCCTGCTGCCGGCCATGCTGTTCCTGCTCGGCGGTGGTGTGTTCACCCTGTACCCGGTGGCGGTCAGCCATGCGGCCGACCGGGCGCCGTCCGATGCGCTGGTGCCGATGATCCAGGGCCTGCTGCTGATCAACTCGCTGGGTTCGGCCATGGCGCCGGTGGCGATTTCGCCGATGATGACCGAGTTTGGCGAGGCCGGGTTGTTCTGGGCCTTTGCCGTGGTCAACCTGGCCATGGTGTGCTTCTTCATGTGGCGCCGAGGCAAGCGCCCGGCGGCAGAGCACCCGGCCCCGTTCACCGCTTCGACCACCTTCTCGCCGACCGGTGCCGAGCTGCGGGTGACCGAAGACCTGATGCATGCGGCGCAGGAGCATCCGCCGCTGGAGCCGGTGGAGAGCGCAGCGCCAGCGCAGGCGCAGCGTTCAGAATCGCATTGACTTCGGGGGCTGCCTTGCAGCCCTTTCGCGACACAAGGCCGCTCCCACAGAACTGCACATGACTCAATGAGTTAGCAGGGACCCTGTGGGAGCGGGCGCGCCCGCGAACACCGGCGTAGCCGGTGCCATCCACCGCGTCGCCTGCTTCGCGGGCATGCCCGCTCCCACAGGGGCCGCGCCGGCTTTTGGATCTGGCGCTAGCCATTCACCAGGTTCGCCGGGCGCTCGCCGGCCAACGCAGTGAGCAGGTTGTCCACTGCGCAGCGCGCCATGGCCTGGCGGGTTTCCTCGGTCGCCGAGCCGATATGCGGGGTCGCCACCACGTTGTCGAGTTGCAACAACGGCGACTGCGCCGGCAACGGTTCCTGCACGAACACATCCAGGCCGGCGCCGCGTATGCGCCGGGCACGCAACGCTTCGATCAGTGCCGGCTCATCCACCACGCGCCCGCGGGAAATGTTCACCAGGATGGCCTCTGGCTTCATCAGCGCCAGTTCCCGCGCGCCGATCAGGCCTTCGGTGCTGGCACTCAGCGGCACGGTCAGGCAAACGAAATCCGCCTGCTGCAACAGTTCATCCAGGCTGCATTGACGCGCGCCATAGCGCGCTTCCACATCAGGCTTGGCACGCTGACTGTGATACAGCACCCGCATGCCGAAGCCAGCCGCGGCGCGCCGGGCCAGGGCCTCGCCGATGCGGCCCATGCCGACGATGCCCAGTGTCTTGCCGTGCACATCGCTGCCGAAATGCGCCGGACCAAGGTTGGCCTGCCAGTGACCTTCTCGCACCCAGCTCGCCAGTTCCACCACCCGCCGGGCAGTGGCCAGGATCAAGGCAAAGCCCGTGTCGGCGGTGGTTTCGGTCAGCACGTCGGGCGTGTTGGTCAACATCACGCCGCGCCGGCTGAGTTCGGCGATGTCGTAGTTGTCCACGCCGACCGAAACGCTGGACACCACTTCAAGTTGTGGCGCCAGGTCGAGCAGGCTGGCGTCCAGGCGCAGGCTAGCCCCCAGCAGCCCGTGTGCACCCGGCAAGGCGTCGCGCAGACGCGCCAGGCCATCGGGCTGGGTCGTATCCACCCAGGTCACCTCGACGTGCTCTTGCAGGCGTGCCATCAAGTCGTCGGACAGGCGTTTGTACAGGACGATTCGCTTCTTCATTGCAAAGATTTCCTAATGGTTCATGGCCAGACGCGAGCTGCCGCGCTTGGCCCGGCCAGGCGTCTGGGTAGTATTGAGTGCGGCGGTAAGCACCACTGCAGTCAGCAGCGCACCGCACATGAACAGGTAAGAGGCACCGGGCCCACCCGTGGCGCCATTGAGGTAGCCCACCAGCCACGAACCGCCGAACGAGCCCAGCGCGCCCATGCTGTTGATCAGCGCCATGGCACCGCCCGCGACGTTGGCCGGCAGGATCTCGGGCACGATCGCGAAGAACGGGCCATAGGGTGCGTACATGCAGGCGCCGGCGACCACCAGTAACGCGTACGACAGCCAGAAGTGCTCGCTGCCCAGGGCGTACGAGCCATAGAACGCCACGGCGGCGATCAGCAGTGGCGGCCAGACGAAGCGCTTGCGCTTCTGCAGGCGGTCGGACGCCCACGACACGCCGACCATGGCCAGCACCGCCACCAGGTAAGGTACCGACGACAGCCAGCCGGCCTGCACGATATCGAGGTTCGCCGCCTGCTTGAGGATCGACGGCAACCACAGCACGAAGCCATACACACCGATGCTCCAGCAGAAGTACTGCAGCGCGAGGATGATCACCTGCGGCGAGCGGAACGCCTCACGGTAGTTCTTCACCGGCTTGATGCCTTGCTGCTCGGCGGCCAGCGCCTGCTCCAGGTCGGCCTTCTCCTGCTCGCTCAGCCAGTTCACCTGGGCCGGGCGGTCATCCACAAGGCGCCACCAGAAGAACGCCCAGATCACCGCTGGCAGGCCTTCGATGATGAACATCCAGCGCCAGTCGTAATGCTTGACGAGGTAGCCCGACACCACCGACATCCACAGGATGGTCACCGGGTTGCCGAGGATCAGGAAGGTATTGGCGCGCGAACGTTCGGCACGGGTGAACCAGTGGCACAGGTACACCAGCATCGCCGGCATCACTGCCGCCTCCACCACCCCAAGCAGGAAGCGGATGCCGATCAGCATGTAGACGTTGCTGACCACGCCGGTAAGCGTGGCAAGGCCCCCCCAGAGGATCAGGCAGACAAAGATCAGCTTCTTCACACTGCGCTTTTCGGCGTAGATGGCGCCAGGCACCTGGAAGAAGAAGTAACCGAGGAAGAACAGTGCTCCCAGCAGCGAAGACAATGCGGGGGTGATATGCAGGTCTTCAGCCATGCCGGACGCGGCGGCGAAACCGTAGTTGGCACGGTCCAGATACGCCAGGCTATAGGTGAAGAACACGATCGGGATGATGTACCACCAGCGGCGAGGTGCCAGGCTTTGGCTTTGCATGGTTCGTTTCTCCTGAGCTTGTTGTTTTTGTTGCAACAGGTGTTTCGGGGTCAAGTGTTCACGCGCTTCTGCGCAGGTCGTGGGCTTGCAGTTCATGACGCAGCGGCAACCCTTCCATGTCGCCACGCGACTGCACGGCGCGGCTGCCGCACCAGTTGCCACGCGCCACTGCCTCGGCCACCGGGCGGCCCTCCAGCAGCGCGCTGAGCACGCCAACGGCAAAGGCATCCCCGGCGCCGACGGTGTCCACCACATGGCTGACCGGCACTGGCGCCACCTGGCCTTCACCCTTGGCGCTGCGGAAGTAGGCACCGGCGTCGCCCAGCTTGATCACCACCAGTTCCACCCCTTGGTCGAGGTAGAACGCGGCGATGTCTGCCGGGGTGTGCTGGCCAGTCAGCAGGCGGCCCTCTTCCAGGCCGGGCAGAACCCAGTCGGCCTTGGCCGCCAGGGCATTGACTTCACGCACCATGCTGCTTTGGTCAGGCCACAGCGAGGGGCGCAGGTTGGGGTCGAACGAAATGCTGCGCCCGGCGGCACGCATGGCGTCCATCAACGCGTGGGACAGCACCCGGCAGCCCTCCGACAGCGCCGGTGGAATGCCGGTGGCGTGCAAGTGGCGGGCCTGCAGTGAGCCCGGACGCAGCAGCGCCGGCGACAGTCGGCTGGCCGCCGAACCACGTCGGAAGTACTCCACCGCCGGGTCGCTGCCGTCATCGCAGCGGGCCTTGAGCTGGAAGCCGGTGGGGTAGCTGGCATCCACCTCGACGCCGGAGCAGTCCAGGCCTTCGCGGCGCAAGCTGTCGAGCACGAACCGGCCCAGCGAATCGTCGCCCACCCGGCTCAGCCAGCGGACCTTGAAGCCCAGCCGCGCCAGGCCGATGGCCACGTTGCTGTCGGCACCGGCGATGCGCTTGGCGAACTGGCCGACACTGGCCAGGTCGCCAGCCTGCTCGGCGACGAACATGGCCATGGTCTCACCGAAACACAGCACGTCATGCTCATGCATGGCTCAGCTCCTCACTCGATACGCCCTGCCCCAGCGCCGCGAGGTCGCGCACCTGGGCACGGGTCAGCGCCAGCAGATCGTCGCTCACCAGCGGGTACTCGACAGCACGCACCACGCCGGGGGTGAACTCGGCCATCAGCTCAGCCCACTCCTGCAGGTCCGCAGTCTCTGGCGGGACGGCTACCAGGCGACCATCGGACCGGCGCCGCACGGCCTTGCAATGCACATAGCTCACCCAGCGGCCAAGTTGGCGTGCGGCGTGGCGGGCAGGCTCGCCCTGCCACTGCCAGTTACCGATATCGAAGGTCATGCCGAGGGCCAGCCCGAGTTCGTCGACGCGCTGGAAAAACTGCCGCAGCGGTTCGATTCGTCCACCTTGCGCGGTCTGGTCGTTTTCCACCAGCAGCAACGGCCCGTGCGCCGGCAACAGCGTCGCCAGGGCCGCGACGTCACAGCCCGCATGGTAGTGGCCCAGGGAAACCTTGAGCGCGACCGCGCCAAGGGCGCGGGCGGTGTCCAGCTTCTGCGCCAATTGCGGGTCTGGCACGCCTTGTGCGGTCCACAGCTCCAGGGGCGTGGAATACAGGCACTCCAGGCGCAGCGCGGCAATGGCTGAAGACAGCGCTGCAGTGTCTGGCGCACACGTGAACAGTTCTTCGCGCAGTTCCACGCGGGTAACGCCAGCGGCAGCCAGCAAGTCAAGGAACTGCTCCTGGCCACGTTGCCGGACACAGTCGGCGCCGTAGCTGGAAAGGCTGATGGAAACGGGGTTCGAGTGCATTGTTGTTGTCCTTATGAAACCGGTTTCATTTTTTGATGACAGCAGGCACGCAGGTGCCTGCTTGTGATTACTGTGGCTGGGTTGAACCTCGGATGATCAGTTCGGCCTTGAAGTCGATGCGCCGGGCTGCCCCGCTGTCGCCGCGCAGGCGGCCAAGCAGGCTCTCGAATGCTGCCACGCCGATTCGCTCGGTGGGCTGGGCCAGTGCAGTGATGCCACTGCCGACCAAGGGGTACCAGTCGAGGTCGTCGAGGGCGATCAGCCCGACGTCCGCGAACAGATTGCGCCCTGCCTGGTGCAGGGCCCGGCTCACGGCCAGGGTGGCGACGCCGTTGAAGGTGAAGATGGCCTGCGGGCCATGGCCACTGCCGGCGAGGAACGAAGCCAGTTGGCCATCCAGCCCGGTGCCGGTTTCCAGCACCTGCTGGCGCATGCCGGGGCGACGGCTGACCGATGCGCCAAACGCCTGCACCCGTTCCAGGCGCGAACTGGTGCCATCGAGGGGCTCGGTTACCGCCAGGATGTCGCGGTAGCCTTGCGCTTGCAGGTGGTCGAGGGCCTGCTCGACCGCGTCGGCATTGTCCAGGCCCACCAGGTCGACATTCAGTTCGGGCAACTGGCGGTCGACCAGCACCATGGGGATGTCGCGCTGCAGGTTGAGCAATTCGCCGGGGTGATGGCCAAGCGTGTTCACGATCAGCCCTTCGACGTTGTAGGACTGCAGGGCCACCAGGTGGTGACGCTCCTGCTCGTCGTCGCGGTTGGTGTTGCACACCACCAGGCTGTAGCCGTGCTGGCGGCAGGCAGTTTCCACGCCATGCATCACGGCCACTGAATAGGGGTTGAGGATATCGGCCACCAGCATGCCGATCAGGCGTGTCTGGCCGCGCTTCAGGCCACGGGCCATCTGATTGGGGCGGTAACCGAGGCGCTCGATGACCTCTTCCAGGCGCTTGGCGGTGGCTTCGGCGAGCAACTGGCGGTCGCCACCGATGTAACGGGAAACGGTGGCCTTGGAAACGCCAGCGACACGCGCTACTTCGCTGATGGTGACCCGTTCGCGGGCATGGGCAGGCGCGTCGGTCATGGGCTGTCCTTATGATTGTTGTGATCGCGATGAAACCGGTTTCAATACAGCAAAATCGCACGCGTTCGTCAACCTGCCGTTGGTCGGGAGTGCGATATTGATGCGTAGAAAATACAACAAGAATACGTTTTAACTAACTGATATATATAGGAATGTACATGCGAAACCCTGTGGGAGCGGGTTCACCCGCGAATGCGTCGTTGAATTTACCGACGCATTCGCGGGTAAACCCGCTCCCACAGGGGATTGGGGGTGCAGACAAAGAGATGCAGTTAACGGAGGGCTTTCACATCACTGGCGGTGACGGCATCCCCTTGGTTACCCCAGCTGGTACGAATGAAATTCACCACCTCGGCAACCTCCTGGTCACTCAGGCGCCAGCCGAACGCCGGCATGGTGAAGTTGGACGGTGCCGTGTGCGTCGCCGGCACCGTACCCCCCGCCAGCACCACGTGGATCAGCGATGTGGCATCCGCCGTCTGCACCACCGGGTTGCCGGCCAGGGCCGGGAACACGCGGGTATAGCCTTGGCCATCGGTACGGTGGCAGGCCGCGCAGTTGTCGATGTACACCGCCGCTCCGGGCTTGCTGTCGTCGCCCTTCCACAGCGCATCCGCCACCTGTTTGTCATAGACGTGCGGCTGGTCGTCAGGGTTGCTCGGCGGTAGCGTCTTCAGGTAGCGGGCGATAGCGGTCAGGTCGGCGTCGCTCATGTGTTGCATGCTGTGCTCGACCACGTCGCTCATGCCACCGAACACGGCGCTGCGGTCACTACGGCCGGTCTTGAGAAACTGCACCAGCTGCTCCTCGCTCCAGCTACCCAGGCCGTCCTTGTGGTCGCCACGCAGGTTCTTGGCAATCCAGCCTTCCAGCGGTGCACTGCCAGCCAGGAACTGCTCGCCATCCTGTGGGCTCAGTGCCTTTTCCTGCATGGTCAGCGCTCGCGGCGTATGGCACGCGCCGCAGTGCCCCAGGCCCTCGACCAGGTAGGCACCGCGGTTGACTACCGGGTCGGCCGCCGCCGACGCCTGCCAGGGCCTGGCCTCAGGCGCGAACAGCCCGCGCCAGATCGCCAGTGGCCAGCGCATGCTCAACGGCCAGGGAATGTCGGTGGCCTTGTTCGGCTGCTCGACCGGCTGCACGCCCTTCATGAAGTAGGCATACAACGCCTGCATGTCCTGTTCGCTGACGCGTGCATAGGACGGGTATGGCATGGCGGGATACAGGGTGCTGCCGTCCTTGCCGATGCCCTTGCGCACAGCCTGGTCGAAGTCTTCGAAGCTGTACTGGCCGATACCGCTGGCCGCCGGGGTGATATTGGTGGAGTACACCGTACCGATCGGCGTTTCCATCGGCAGCCCACCGGCGAACGGCTTGCCGCCCTTGGCGGTATGGCAGGCGACGCAGTCGCCTGCGCGGGCCAGGTACTCGCCCTGGCGCACCTGCGCATCGTCATTGGGCGCGGCCTGAGCAGCCACGCTGGCACCGAGCAGGGTTGCGATCAACATTGTCTTCATGTGCATCGCTCCTCAAGCCTGGACCAGCGGGCCAGGGTTTTTCAGGTACTGCTCGCGGATGGCGCGGGCCGACCAGTAGGTCAGCGCAGCCACCAGGCCGGTCGGGTTGTAACCCAGGCCTTGCGGAAACGCCGAAGCCCCCGGGACAAACACGTTGTGCACATCCCAGCTCTGCAGGTAGCGGTTCAATGCACTGGTTTTCGGGTCGGTGCCCATGATCGCGCCACCATTGAGGTGTGTGGTCTGGTAGCTGGCGGTGTTGAAATGGTCCTTGACCTTCTTGCCCAGCACGGCAATGGTCTTTGGGTTCATCGCCTGGGCGATCTGGCTGAGTTTGTCGACCATGAACTGGTTCATCCTGATGTCGTTTTCCTGCCAGTCGAAGGTCATGCGCAGCAGCGGCTGGCCATAGGCATCCCGGTAGGTCGGGTCAAGGTCCAGGTAGTTGCCACGGTAGGACTGGTGGGCGCCGTGTGCGTCCATCGACACCTGGTGGGTGTAGTAATCGGCGGTGGCCTTCTTCCAGGCGCTACCCCAGGCCGGTGTGCCAGGCGGAGTTGCGCCACCGGCAATCGGCCGTGTGCCGGCCTGGTTCACCCACATCGGTGAACCGCCGACGAAGCCGTGCGGGCCATGGTCGAAGTTGTCGGCATTGAAGTCATCGATGGCAATGCCGTTGCCACCGGCGCCGATGAAGTTGTTGGTGTAGGTGTCCTTGTCGAAGAACGCCTTGACCGTACCCATGTTCTGGTAGGCGAAGTTACGCCCGACCACGCCTTCATTCTTGACGGGGTCGTACGGTTTGCCGATGCCGGACAACAGCATCAGGCGCACGTTGTTGAACTGGAACGCCGCCAGGATCACCAGGTCCGCCGGCTGCTCCACTTCCCGCCCCTGCGCGTCGATGTAGGTCACACCGGTGGCCTTGCGCTTGCTGTCGTCCAGGTTCACCCGCAACACATGGGCATTGGGCCGCAATTCGAAGTTTGGCACCTGGCGCAGCGCCGGCAGGATGTTCACGTTGGGCGAGGCCTTGGAGTACATGTAGCACACGTAGCCGCTGCAGAAACCGCAGAAGTTGCACGGCCCCATCTGCGCCCCGTACGGGTTGGTGTACGGCCCGGAAGTGTTGGCCGATGGCAGGTTGTAGGGCTTGTAGCCCAGGCTGGCCGCCGCCTTTTCGAACAGCCTGGCCGACACCACGTTTTTCTGCGAAGGCAGCGGGAACGGGCTGGAACGGTCCGGCGCATAGGGGTTGCCGCCCTTCCCTTCACCCACTACCTGGCCGTTGACGGTCCAGGCCTGGCCAGAAGTACCGAAAACCTTTTCAGCGAAGTCGAAGTGCGGCTCCAGTTCTTCGTAGGTAACACCGAAGTCCTGGATAGTCATGTCTTCAGGGATGAACTTGCGCCCGTAGCGTTCTTCGTAGTGGCTGCGCATGCGCAGTTCCATCGGGTCTACCCGGAAATGCACGCCCGACCAGTGCAGGCCTGCGCCACCGACACCTTTACCCGGCAGGAAGGCACCGAGCTGGCGATTGGGCAGTGCCACGTCATTCATGCCGTGGCGGATGGTGACGGTTTCCTTCGACACGTCGACAAACAGCTTCTTGCGCACGCTGTAGGTCAGCTCGTCGATCACCTGCGGGTAGCTGCCTTCCGGGTAGGTGTCCTGCATCGGCCCCCGCTCCAGGGCCACCACCTGCAGCCCGGCCTCGGTCAGTTCCTTGGCCATGATCGCGCCGGCCCAGCCGAACCCGACGATCACCGCATCCACTTTCTTCATCACGGTCGCCATGCCTCAGGCCCTCTCGCCACGGATCGAAACAGCCGGGAACGGGTAAGGCTCGTTGCGCTCGACCCAATCCATGAAATCGGCGCGAGCGCCGGGGAAGCCGATCTGGGTCCAGCCAACCATGCCTTTGTTGCCACCATGGATCGGGTCGCAGAAGAACCCTTCACGGGTGTTCTGCACCAGCAAGCTGAAAAACACCTTGGCCGGCACGGTGTCGAAAACCAGCTCTCCAGCTTCGACCTTGCTCAGAACATGGTCTCGGGTAGCGCTATCTTGCGCAGCAAAAACTTGCCCGGAGTTGGCCTTGCACCAGCCGTCCACGGCGGCGATGCCCAGGCGGTAGATCTGCTGTGGGCTGAGTTGCAGCTGGTAACCCAGTTCAGGCGCGGCGTCGGCCTTGAACGGGCCCTGCATGTACCACTGCGCGCCGGTTGCATAGGGGGTGTTCATCTGCCGGTCGATGAATTCGGCAGCGCCGGCTTCCAGTGCGCCGGGGCCAAGCTCGTCGGCCGGGATGATGCGCGAGACGGCCGCCTGCACGAAGGCCCACTCCTCGGCAGTGAAGAAAGTCGGCTGGTACTTGCCCGCTGGCGGCGTGGCAGGCACTTTGGGTTCGTGTTGCGGGGCCGCAAGCAGCTGACCGGCGCCCACGCCAAGCCCCGCGCTGGCCACGGTGACCACAGGGATCAAGGTCAAGGTCTTGCGCAGAAAATCCCTGCGCGGGTTGTCTGGGGCATGCTCAGGCATTGCGAGTCCTCATCGGCTGTGTGCGGCCTTGAAAAGCGCCATCTGATTTTCAATGTGGGGGGGTGGTCTTGATAGGTCATCAAGAAAACAGCCGGATAATCTAGCGCGTTCAGAAATGTTTTGAAACCGGTTTCATCCTTGACTTCCCACTGCCTAAGCCACTTCCGCACTGCTGTCGGGCCAAGGCTTTTTTCACATCTGCCTCACTCTCTACCGACATCCCGCTACCTACAGTGCCGACGCTCTTGTGTGGAGCGAGCTGACTGGAGTGGCAAACATGCTGCAAGGCGTTATCGACAAATTCCCCGCCTCACGGCTTGCCCAGGTATACCGATTGCCTTGGGGCACGGCGCTATTCGCAGTCTTGTGCCTGCTGTTCATCCTTGGCGCAGCGGCAGCCTGGGCGCATACCCGCATGGCCATCCCCGACCTGGGCAACCCCCATCACCTGCAGCACAGTGGGCTCGAGGCCGCCTGGGCGAACGGCTCGGTGATTGTGGTCCTGCGCCATGCCGAACGCTGCGACCGCTCGCGCGGAGCCTGCCTGGGTGACCCAACCGGTATCACGGTCGCGGGCAGCCGGGTGGCCGCCGATGTAGGTCACGGCCTGCAACGCCTTGGCCTGGGCAAAGCCGATGTATGGGCCAGCCCGGAGGTGCGTACCCAGCAGACTGCACACGCCATGTTCGCTAAAACCATTGCCACGCAGGGCTGGCTCAAGCAGTGTGATGGCCAGTTTGCCGAGACCGCCTTTGCCCACAAGCGAATCGGCCACAACCTGGTGCTGGTCAGCCACAGCGGCTGTATGGAACAACTGGAGCGCACGCTTGACGTGCCTGGCAGCGCGCGCTCGAACGGCTATGCCAGCGCCCTGTTCATCAGCCAGGGCAGCGATGGCAAAGAGAAGCTGCTGGGCCAGATGGCTGCCAGTGAATGGCGCGAACTCGTCGACGCCAAGGAGCTCTGAACATGCCACCGCGCGCCGCTTTCTACCGCAACAACCTGCTGCTGCCTCTGTTGCTGGCCGCTACCGTGTTCATGGCATTCGACCTCACAGAGCTCGATCGCTGGATCAGCAACCTGCTACTCGACCCGGTCACTGGCCAGTTCCCGCTGTTGCACAACCAGTGGTTCGAGAAAGTCACTCACAAGTGGCCAAGGGTCCTGCCGGACTGGACCGGTGAACTGGCGGTCATCGGCAGCGTGCTTTCGTTCATCTGGCCACGCCTGGCCAACCGCCCGCAAGCGGGCCTGACACGGTTACTGGAAAATGCCCGAATCGCACCGGCCTTACGCTTTACCACCAACCACCGCCGCGACCTGCTGTTCGTGGTGGTGGCGTTCGCCCTGAGCACCACGGTGATTCACTACCTTAAAAGCCATACCAGTGTGTATTGCCCGGTGGAAACCACGCTGTATGGCGGCTCGCACGCCCGGGTCGAATGGTTCGAGAACTTCTCCTGGTGGGGCAAGGCCGGTGATGGCCGCTGCTGGCCGGGTGGCCATGCCTCCAGCGGGTTTACCTTGTTGGCGCTGTATTTCGTGGCGTTGCGTCACCGCTGGGCGCATGCCCGCAAGCTCCTGGTGGCGATTCTGCTGATCGGGTTCGTGTACGGTACTACCCGGGTGTTGCAGGGCTGGCACTACATGTCCCATACGTTCTGGGCCGGTATTTTTGTCTGGTTTACCACCTGGATAACTGCGTTGTTCTTCTATGGGCGCATCGCTTTGCAAGCACCGGAGCACAGCCCTGCGATAGGTAGTACGCGGGCTCCGGACTTCGCGTAATACCTGTGGGAGCGGCTTTAGCCGCGAACACCGGCGCAGCCGGTGCCAGGCACCGTGTCGCCTGCTTCGCGGGCACGCCCGCTGCTACAGCGACCGCGTTCACGCAAATGTCAGGATTGGGTCGACACGACCTGCCCCAGTCCCCCAACCTTGGGGGCACGGTGCCCACCGGCAAACGCCTGCAAATCCCCTTGCAAGAGAATTGGATCCCTTGCCCTGCAAGGGCTACAGCACATTTTTCCGGGTTTGGCACGCCTATTGCCGATCTCCTGCCAGACGCCCCAAGTCCATGGGCCCGTTTGCAGGAGGAAATGACTCATGCACCGACCGATACCCCACCCGCTGGCAGTGGCGATTATCGCCGGCATGCTCCAGCTCCCGGCGCAAGCTGCCTTGAATGCTGTCGATCCAGGCGCCTATGTACCCGCCAACGGTAAATTCCCCGCCTGGTACCAGGACAGTCACGGTCGCACCCTCGACCTGTGCCTGACCAAGGCGGTGAGTTCCAGGGTCGCCGGCGCGCCCGGCGCACCGTCGTACATGTGCACGTTGCTGCCCACACCCGGCGTGTTCGACGATACCCAACCCATCGCCTTCCCCGGCAACTTCCCCGATGAGGCGTTCTGGTTCACCGCCGACGCCACCATCGTCGACGCAGCGCGCGGCATCAACCTGGGCTATGGCACGGCGATAGAAGCTGCGTTCAGCTCCGGAGACCCTGTCGATGGCGACCAGGTCAGCTTCGCCCGGGTGCGTATCCGGGTCGATGTCCCTACCGCCGGCACCTATGTGATCACCCACCCCTACGGCGTCGAAGTATTCGACGTGCCAGCCGGCGGGCGGCGGGCGATCAACATGACCCGCGACATCGGCATTGGCGGCGCAGGCGACTTCACCGGCGCCCTCAAAGGCGATGTCGGGCCATTCCTGCGCAGTGTCAACGGCCCCTACACCGAGGGCAGCGAGCGCTTCATCGGCGACCCGAACCTGGAAGAACGGGTGACCGGCAGCCCGTTCAACACCAACTATGTACGCATCGAAGGCCCCGGCGGCATCGACCTGCGCACCGAGCTGTTCGCGATTTCGGGCAAGCTTTCCGAAGTGGCCCTGCCAACCCCGCTGATGCCGCAACGCAGTACCTACTCGCGGCATACCGAGAACGGCGACCTGCGCGCCCAGCAGGACATCTTCGTCATGGCCCCGCCGCCACCGGCCAGCGTCGCCCTGACCAGCCAGACTCCCAACCTGAACCTCACCGAGGCCAACGGCACTGGCACCTGGTACGCCCAGTCGGTCCTCGACCCGGCCGCCGGGACGATCCTGACGCTGACCGCCAACAACAGCGTGGCGATCCCCACCAGCAGCCCGACCACCGCCAACGTGCCACTGACCGACCTGGTCACCATTACCCAGGCCCAGTACCGCCTGTCCACCGGCGAGCTGACCCTGGTGGCCAGCACCAGCGACGAAACCACGCCGCCGGTACTCACCGCGCACACCGGCAACGGCACGCTGATCGGCAACCTGAGCGGCAACGGCGCCGTGAAGACATTGAGCACCAGCCTGTCACCCATCCCGCCGGCCAAGGTGCAGGTCACCAGTGCCAATGGCGGTAGCGACACCGAAGACGTGGTGCTGGTGCCATGAACAGACAAAGGCTCAGCCTTCAAGGAGGCAGCATGAACACTTGGTCGCGCCGTGCGCTGTTGGCCGCCGGATTCTCCCTTACCGTTACCAGCGCTGCCTTTGCCGCGCTGTCTGATGTCGACCCGGGGCCCTACACCTTCGCCACCGGTGGCTTCCCGATGTGGTACAAGGACAGCCTCGACCAGTCCCTGGAGCTGTGCCAGTCACGTGCCGTCAGTTCGCGGGCCGCAGGCGCCCCGGGTACACCGGCCTACATGTGCACCCTGCTGCCCGAACCCGGCATCTACGACGATACCTTGCCGCTGGTGTTCCCGGACAACTGGCCACCGGAAATGTTCTGGTTCCTGGCCGAGACCTCCATCCCGGCCGTGGGCAACAGCGGCTATGAACTGGAAGTTTACGTCGCTGGCGTGGAAGCAGCCTTTGCCGCCGAAAACCCGGTGGATGGAGACCAACAGAGCTTCGCCCGCATCCGTATCCGCGTGTCGGTGCCCACTGCCGGTACCTACACCATCACCCACCCCTATGGCGTAGAGACGGTCAACGTCACCACACCAGGCCGACGGGCAATCAACATCACCCGCGACATCGGCATCGGCGCGCCGGGCAACTTCCGCGGAGCACTGGCGGGGGCGATCGGCCCTTGGCTGAAGGGGGTTGGCGGGCCTTACACCGAGGTCAATCCCGACACTGGCGCCACCGAAACCTACATCGGCGACCCCAACATCACCGAAGCGGTGACGGGCAGCCCCTTCAATACCAACTTCGTGCGCATTCAAGGCCCCGCTGGCACCATCCAGACCAACGCCTTCACTGTCTCGGGCAAGGTGCTGGACCCGCGCGCACAAACACCGGTCACCCTGGAGCGCGCCACCTACTCGCGCAACGCCACCGGCACCCGTACTGAAGTATTCGCCAAGGCTCCCAGTGCAGCCAGCCTGTGCATGCGCAATGGCATCGCCCTGGTCGGCACCCCGCCTTCGCCGTGCCAGTACACCCTCACCGCCGACAACAACGGGCTGTTCTTCCACCAGCAGTTCGGCCAGGTCGCACCGCCTGCGCTGGTGGTGGTCACCGCCAGCAACAGCGCCGGCGGCACCCAGCCGACCGCGCTGTCGAGCAAGCTCACCGATGTGGTCAAGGTCAGCACCGCACGCTATGACTGGGCCAACAAGCGCCTGCTGATCGAAGCCAGTTCCAGTGACGAGGTGGCAATCCCCGACCTGCTCGCCCAGGGCTACGGTCGCCTGTCCAAGGCAGGCACGCTGCAAAGCCTGACCGTCAACGACGTGCCGCAGCCACCGGCCACCATCACGGTCAAGTCGGCGCGTGGCGGCAGCGATGTCGAACCAGTGGTCGTGGTCGGCAACGCTCCGGTCGAGGCGGCCAACCAGCCACCGCTGGCCCAGGCCGATACCGGCAGCACCAGCGTCGGTATCCCGATCACCCTCAACCTGCTACAGAACGACAGCGATCCGGACGGCAACGTGCCGCTGACCATCAGCGACCTGACCCAGCCCGGTACAGGTCTTGGCGGCGTGGTGATGAACGGCACCACCTCGGTCACCTACACCCCGCCAACCGGAGCCACACAACCGGTGGTGGCCACCTTCAGCTATCGGGCGGTGGACGCCAAAGGGCTGAAGTCGGAACCGGCAACGGTCACCATCAACGTCGCGCCCAACCGGGCACCGACCGCCAACCCGGAAACCGTCGCCACCCTGGGCGTGCCATTGACCATCAATGTGCTGGCCAACGACACCGATCCGGAAGGCAACCTGCCGCTGACGGTGCCCGCTGCCTCCCTCACCCAGCCGGCTGCCGGCCGGGGCACAGTCAGCACCAACGGCACCACGGTGACCTACACCCCACCGGCCACGGTAACCACGGCCTTCACCACCACCTTCACCTACCAGGCACGTGACTCGCTGGGGGCGCTGTCCAACCCCGGCACCGTTACTGTCAACGTGTCGCCACGGCCTGCGGCCGAAACCTTCGCGGTCACGGCAGCCACGGTCACGGCGCGCTCCAACAACCGTTACAACTGGGACATCAGCGGCACCTCGTCGGTCACCACCGGCAACACCGTGACCGTACGGGTGACCACCACGACCGGCGTGCAGACCCTTGGCACCGCCACGGTAGCGCTGACCGGTCGCTGGCGCCTGGCAGTCAGCAATAGCACCACGATCATCCCGACCGCGGCACCAACGGCGACGATCACCACCAGCCAAGGCACCACGCGCACCGTCAACGTTGTGGTGCAGTGAAGGCCGGAGGTTGCAATGAAACGCCTGTACTCCCTGCTGCTCAGCCTGGCCTTGGCAGGCCAGGCCAGTTGGGCCGAGGACCTGATGGACAATGCCGACCTCGCACCCGGCAACGACCTCGGCGAACCGGTGATCATCCGCCTGCTGCCGGCCGGTGCCGGCCAGGCTGCGGTGATCGGGCAGCAAGGCTCGGGCAACCGCGCCGCCATCGACCAGAACGGCCAGGCCCTGCTGGGCCGCATCGTCCAGGCCGGTGGTGCACAGGAAGCGTACATCCTGCAGGAAGGCAGTGACCTGATGGCCATCATCAGCCAACAGGGAAATGGCAACAGCGCGTCGATCCGCCAGAGCGGCAGCAGCAACAGCGCAGCCATCGAGCAGATCGGCAACGACAACAGCGCCAGCATCGTGCAGTCCGGCACAGGCCTCAACAGCTCCGTGACCCAGGCCGGCAGTGGCCAGCATGTTCAGATCACCCAATACCGATAGACCTGGAGGCACCACCATGTACAAGCTCGCTCCGTTAAGTGCCGCTATCGTCCTGGCCCTTGCAGGTCAGGCCATGGCTGCTGACAGTACCTCGTCCCAGACCCAGGACGGCAAGGAAAACATCGCCGAAGTCAGCCAGACCCTGGCACCCTACGCCTCGGCCACCCAGACCCAGACCGGCAAGGGCCACAACCACATGGCGGTGCAGGCCGAAAGCACCAGCGATATCCGGCAGAGCGCCACCGGCCAGTACAACGCCGGCTACGCCGAGCAACTGTTCGAGAACGGCAGCCATATCACCCAGCACGCCGGCGGCAGCTACAACGATGCCTTCGCCAGCCAGTCGCTGGGCCTGGGCAACGAATCGCTGCAAACCCAGCAAGGCGCCGAGAACACCTCGACCGTGTGGCAGGACAGCCAGGAAGGCAGCAAGGCCACCACCTGGCAATCCGGCCAGCGTAACGAAGCCTTCATCGAGCAGACCTTTGGTGGCAGCAACAACCGCAGCAGCATCAACCAGACCGGCCAGGACAACTATGCCGCCGCAGAGCACCTGAACCACGTCGATGGCGATATCCAGATCTACCAGGATGGCCAGGGCAACTGGGCGTATGGCGACCAGCGTGACGGCACCGGCGGCACCATCGGCATTGGCCAGTACGGTGGCGGCAACTCGGTGGAAGTGTGGCAGGACACCCAGACCGGCAGCCAGGCATTCGTGACCCAGTCCGGCCAGATGAACGAAGGCTATATCGACCAGAGCTTCGGCATGAACAACAAGGTCAGCCTGTCACAACAGGGCACGGCCAACGCCAGCTGGTCGGACCAGTTCGAGACTAACAACTCGACCACTACCATCACCCAGACCGGTAGCAACAACCTGCATTTCACCTACCAGAACGGTGAAAACCTCAATTTGACCATCAACACCAAGGGCAATGGCAACAGCATCACCGCCAGCAACTGGAAAGGCGCCAAGATGGGCGGCCAGTTCGGTACCAACCACAACGCCACCATCAACCAGGACGGCAATGGCAACGGCGTCAACCTGACCCAGAACGGTGACAACCAGCTGGCCACGCTGACCCAGAAAGGCACCGGCAACCAGATGGAGACCAAACAGTCCGAGATGAACAACGAGCTGTACTTCGAGCAGAACGGCACTGACAACCTCCTGATCGCCGACCAGCGTGGCACCGACAACTATGCCTACGGCAACAGCCAGGGCAAGGACAACGTCATCAACCTGGACCAGTCCGGCTACAGCAACCAGAGCTACACCAACCAGCTGTACGGTAGCGGCAACGAAGCCACCATCAAGCAGGCTGACAGCTACAACATGGCCTATGTGACCCAGGGAGGCCAGGGCAACAAAGCGTACGTCGACCAGAGCGGTGTCAACCAGACCGCAACCATCAGCCAGCTGGGCAGCACGAACCTGGCCACTGTGACCCAGCAGTAGATCGCTCCCCCCTTGAACCGCGGTGCTCCTCTCCCTGGTGCCGCGGTTCCTTTTTATTCTCGTCAGAACTTCTTTTTCTTGCCGACCTGTTCGCGGGCACGCCCGCTCCCACAGGTACTCCACTGCCGTCAAAGCCTGTGCAAACCTGGTGGGAGCGGGCGTGCCCGCGAATTAGGCCAAGCCTGCCAAGGGCATTACAATGGACCCCACCCAACCCGATACAAAGCCCATGATCCAGTCCGACCTCGACCTGTTCGGCCCCCAGCCGCAACGCCTGGCCAGCCACACCGTGCTGCTGCCCGGCTTCGCCCTGACCGATATCGAGGCGCTGCTCGACGCCCTGCGTCCGGTGCTGCGTGCCGCGCCGTTCCGGCACATGCACACCCCGGGCGGCCTGCGCATGGCGGTCGGCCTGACCAACTGCGGCACCCTGGGTTGGGTCAGTGATGAACACGGCTACCGCTACAGCCCCTGCGACCCGCTCAGCGGCAAACCGTGGCCTGCCCTGCCCCCAGTGTTGCTCGACCTGGCCGCCCGCGCCGCGGCCATGGCCGGGTTCGACGATTTCGTGCCGGACGCCTGCCTGGTCAACCATTACCTGCCGGGTACCCGCCTGAGCCTGCACCAGGACCGCGACGAGCAGGACTTCGGCCAGCCGATCGTGTCCGTGTCGCTGGGGCTTCCGGCGGTGTTCCTGTTCGGTGGCCTGCAGCGCGTCGACAAGACCCGGCGCATCCCGCTGAGCCATGGCGATGTGTTGGTCTGGGGTGGCGAAGACCGCTTGCGCTTTCACGGCGTGCTGCCGATCAAGCCTGGCGTGCATCCGCGCCTGGGCGAGCGGCGGATCAACCTGACCTTGCGCAAGGCCGGTGGCTGAATCGGCCCCGCGCTCCGTCACCCGGCGCAAACAGGATGAACGCACATGAAACACGTTGAACATCTTGGCCAGGCAAGCTTCAAACGATAAGCCACGCCCTCTTCAGCCTGGAGCCCAGCATGCCCTGCAAGCCCTGTTCCCCGACCCTACACAGCGGAGCCGCGCGCCTATGAAAATGCCCTGCCGCGCGCCCAATGCCTCGCTGCAACTCGATTACGTACGCGACACCCTGTTCGGCCCGGTGGCGCAGAGCGTGGTGTGCCAATGCCAGCTCGCCGCCCTCAACCTGCAAGGCCGGCCGGGGCTGCGCCTGCACATCTGCCCGCCGTTGCCTGACAAGGTTGACCGTGCCCACAGCGTGGCCTTTGTCTGGGACGGGCGCAGCTACCACGGTGTGGTCCGCGACCAGGGAAAATGCGGTGATGGCGGCCTGAACCTGCTGCTGGAGCTGCAGTGAGGCGATCAGCGAGTGTGCCTGAGCATGGGCAGTGCCGCACAACTGGCGGATAGATGCGCCCGGCCAGCCTGTGGGCTGAGCAGGGCGCGGTGGGCGTGCTCAGGCAATCGCCTTGAGCGGCGCCGGGTGGCTGTCACGCAGCGCGTGCAGCTGCCCGACCAGGTTGACCAGGTCACGGCAACTGTTGAGGCTTTGCAGCGGAACCCCGCTCAGGGTCACGCCCTCATCGAGACTCTGGCCCTGACCCAGGCGGATGGTCAGGTTGGCGCCGTCCGGGCAGCTGACTTCACAACGGTCGGGCAGGCAGGCCTGCTCGATCATCTGCCGCATTTCTAGCATCGAAACTCCTATCAACGACATGGTACGACCCTCTCTGTGGGATGGCCTGTTGTGTGAGTACGCCTTTGTCAGGCGAGGCGCCAATTGATATTGCGCATGCCCGGGCAGGCGTCCATGCGCCGGGGCAATGATCGTGCGGGGAATCCTCTAGCACCTTAGTGGAAGATCGCTTGCGCAGGCGGAGGGTTCGAACGCAATGGCAGACTTAACGACGAGCGGTCCCGGCAGGCCCCAGCGATGCCCACAGGTGCTGGGCCGCATAGGCCCGCCACGGTCGCCAGGCCAGGGCTCTTTGCGCCAGTTGGGCGTCATCGCCTTCGAGCAAGCGCAACGCCTTGACCAGCGCCACGTCGCCCAGCGGCAAGGCATCGGCCGCGCCGGCCTGGCGCAGCGCCAGGTAGTGCGCGCTCCAGGGGCCGATACCCTTGAGTTGGCACAGGTTGCGTAGCAATTCGTCCAGCACCTGCCCGCTGCGTAGCAGCCCCGGTTCGGCCAGCAAGGCACTGGCCAGCGTGCCCAGGGTGGCAGCGCGCGCCCGCGGCATGCCCATGCCGTCGAACTGCGCAGTTGCCAATACCGGCAGCGCCGGGAACACATGGCTCAGGCCCGGTGCGGACCGGCGCAGGGCCACGCCGTGGCGTTGCACCAGGCGGCCGGCCAGGATCATTGCCCCGGCCACACTGACCTGCTGGCCCAGCACAGTGCGCATGGCCTGCTCACAGGCGTCCCAGCCTTGTGGCACGCGCAGGCCTGGGCGCTGCTGTATCAGGCAGGCCATCAGTGGATCGCGGGACAGTTCGGCATTGATGCGAGCGGGG